>JAJDTE010000125.1:0-7598 GCA_022827325.1 Gammaproteobacteria bacterium | reverse complement strand
GTCCGCCTTGTAGCGGACCTCGGTCGGATCGACCAGGGCGCAGATGCGGAGCGCGCCCGCCTGCTTCATGGACTGCACCCGGTTGCGCACGGTGCCTTCGGACACGTCAAGGGCCATGGCGATGTCCTTGTAGGGCCGGCGGCCATCGCTTTGCAGCATCTTGACGATCTTGCGGTTGAGATCGTTGTCGACGGATGCGAGTCGGATGGATTTCAGTCTGGCGGGTTCCGCTGATTCCGGTGCCATGATTATGGATAAAAGAAAAGTTCCACAAGATTATTAATGAAGAAATAAATTAATGCAAATAATTTTGCCGATAAGGCAATATATGTTAAATTTCTTTACAGAATTCGAATTTGCTCCACTTTCAAGTTCCGGGAGGAATGTTTGATGCCCTGGGTCGCATTGTCGCAGGGCAAATGTCCCGCCGGAAATTTCTGCGGCATTGGAGAGTGAGTCGGCGCTGGTGTTGCCGTAGGAATTGTCGAGCAACCAATTCCGTTGATCCAAACAGCAGACGATACGATGTCAACAGCGCGAATCAAGCCGGAAATCGGGGGGAAATCCCGATGCAACTGACGTTTAGATCGCTGCGCACGATGCAGGGGAGGACGAAATGACCGTGATGCTGGGCCAGCCGGTCAAAAGAAGCGGGTATTCCGGTTACGAGCGCACCCAGGTGCCCGACTATGACCACGAACTAGCCGAGACCGGGTCCGGCACGGTAGGCGGCGAGTTCCTGCGGCGCTACTGGCACCCCGTGGCCCTAACATCGGAAGTGGGGGACCTGCCCAGGGAAATCCGGGTGCTGGGCGAGGACCTGGTCCTGTTTCGGACGACTGCCGGGGAAATCGGGCTGGTTCACAAGCACTGCCCGCACCGCCGGGCATCGTTGGCTTTCGGGCGGTGCGAAGAGAACGGCATCCGGTGCTGCTACCATGGCTGGCTGTTCGCCCCGGACGGAGAAATCCTCGAAACCCCGGGGGAGTCACCGGACTGCGGCCCTGCTGCCGATGTGCGCGCAAGGGTACGTCTCGGCGCCTATCCGGTGGTGGAGTATGCCGGCCTGGTATTCGCCTATCTTGGTCCGGCCGACAGGATGCCGGACTTCCCCTGGTACGATTCGTTCGAGACGCCCGGCATCACCAGGCGGCCGTATCGGGCCGACTACGCTTGCAACTGGCTCCAGGTGCTGGACGCGATCATGGATCCGGTCCATACGACGTTCCTGCACAGCCTGAATGGCGGCGCCCAGTTTTCCGAGGCGATGAAGGAGATCGGGGAACTGCAGGTTTTCGAACGCGGGCTGCAGTTTCTCGGCAGCAACACGAGGCGTGTCGGCGACTTCGCCTGGATACGTGTCAACGAACTGGTCCTGCCCAACTTCACCCAGGCGGGTTCGGCCTTTACCGCTGACGGCACCCGGGCGCATTACTTCGGGCGCAGTTCGTTCACGCGCTGGGTCGTTCCTGTGGATGACCGCCGGTCCATGAGCCTGGCCTGGGCCAATTTCGGCGACCGCGGCGACCCGCATGAATACAACAGCAAGGAGGGTTGCGAACTGATCGAGCAGGGCGAGATCGTGGACCGCACCCGGGAAGAGCGACAGCGCAGGCCCGCCGACGCCGAAGCCGTCGAAGGCATGGGGCCGATCAGCGCGCACCATGGCGAGAACCTGATGCCGACGGATCGCGGCGTGTCGCTGTACCGTCGAAGGATTCGCCAGCTCGTCCGGAATCTCGCCGGCGGCGAAGAGCCGGCCCAGCCCCAGCAACTGCAGGGCCAGGCCATTCGGACCTATGGCCAGGACACGATCCTGCGCCTTCCGGCGAAGGACGGAAATGACCGGAAATACCTCAAGTCGGTGACCAGGGCGGTGATGGAGATGCAGTTCGCCGCCGAAGGCATGCCCCTGGCCGAGCGCGACGCACACATCATTGCGGAACTCGAGCGGATGGAGCGCGACGGTCCGGAATGACCGTCGCTCCTGATCTCACTTTGCAAGAACCCTCTTTTCCACCACCGGAACGTTGACATGGAACCTGCCGGCAAGTACCACATTCACGTCAAGAACAACCGGTGGGCGGCCGGCTCGTTCCCGAACACGCCGGAGGGAGAAGAGGTATTCACGATTGACGCGGAACGGTTCGGCGCGGCCCTGGCGGATTTCCCCGACCTGGCGGACAGGATCGAGCCGTTCTTCGACTGGGACGAGGACAACTTCCAATCGTCCGTCGCCAGGGCGGACATCCTGCTGACCTGGAATCTTCCAACCGAGGGACTTGCAGGGCGGGCGCCGCACCTGCGCTGGATTCACTGTATCGGCGCGGGCGTCGAGCACCTGCTTCCGCTGGACTGGCTGCCGGCGAATGTGGAACTGACCAACAACAAGGGCGTGCATTCCGACAAGGCCGGGGAATACGGTCTCATGGCGGCACTGATGCTGCACAACCACGTTCCCGCCATCGTTACCAACCAGCGCAACGAAGTGTACGATTCGCTCTACAGCACGCCGATCGCCGGCAGGACGGTCGTCGTGGTGGGCACGGGAAGCCTCGGCGGCGCGGTGATCAGCAAGCTGGCGCCCCTTGGCCCGAACCTGGTTGGCGTCAACCGGCGCGGCGGCGATGTGGCAGGCTGTGCCAGGGTCGTGCCGACCGGCGAAATCGACACGGTCCTGCCCGACGCCGATATCCTGTATCTGGCGATGCCCGATACGCCGGAAACGAACGGCCTGATAGACCGGCGGCGGCTGGACCTGCTCAAGCCCACCTGCGGCGTCGTCAATATCGGACGGCAGTCGGCGATGGATTACGACGCCCTTTGCGACAAGCTCGAAGCCGGGGAACTGGCCGGCGCCGTGCTGGATGTCTTCACGCCCGAACCGATTGAAAAAGGCTCGCGCCTTTGGTCCACGCCGAACCTGATCGTCACACCGCATGTGTCGGCGGATGACGGCGACCGCTACGTCCCGCTGACCCTGGACCTGTTCTTCCGCAACCTGCAGCGGTTCGTGGATGGAACCGAGCTGCTCAATCGCGTGGACCGCGAGTTCGGATACTGACGATGGTGCAGGGAGTTGTTCCTTCGGGCGACACCGAGCCGGTAATCGAATGCCGGAAGCTCTGGAAAATATTTGGCAACGGCGCCGACAGAGCCATGGATGCAGTCCGGTCGGAAGGCCTTGGCAAGGACGATGTCCTGCGGCGGTTCGGGTGCGTCGTGGGCGTCCGGGATGTCTCGTTCTCGGTCGGGAACGGGGAGATCTTCTGCATCATGGGGCTTTCCGGATCCGGAAAATCCACCCTGATCCGGCATCTGAACCGCCTGGTGGAGCCGACAGCGGGTGAGGTCTGGATAGAGGGCGAGGATATCGGCGCCCTGGGCCCGGCCGGCCTGCGGGAATTGCGGGCTTCCCGGATCGGGATGGTGTTCCAGAACATGGCGCTGATGCCCCACCGCACGGTGCGCGAGAACGTGGCCTTTGCCCTCGAGGTGCGCGGGCACGACCGGAAGTCGCGCCATGAAATCGCCGACCGGGTGATCGATGTCGTCGAACTGGCCGGATGGGGCGACCGTTATCCGGACGAACTGTCCGGCGGCATGCAGCAGCGTGTCGGGCTGGCAAGGGCCATCGCGGCTGACCCGCAGTTCCTGCTGATGGACGAGCCGTTTTCGGCGCTTGACCCATTGATCCGGCGCCAGTTGCAGGATCAGTTCATGAAACTCGCCAGGGAGATGAACAAGACCACCCTGTTCATCACGCACGACCTGGATGAGGCGATCCGCATCGGCGACCGCATTGCGATCATGCGGGAAGGCATGCTGGTCCAGGTGGGCACCCCCGAACAGATCGTGACGGAACCAAAGGATTCCTATGTGGCCGACTTCGTGGCGGGCATCTCCAAGCTCAATCTTGTTACGGCAGCCCGCATCATGGAGCCGGTGGCGGTTTACGAGGCCCGGGAGGGCTCCCTTGACAGCCCGGGCCTGCTGACCGCGCGCCCGGACGACAATCTTGACCGCCTGGCCGAACTCTCCATCGACACGGACGCCCCGCTGATCATCGAGGAGAACGGGAAGCGAATCGGGGTCGTCACGAAGAAGGCCCTGATCCGCGGTATTCAGGGCCGTCTGACACGGCAGGGGCCGGATCAATGAGCGACGACGGGACATTCAGCCTGCTGGATCCGTTCCCGCACCTTGACCTCGGCATTGCCGACTGGGCGGACGGCATCAAGCAATGGGCCTCGGCGAACCGTGGCACGATTCAGCCGATCAAGCGCACCCTGAACGACGGCATCAATTCCGTCGAGAACGTCCTGCAGGCGGTGTCACCGACCATCATGATCGTCTTGCTGACATTGCTGGCATGGCAGATTTCCGGGCGCCGGGTGGCCATTATCGTCCTGGTCTCCCTGGTGGCGCTCGGGCTGCTGGATCCCGGGGCGTGGGCATTGGCCATGACGACACTCGCCATCGTGCTCTGCTCGGTCACCATGTGCCTGATCATCGGGTTTCCCCTGGGGGTGTTGGCGGCGAAGTCCGACCGATTCCAGGGCGCGGTTCGGCCCGTGCTCGACACGATGCAGACGATTCCCGCCTTCGTTTACCTGGTGCCCGTGGTCATGCTGGTGGGAATCGGCAATGTCTCGGGAGTCATCGTGACCGTCGTGTTTGCGGTGCCGCCTCTCATCCGCCTCACGTCGCTGGGGATCCGTCAGGTCAACCAGAGCGTCGTCGAGGCGGCCCGCGCTTTCGGCGCCAGCCCTTCGCAGATCATGTTCAAGGTCGAACTGCCGCTCGCCATGCCGACGATCATGGCGGGCGTCAACCAGACGATCATGCTGTCGCTGTCGATGGTGGTGATTGCCTCGATGATCGCCGTCAGGGGGCTCGGAAACGAGGTCTTGCGCGCCATGGGGCGACTGGATGCGGGAAAGGCGATCGTCGGCGGCCTCGGGATCGTGATTCTGGCTGTCGTCCTTGACCGCATCACCCAGGGAGTCACCCGGTCGGGGCGCGAACGGGGCCACCGCCATTGGTGGCAGGGCGGTCCGGTCGGCTTTGTGCTGACCGTTGTCGATACCTGCAGACGCACGCAATCGCGTAGCGCCGCCACTCGGCGTGAACGATCCGGCCGCACGGAAATCAAGCACGGGGGAATGGATACGGACAGGAGCACAAAAACCGCAACAGAAGAAACAGGGGAATGATGAGGCAGGACATGCAAGGGGCAGGATCCGGGCGTGCTACGAGCGCGGTGATCCGACTTTGGTTGGCATTTATTTGCATTGTCAGTCAGGCATTTACGGACAAAGACACAGCAATCGTGATTACGTTTGCCGCTTTTCCTTTTCAACCACATGATTCCCGAATACCGGGAAAATCAGGAGAATGACCCATGAAGATGAACCAGAAGATTTACCAGACAGTCTGCATTGCACTTGCCGCCGCCGTTGCGACCGGCGGCCTTGCCTTCGCAAGTGACATGCCAGGCGAGGGCATCACGGTACGCCCTATTGAAGGCACGGTTCTGGAAGAGAGGTTTCAGAACCGAATCATTTACCTGGCCCTTGAGGAGCTTGGCTATGAGATTGGCGAGCCGCAATCCGTCGAGTACCAGACCATTCACCTGGCACTCGGGTCCGGCGACGGGGATTTCACGACCGTCCATTGGGACCCGTTGCACTTGGCTTTCTACAATGAAGCCGGCGGTGCAGAGGCAATGACCAAGGTCGGCCACCTGATCACCGGTGCCCTGCAGGGATATTTGGTGGACAAGGCTTCCTTTGATGCTGGCGTCACCAACCTGGGTGACCTGAAGGATCCCGAGGTTGCTGCCCGTTTCGATGCGGACGGCAATGGAACCGCTGATCTTGCCGGTTGCCCTCCCGGCTGGGGCTGCGAGCGTGTCATCGAGCACCATCTGGGAGAATTCGGCCTGCGCGACACGGTCACGCACAACCAGGGCGCCTACAATGCGATCATTGCGGAAACCATCGCACGCATGCAGGCTGGCGAGTCGGTCGTCTATTACACGTGGACGCCGTACTGGGTGTCAGGCGTCCTGGTTCCCGGCGGGAATGTCGAATGGATCGAGGTGCCGTATTCCTCGCTGCCCGACGGCCGGACCGACAATACGACCTATGAAGGTCGTGATCTCGGGTTTGCGGTCAACGAATTGCGCATCCTGGCGAACAATGATTTCCTGGCGGCAAACCCGGCTGCGGCAAAACTGTTTGAACTGGCGGAGATCGACATCAATGATGTTTCGGCCCAGAACAACCGAATGCAACAAGGCGAGGATTCACTGGAGGCCATCGAGGGCCATGTCGAAGCCTGGATCGAGGAAAACAGGGAGAAGTTCGACGGGTGGATCGCTGCTGCCCGAGAAGCTGCTGGCTGACATGAACCAGTGCGGCGCATAATCTGCCCGATCAATAAAAGGATGATTGGAACACTGCAAATTCCGAGGTAGTGTGAGCGGGCGTTTTAGGAAAGGCCGTCAGTCACAAGGCAGGTCTCCGCATGGTAGCGTCGACCTGCCGCCCCCTTAGTAGAGTCAGAGGGTGGCGCACCGTAGGTGAAGCTCCTCCTGGCGGGGGTTTCTTGTCATATATGATGTGCGCCTTCGGCGAATCCGGCATTCGCCGGTCCGTATTTCATGTGCGGGGCCGGCGGATTCCGCCTACTCCATCCGCCTCGCTCCGAACACCCCGACATGGTCCGCGGTGTCGAACACTCCCCAGGCTTCTTCATGCCCGGGTCCGTGGAAGGCCCCCCCGAGGTAGTCCCTCCCGGCCGTCCCGGAGGTGAAGCGTCCATTGGCAAGCCCCATGTCCGCCCAGCCCGGGGCCCCGATGGCATGGCCCGGCACCTCGATCACAACCCCCACCCGGGGCCGCGACAGGTCCGCGATGGTCACCCTCGCGGTGCCCATGAGCCGCTCGTTGGTATCCGCCGGGCTCGCCTCCGCGATGCCGGTCCAGGTCGCGCTCCCCGTACCCGACGGATTGGAGCCTGCGGCATCCCCCGCCACGTACGCCTGGACCATGGAGAAGTCGCCGCTGAATGATGTTCCATCAATCTCCGCCGTGATCGTTCCCCGGCTGAGCGCCAGGGCCGCGTATCCGTGATCCCCCCAGAACCCGTAGCCCGTCACCGTCGGCGAGACGGACACGGAAAGATCGGGCAATGTCTCCGGTTCGATGTCGCCGCTCGTCATCACCGTGTAAAACCCGCCCCGGGTGCCGAGGTCCGGCTCCTCGAATGTATCCGGATCGATATTGGCGGAGGGATCCAGCAGGTCCCGCACCGTGGTTGCGATGCCGTCCGCCGCGACGCAGCGCGCGCCCGTGCAGGACACGGTCAGGGGGAACGTGTCCTCGATCGTCTCGCCCCCGGTGGCGGAGAGGGACCAGCGTGCGTGCAGGCCGGACATCCGCAGGGTGTCGGCGCGCTCCAGCAGTTTCCCGAGCCGGGCCACCCGGGGGTCGGACGAGTCCGACAGGCCCGAAGACGGCGGCGGTCCCCCGGAACCTCCTCCGCCCCCGCCCCCGCCGCAGGCGCCGAGGGTCAGGGTGGCGGCCAGGAAG
>JAJDTE010000066.1:0-14497 GCA_022827325.1 Gammaproteobacteria bacterium | reverse complement strand
GTAGTACATCGGCCCGCCAACATACTTGCCGTTGGCGTCTACCTCCCGGTAGGTGACCGCGCAGACGGCTTCGGCGTACTTCGTCGCCATTCCGAACAGGGCGATGAGCCACATGTAGAAAATGGCTCCCGGGCCACCGAGCGCGATGGCAGTGGCCACGCCGGCGATGTTCCCGGTGCCGACCGTGGCGGACAGTGCGGTCATCAGCGCGTTGAAAGGCTTGACTTCGCCTTCGCCGGCTGCCTGGCTCTTGTCGAACAACAGCCGGAACCCGAAACCGACCTTGCGCCACGGCATGAACACGAGCCCAAGTGTCAGCAGCACCCCGGTTACTCCGAGAATGCCCAGCATGGGCGGTCCCCATGCGAACGAATTGATGGAATTGATGATCGAGTTCAGCTGTTCCATTATGACTCTCCCCTCGAATACACTCTTTGGTGCTAGTGTAATGTCCCATAAATAAATTATATTATAATGGGCGTCACCCATCCAAAGGAGTACGCCCATGCCCCGCGGCCGCCCCACCACACCCATCAAGCTCAACGAGCACGAGAAAGACCAGTTGCTCGGCATTGCCCGATCCCGCTCACTGCCCCACGGCATCGTGCGACGGGCCCAGATCGTCCTCGCCTGCGCCGATGGCCAAACCCACACCGCCATCGCGCAACGGTTCGGTGTCAGCAACATCACCGTCGGCAAATGGCGCCGCCGGTACCTCGAACAGGGCCTCGAAGGTCTCCACGACGAACTGCGCTCCGGCCGCCCCCGTACCCACGAGGACGACCGTGTCGCAGAGGTGATCAACACCGCGCTGCAAAACCGGCCGCCCAATGCAACCCATTGGAGCGTCCGCACCATGGCCGAACATACCGGCATCTCCAAGTCCACCGTGCAGCGGTGGTTCGGGCTGTTCGGCGTGCAACCGCACCGCCAACGCCATTTCAAACTCTCCAACGACCCTTTCTTCGTCGAGAAGGTGCGTGACATCGTGGGGCTGTATCTCAACCCCCCCGATCACGCCGTCGTGCTGTGCGTGGACGAGAAAACCCAAATCCAGGCCCTCGAGCGCACCCAGCCCCTGTTGCCCATGGGACTCGGCTACGTCGATGGCGTCACCCACGATTACGTCCGCCATGGCACCACCACCCTGTTCGCCGCCCTCGACGTGGCGACCGGCACGGTGCTCACCCAATGCAAGCGGCGCCACCGGCACCAGGAGTTCCTCGCCTTCCTGAGGCACATCGACGACAGCGTCCCCGAAAACCTGGACGTCCATCTCGTCATCGACAACTACTGCACCCACAAACACGCCAAGGTCAAGGCCTGGCTCGCCCGGCGACCCAGGTTCCACGTCCATTACACCCCGACCTACGCCTCATGGATCAACCAGGTGGAGCGCTGGTTCGGCCTCATTACCCAGCAGGCCATTCGCCGAGGGTCGTTCTCCAACGTCCGGGAACTGACCCGCAAAATCAATGAATTCGTCGAGTGCTACAATGGCAAAGCCTGTCCCTTCGTCTGGGTCGCAACGGCCGAATCCATACTCGCCAAAATCGAGCGACTTTGTAAATATATTTCCGGGACGCAACACTAGTCGAGATTACTTGAAATGTTTGTCTGATGGCTCAGCCACGCGGACCAGGGTCCGGCCCGGGTTGCGTCATGATCGGTCAGCCACCCCTGCCGCCCCCTTGCAAGGAGACGAGGGAATCCGTTCACCGGCATGCTCCAAAAAGCCTGTTCAGGATGAAAGCAACGGCGGCGCTCCCCGGTTTCGGTTTGCTGATTTCCTTCTTCCTGGTCGGCAGGGTTCATGGAAAAGCACGCCATGCGGTCGATGAGAAAACGGGAACAGGCAACGCTCAACATGCCATGCACCCGCATCGAAATTTATACCCCAACCCCCACAACCAGTGCAACCTCGACGAGAGTTCGAACAGTTTCCTTGCCAGGTCAATGACGAATCACCATCGCAACCTTGGTTCCAGCCTCCCGGCGAGGTCATCCGGCGTCCCTGTTCGCTGCCGACGGAAAGGGCCGACCAAGAGGTCGGCAGATGTAAAAATCCCGTGGCCTGCGCAAACATGACGAATGTTGCCATAAGCATGACACCCTGAATTTGCCCGAATCCCTTACGGCGTAAGGGATTGAAGTCTGCTCTGGAAGATGAAGTTCCGTTTAATGCCGACAAATCCGGCAGTGTGGCCAGGCCAGTCAACGGTTCTGGCCGCATTGTTGTGCAATCAGTGATTACGATCAGATTTCAGTCCAGTCGCTCGGCGACATCGAAGCGCTGCTGCCGCCCCGGCTCACCCTTGCCGACCTGAATTAAGCTTCGCTCGCTCCACAAGTATTCCGACTCGCATGTCAATGGTGCCGTTCATGGGGCTCTAACGAGAATACCAGCCTACTCCGGAGCAGCCGGGCCGGCCGGGAAGATGCCGGACATCACCACGAAGCCCGGGATGCGCTTGAACCGGTCGCACCAGCGGCGGATCGCCGGGTAGTCGATCCTGGAGATCCCCCCTTCTTCACTGAGCATGACGTAGGGAAAGCAGGCGATGTCCGCGACCGTGGGGTGATCGCCCGGGCAAATCCAGCTCTCTCCTTCCAGCTCGGAGAACCAGAGTTGCTCGTCCAGAACGCGGAACAGGTCATGCGCCCCCGCGCGGCACGCCTCGATGTCCAGATGACGAT
The DNA here is from genome assembly GCA_022827325.1 of Gammaproteobacteria bacterium. Classification (GTDB taxonomy): domain Bacteria; phylum Pseudomonadota; class Gammaproteobacteria; order Arenicellales; family Poriferihabitantaceae; genus VYFG01. The sequence continues at coordinate 11,800 of JAJDTE010000066.1, read as the reverse complement.
AGAGCAGGCTGTCATGCAACCGAGCGGCCGAGGCGGTTGCGGTGATCCCGTCGGCGAACGCCAGCCACTGCGATACCTGGCCCAGAAGCTCCGGATGGTCGCGGGGATACCACTTGCCCGAGGCATCATACTTCGACGCCAGATAGACCAGAATTGCCTGGGCGTCCCGCAACACAAATCCGCAGTCGTCGATGACCGGCAACTGACCCAGAGGATTGATCTGCAGGAACTCCTCCGACTTGTGTTGCATCCCGGGATGGAAGTCTATCTTCACGGTCTCGAACGCAACGTCGAGAAACGACATCAGCAGGCGCAGCTTGTAGCAGTTTCCCGACAGCTCGTAGTCGTACAGCCTGATCATGATGCGCCTCAGATATCCAGAATGAGACGGTCGGACTTTGCCCTGCTCACGCAGGTTATCATTGATTTTCCTTCAGCCCTTTCACGGCCGGACAGATAGACGTCCTGATGCAGGATCGCGCCTTCGATCACGCCGCAGCGACAGGTGCCGCAGGCCCCCTGCTCACAGGAACTGCTCATGTTGATCCCGTTCTCCCGCAACACTTCGAGGATGGACTTGCCCGCGGGGACCTCCAGCGTCACGGCGGAACGCGCCAGCTCGATCACGAAGCTGCCGGAGTCGTCCACTTCCGTGGTGTTCTTGAAGTATTCGAAGTGCACGGACTCGTCGGTCCAGCCGTTATCAGCAGCCACCCGTCGTGCGGCTTCCAGCATCGGGCCCGGACCGCAGATGTACAGGTTGCGGGCGCGGCCGGGGACGGCCAGAACCCGGCGTAGCGTGGCAACCGTATCATCCGGCAGGAGTCCCTTGTGCAACGTTGCGGCCTCCCCGAACTCATCAATGACCTGCCTGAATGCCACATGGGCGTCGGACTGGACGAAGTAGTGGAACTCGAAGCCCAGACCCTGATGGTTGAGGGTCCGCGCCATCGACAGGAGCGGCGTCACCCCGATTCCGCCCGCAACGAAGATGGTATGCACTGAATCGCGTCGCAGGGGAAAGTTGTTGCGCGGCGATGAAATCGCCAGCACGTCGCCTTCACCGACACTGTCATGGATGGCGGCGGAACCGCCCCTGCTGTCGGGCTCGCGTTTGACCCCGATCGTGTAGTGATCGGTCTCGCCGGGACCGTTGGTCAACGAGTACTGGCGCACCAGGCCGTTCTGCAGGTGGACGTCGATATGCGCCCCGGGCTGGAACGTGGGCAATCTCTCACCCTTTGCCGCTTCAAGCCGCAGGCAGACGACATCTTCGGCGGTCGGAGTCTTTCGTGCGACCCGCACCCGTAGGTTCGGCACACGCCCGTCCGTGCTCGCGGCGGGGATGTCGACCAGGTCTTCGGGCAGGCGCTCGATCGGAGCCGACATCGGTTCGGGTCTGTCCAGCAGCGACGCGTGCGCTTCGATCCTTCTCCGCATGGCGTTCAGGCGCCGGTTGTGATGGTGCAGAAGGGCAACGCGCGCCGGTCCTTTTGACGGCACGTTCACCAGTCCGCGAATGACGCTGCGGTCGCTGTCGCAGGGTTGCACGAAGAAACGCACGGTCGTTCCATCGCCGGCACGTACCGTGACGCTTCTTTCATCGCTCGACGCGTCGCAGTCATCGGCGAAGCTGTAGGCCAGGAGGGACTCAGCGACGAATGGGCCCGGAGCGTTGACCGGAATGGGGCGCAAGACGGTGAAGCTCTCGAATCCTCCAAGTCCGGGAGGAGCGCCCACCGCATGCTCGCCGCACCAGATCAGTCCATGGACCTCTTGCGCGGGATAGGTGTTGTTGCAGATGGTGCGCGCCGGCGCATCAACCGGATGCGCGGGGATATAGGTGCATCCGGCCGTCCGGTTGGCATAGCGCCAGCCGTGATACCTGCACTTCAGTTCCCTGCCGTCACTGGTCCCGATGGACAGCCGTACCCCTCGATGGAGGCAGCGGTTCTCCCAGACGTTGACATGGCCGTCATCGGCCCGCCAGACCGCAAACTCGCGCCCCAGAAGCTGAGCCTGGCAGACATGGCGCAGCGGAAGATCCGAGCTCGAGGCAATCGGGTGCCATACGGTGCGCGGGTCGGGGGTCATCATCGTTCCCTTCTTCGTCATCTCACGCAACGGCGGGCAGGGCACCGAACGTGACGCCGTGATCCTGCAGCCAGCGACGATAGACAATTGCCGACCTGTCCGCGCGGATGGGGGTTTCCGCCCTGGGGTCGAGCGGCAATCGTCGGGGAATCTGGTTTTCGAGAATCGGCTTGTCCTGCGCAAAGATGAGCTGCATGAACCAGCGCAGCGTATCCTCTCCCATCCCGTCCTCTATATAGCAAAGATACGGGCGGACGATGCAGTCCTCGGGACCGACGGGCTGGACGAACAGCACGATATAATCGTTGCGGTCCGGGTGCGTCGGGTTGGTCTTGTAGAGCGCCACAGTATAGGGCCGGTACACCCGGAAGGTGTACTTGACCATGATCCCCCCTTTCGCCGTGGGAGAGGCGACGGGCTGGTAGAAGTAGCATTCGGAGGCGACAATCTCGTCCTCTTCGGTCAGTTCCACTTCATAGGGCTGAACCTCGGTATGAGGCTCGTCGCCCAGCCAGCCCGTGTGCACAAAAGGGAAGTGGCCCATGTCGAGGAAATTCTCGACCACTCGCAGACCGGACACCTTGACCCCGAAAGCGCCGCCACTGACCAGATAGCGATCGGTTTCGAACGCTTCGGGAATGTGGATGATCTCGCGCGCCGGGGTACCGAGGGTGGTCCAGACGAACCCGTATTGCTCCCGTATCGGCAATTCGGGGCCGGTTGCGCTTCCGTGTCCGGCCCTTGCCGAGCCGTCGGCATGCCTCGACACATGGACGATCTCTTCGAGAAGAAAAGTCGTCTGCGCATCGCCGGGCCTCAAAAGCCCGGACTCGGCAATCACGTGCCAGTCGTTCACCAGGATCTGGTTGTCGCAGCTCATGCAGTTCTCCAAGGCGTTGGACGCATCAGGGGCCCGCCGCCGGGATCACGCCATAGGTCAGCCCCTTCCCGCTGAGCCAACGCCGATAGGCAATCGCGGACTTGTCCGCGCGGATCGGTGTCTCCGCGCGCGGATCGAGCGGAAGGCGCTTGGGGCGTTGATTTTCCAGAATCGGCTTGTCTTGTCCGAAGATCACCTGCTGAAAGTAGCGGATGTCGCTGTTGCTGTTCTCGTCGTCCAGAATGCACATGCCCGTATGGGCAAGAATCCGCTCCTGTCCCACAGGCTGCACAAACAAATAAATCACGTCCCGGCGTGCGGGATCGGTGGGACTGGACTTGTACAGCAGCGAACAGTTCGGATGCGGCACGCGATACGTGTATTCGACATCCGCACCATCGTTCGAAGCCAGGGCTGCCTGTGGCTGATAGAATCGGCAGCGCGTCGCCACGACTTCGTCGAGGACTTCCGACACATCGACATCGTATTCCTTCACTTCTGTATGCGGCTCTTCGCCGAGGATTCCGGTGTGGACATAGGGGAAATGCCCCATGTCGAGAAAGTTCTCGACGACCCGGCCGGCGGACACATCGACGCCGAACACCCCCGTCGCCACGAAGCGCCGGTCGGGCTCGAAGAATTCCGGAAAGGAAAACAGCGGTGTGGGCGCATCACCGAGACAGGCCCAGACGTAACCGTACTCGCGCTTCGAGCGGATCCTGGCCTGAACTTTGTCGGGTTCGAACGCATTGCCCCGCCGCATTTCCCCGTCCTTGTGCCAGACCACGGGAAGACCGTTCCCATCGAGCGCGAAGTACAGGTCCTGTTCCAGCAGCACCGTCTCGTGGACCTCGCCCGGGACGATCTCCTCGATCGAGGACAGCGGATGCCAGTGGCTCAGGATGACAGGATCGGAGGTGCACGCCATCGCCGATCCTCCTACCGGAAGTACGGAATGCCCAGCCGCATGGGCTGGTTCGCCTTGCTACGCAGACCCATCAGAATCAGGATCGAGGCGAGGTAGGGAAGGGCCAGGAAGATCTGGTGCGGCACGTCGATGCCCAGCACCTGAACATGGGTCGCCACGCTTTCGAGCAGGGCGAAGATCAGCACCGCGACCAGGACGCCCCTGGGCAGCCAGTTGCCCGCGATGATCGCCACCAGCGCCAGCCAGCCGCGTCCGGCCGAAAGGTCGGGCAGGAAGCGGTCGGAGTACCCCAGCATCAGGAAACCGCCGCCCAGACCGGTCATCACGCTGCCGATCAGTACCGCCACGTACTGACGCAGGGTGACGCTCAGCCCCTTGATATCCAGTGCCTTCGGGTTCTCCCCCAGGCAGCGCAGCTCCAGCCCCCAGCGTGTCCTGAACAGCAGGAACCAGATGATCGGAACGGAGAGGAACGCGAAATAGGTGATCAGTCTCTGGTTGAACAGAATGTCGCCGACGTACGGGATCGTGGACAGGACCGGAATCGGGACGTTTTCGAATCCGGAAAACGTGGGTTGCGCGCGTCCGGTGATGTAGATCCGGAACCAGAACAGGGTCAGACCCGCCGACAGCAGGTTGATGCCCAGGCCGGTGATGAAATGGTCGACCCGCATGGTCGCGGTCATGAAGGCGGTCAGCAATCCGACGAGCCCGCCGGCCATCATGGACGCCAGCACCGCCAGCCACAGCGAGTCGGTCGATGTCACCACGATGTAGGCGACGAACACCCCCATGAGCATCGTGCCCTCGATACCCATGTTCCAGATGCCCGCCCGCTGGGTCACCAGTTCGCCCATCGCCGCCAGCAGAATCGGCGTCATGATCCGTACGGTGCCAGCCAAGATGCTGACGATGATCGCTTCCTGAAACAGTTCAGACATTGTTCCGAATCCTCGTGAGTTTATACCGTGCGGCAACGCCTGCGCAGAGAAAGGTCAGCAGCAGGATCCCCTCCATCGCGGGAATGAGCGCCGACGGCACCTTGGCCAGAAGCTTCATGTACAGCGCACCGCTGCTGAAGCCGCCGAACACGATACCGGCCACCACGGTGCCGGCCGGCCGCAGACCTCCGATCATGCCGATGATGATTCCGGTATAGCCGAGCCCGGCCAGCGTGTCGGAGCGCAACCTGTGCGAGGTGCCGAAGATCTCGGACACCCCGGCCAGTCCGGCGATCGCGCCACTGATCACCATAACCAGGATGATGGTCCGACCGATGTTGGTTCCGCGGTAAGCCAGTGCGATCGGGTTGTGGCCGAGGGCGCGGATTTCATATCCCAGTGGCGTCTTCTCAAGGAGCACATGGCAGATGATCGCCGCGACCAGGGCGAACGCGAGCCCCAGGTGGAGCTTCGAGCTTCCGAACAGCATGGGGAGCTGGGAATCCTCGGACACGGGCGCGGTCTGCTGATAGACGACCGTATCGCCGATTTCCGTCCATGGTCCGCCACCGATCAGGTAGGACAGGAGGAACACGATCAGATAGTTCAGCATCACGGTCGAAATGATCTCGCTCACGTCGAACCGGTCCTTCAGGATTGCCGCGGTGGCCCCGAGCAGAGCGCCGCCGAGCATGCCGAACAGGATGACTCCGCCGAGATACGACCAGACAGGCAGTCCGATCAGGACGACGGAGCCGAAGTAGGCCATCATGGCACCGGCGTAGACCTGTCCTTCCTGCCCGATGCTCCAGACCTGCGCCCGGAAGGCCACCACCGTGGCCAGCCCAGTCAGGATGAGCGGGGTGGCCTTCGCGAGGGTGGCGATCCATGCCTTCTGGCTGCCGAAAGCCCCTTTCAGGAGAGCGCCGAACGCCTTCATCACATCGGCATCGCTGAACCAGAGCAGGAGAGCAGTCAGGAAAAAGCCGAGGCAGGTCGCAAGGACATACATCAGAAACGTCCACGAATTCCGTGGATTCACGCGGGGTTCGATCCTGATCATGGCGTGTGCTCCTCCCGGCCTCCGGCCATCATGAGGCCGATTGCCTCGATCGTGGTTGTTTCGGGCTCCACGACGCCGGTGATGCGCCCCCCGGAGATCACCAGGATTCGGTCGCTCAGGTTGAGCAGATCCTCCAGCTCCTCGGAGGCAAGGAGAATGGCATAGCCCTCGTCGCGCTTGGCGAGGAGTTGCTTGTAGACGTATTCGATGACGCCGAGGTCCAGCCCCCGGGTCGGCTGGTTGGCGAGCAGCAGCTTGCTGGAATGCACGAACTCCCGGGCCAGGATCACCTTCTGCGCATTGCCACCGGAGAGATGGTGGACAGGCGTTCCCACCGACGGGGTCGAGATCTGGAACTCCCCCACCAGATTGCTGGCCACCGAGCTGATTTGCCGGTGATCCAGAAAGATGCCGCGCCGGTAGTCGCCGTTGCGCTGCCATCCCAGGATGATGTTCTCGTCCACCCCGAACTGTGGGATCAGGCCCTCCTGAAAGCGGTCGTCGGGCACCAGCCCCACGCCCCGGTCCATGTATTGACGGGATGGCATCCCCTCAAGCTTCTCGCCTTCGAGCATGACGGTGCCGCTTGTGGGGACGAGAACCCCCGAAAGAATCTCGAAGAGCTCCTTCTGCCCGTTTCCGGAGACACCCGCGAGCCCCATGATCTCGCCGCGCCGGATGGAAAAGCTCACTCCGTCCAGCGCCTTGCCTCCCTGATCGTTCCGGAACTCCAGCTCCTGCACAACGAGGATCGGCGCTTCATCCGTCGCGGAGTTCCGGCTCCGGTCGCGCACGACGCGAAGCTCCACGTCGCGCCCTACCATCATCCGGGTCAGCTCCCTGGGCATAATGTCCTTCGGCCTGACGGTGCCGACGACCTTGCCCTTGCGCAGCACGGTCACCCGGTGGGCCTGCATGACCTCCGCCATCTTGTGGCTGATCAGAATGACCGACAGGCCCTCTTCGCACATGTGGTTGATGATACGAAACAGGCGCTCCGATTCTTCGGGGGTCAGAACGGCGGTCGGTTCGTCGAGGATCAGGACCTCGGCGCCGAGATACAGTGCCTTGAGTATCTCGACCCATTGCTGCTGGCCGACGGCGAGGTCGTTGACACGGACATCGAGATCGAGCCTGATGTCGTACTCGTCGCAGATCTTCTGAATCCTCTTCCGCGCAGCATCGTGCTCCAGCCGCCAGCCGTCTGTATGGGTGCCGACGATGATGTTCTCCAGAACCGTGAAGTCGCCGACCAGCACGAAGTGCTGGTGGACCATGCCGATGCCGATGTTGATGGCATCGCGCGGCGACCTGAAACGAACCTCCCGCCCGCCAACCTCAATGGTGCCGCCTTCCGGCCGGTAGTAGCCGAACAGGCAAGCCGAAAGCGTGGATTTTCCGGCCCCGTTCTCACCGAACAGACAGTGGATTTCACCTGTTTCGAGGTCGAAGTCGACGTCTTCGTTCGCGATGACGCCCGGGAAGCGCTTGGTCAGGTTCCGTGCTTGCAGGATGGTAGGCATCTGGTTCTTCCGAATGGGTTGACTGGATGCGAAGGCTCCGGCCTCCCCCGGCACCGGACGGGGCTAGGGGAGGCAGTCACGCGATTCGGAACCGGATCGCATCAGTCGGATTCGGGTGCCGAGACATTGAGTTCGACCGTCAGCTTCCCGGATCGGATGTCGGCGAGGGTCGTCTCGACGAGCGCCTTGACGTCGTCCGGCACCCTGTCGGCGAGATCGTGGTACGGAGCGATGTCGGTTCCGCCTTCGGCCAGTCCGCGCCAGACAATCTTCGTATTGCCGTCGAATGTCTTGCCTTGCGCCTTGTTCGCCCACCACTCGTCGATGATCCAGTTGACGTCCGGATCCCAGATCGACAGCGAGCTCGACAGGATGGTCGATGGCGAGAACCGATGGTCGTCCCCGAAATTTGAGAAGCACAGGATACCCGCGGACTCGCAGGGCTTGAAGTTTCCGGCCAACTGGAAAATCAGGTCCGCGCCGGTGGATATCTGTGCGGACGTCATCTCCGCCGCCTTGCCGGGGTCGTACCAGCTTTCGATGAATGCCACCTTGCGCTTGATGTCCGGATTGACCGACCGCGCGCCCGCGAAGAAGGCGTTGACCGCATCGTTAATGTCGTCGGCCGCATAGGTGCCGACCACGCCCAGCGTATTGGATTCGGTCAGCTTCCCGGCGAGAATGCCGAGTACGTAAGACGCCTCGTGGACCCGCTTGTAGACCCAGTACTGGTTTCCTCCCAGGCCCTCGTTGCCCGACCCGACGACCACGAACATGATTTCGGGAAATTCGTCCTTCAGCTTCTTGACCTGGTCGGAATAGGTCGAATGCGCCCAGATGATGTCGTACTCACCCGACTCCGCGAAAAGCCTCATGGCGTCCCCCGCTTCATCTCCCCAGAGCGGGTCCGTGTACATCCAGTCGAGGTCCAGGCCGTGCGGCTTCTCCGCCTTGACCCGCTCGAGGGACTGAATCAGGGTGCCGTCCCAACTGGACTCGATCCCCGCCGACAGGATGATCGCGATGTCGAGTTCGGTGGGTTCATCGGCCTGTGCCAGCGGATTGCCCCCCGCAAGCACCGAAAGTCCGACCGCGGCCGCGCCGGCCAATGTGAGGATGGTTCGTCTGTTCATGGTTTTCTCCGTTCTCATAGGTTGGTTTGCTCACAGATCCAGGACGATGAGGTCCGACAGTGCACGTGAGCAGCACACCGTCATCTGATCGTTCGCGACATGCTCCTCCTCCGTGAGGACGAAATCCCTGTGGTCCGGCACGCCGTCAAGAACACCGGTGATGCACGTGCCGCAGATGCCCTGTTCACAGGATGTGGGAATCTCGATGCCGATCTCGGCGAGTGTTTCGACCACGGATCGATCCGCAGGCACCTCAAGCTCCTCGCCGGTGCTGGCGACACGAACCCGGAAGGCACGGTCATCCCTGTCGGGAGGTTCCACATCCAGCGTGAAATGCTCCTTGTGCATCGTACCCGAAGGCCAAGTCGATGCGGCTGCCTCCAGTACCGCATCCATGAAACCCGCCGGGCCGCATACATACAGATGTCGGCCCGGACGGTGGGCACGCGCGATCGACGGAATGTCCAGCTTCTGATCATCCGGTCCGTCGTCAAAATGAAGATGCACCCGTTCGGCAAAGTCGGATTTCCTCAGGAGGTCCCGGAAGGCCATGCGACCGCGCGCGCGCGCGCAGTAATGCAGCTCGAATTCCGCGCCCCGACCGTGCAGAACCTGCGCCATGCACAGGATCGGCGTGATCCCAATCCCACCGGCCAGGAGCAGGGAATCGCCGGCATCCGATACCAGCTCGAAACGGTTGCGGGGCGGGCTGATCTTCAGCCTCGACCCCGACCGCAGCATGTGCATCGCTTGTGAGCCCCCCCGGCCCGGCTCTTCCCTGAGAACTCCGAGACAGTAGCGGTCCGCACCTGACGGATTGTTCCAGAGGGAATACTGCCGGAACAGTCCGTTTTCGAGATGGACGTCGATATGCGATCCCGCAGTGAAGGGCGGCAGAGGGTCCCCGTCGTCCCGAGCCAGCTCGATTGCGGCGATTCCGTCCGCGAGTCTGCGCCTTCGCAGGACCTTGACGTCAATCCACGGGTCGGTCATGCCGGCAATCCGCCAAGGACGGTGACTCACGTAAAGTTGCCCCGAAGCTGGGGGGGTCTGCTTTTGCGGAATTGCGTTCCCGGCATGTGGCAAGTCGACTCACGTCAGCATCCCAGGTCGCAATTTGGTCATTCAGCTTGCGATCGGCGCGCCCAGGCCGAACTTCGTTGCCAGGGCACGACGGTACTCGATGGACATGCGATCGGCCGGAATGTGGATTTCCTCCGTCAGGTCGAGGGGAAGGTCCTCGGGGCGCTGCCCTTCGACCAGGGGCCGGTCTTCCTCGTTGATCGCGAGCGTCTCCCGGATGAAGCTCTCGGTGTCCGGTTCGTCCGTGGTGTCGGTCAGAATCTGGAAAATCCTGGATTCGCGCGCCGAAACCGGGCACACCGCATCCGCGACGTACTGCACATAGTCGGAGCCCGCTGGCCGGATCTCGATAATGGTGGAGAACGGGAATGTCAACTCGTAGCGATAGAACACTTCGCGGTCTTCCGACTCGACCCCGTCGGGGAAGCGGTTCCCGGCTTCGAGATACGGAAGCTCGAAGCTCAGCCCGCGTTCGGTGTGATGCACCTTGTAGGGCTCGATCGAATCGGATTCGTATCCGCCGAAGGTCGCCTCGTGCACCCACGGGAAGTGCGCAACGTCGTTGAAGTTCTCCACATGGCGGCTCGCGGCGACCTGCCAGACGGCATTCGGCATGCAGACATTCTTCAACTCCGGGTCCCCAATTCCGCTCCAGACGGGCAGGGGCCATGCGGGCTTGTCGCTCAGGCAGGCCCACACGATCCCGTAGCGCTCTTCGGTCCTGAGGGACTGGAGGCGCATCATCGACGGAATCCTGGCGTTCGGGTTGGCAATCGAAGGGATCCTGGTGCATTGTCCCGAGTGATCGAAGTGCAACCCGTGCATCGGGCACACCAAGCGGTCATCGAGCACCCGGCCGCTGCTCAGGCGGGTTCCGCGATGCGGGCAGACATCCCTTGCGATCGAAACGCCTCCGGATGTTCGGTACACGACGAGATCGACATCCAGCAGGCGGGCTTTGACGGGTTCGCCCTCGACATCGTGCGCAAACACGATGGGGTGCCAGAAGGTCGCGAGTATCCTCCAGTCGTTCTCGTCGAACGTGCAGCCGCGTGGCAGATCGGTGGCGAATTTCGAGTGGTTCACGGCCTGGAACATGGAACAGCATCCCTCTGGCTCTGTCGTAACTCAGTAATATCCACAAACTATATCACGAGAGCAACTTGCAAAATTGCCTGATCGAGCGTTTTTCTCGTCCCGGCACAGGCGATTTGCGGTTTGATTTCCGTGGATTTTACTGAGCATCATGCGTCGTTCGGTTCCGTATGCCCTGGCTGGTGTGGCAACTTTCATCGTGGAATCATCAGCCATTGCCTTCCGGCGTTTGCTCCCGATACGGTGGTGCCGCTGCCGGGACCTGGTGAACTGAATTCCGCTTTCTTGCCTATGGCGATTCAGGCCCAATTGCCCTCCGATGCATCCGGCAGAAGGAAATCCCCAAGTCGAATCCGTATTGTCCGGGGCAGAAAGGGGAAAGTACATGTTCTGCCTTCCAGCCACGAACGGGACTCCAGGGGGTTTCCCCTGATCGTCTCCTTTGCGAAGACAGTGACAAGAACGTCACGGGGACGAGATACCAGCCAATCCCTGCCGGGAACATCTCCCACAAATCCTTGCCCATGCGGTCCGCCCGAATGCAGGCGCGGGTTTTCCAGCCTGATACTGACGGCACGCTTGCCGTTCCCGCGAAATGCCAGGAAGTCAGCGCCCTGTCCGCACCTGGGTTCAACGCGCTTGAATTTCTGGTTCGACAGGACCTTTATCGCCTCCTGATACCTTGGTTGTCATGTTTGCCCCGGGATTTCGGTTGTTTGCTGATCAATTATGGTATCAGTGTGTCACATCGCCAAGCGTCAGGAATGCGTTGACGCCAGCTCCATATACAACCGAGACGTATCCGAATTGATGACGAGAATCCCGGCTGCTCAAGACCGGGCGACGCAAGGACGCGAATGCTTGCGTGCGCCCCGCGGAACCACGTCCTGCGCAAGTAAAGAGCAAATCGGGTGTTCCAGATCACCATTGGCGACGATGCCGATCATGCAGGGCGCTGCATAAGACGGGTTCTGCGGCCGGTTCCCGCCTGCCCTTGGTTTATTTATCTTCCGGAGCCCATGTCTCAAGATGAGCAACTGAACTTCCATGATCCAGGACC
>JAJDTE010000095.1:0-34834 GCA_022827325.1 Gammaproteobacteria bacterium | reverse complement strand
ACCGATGCTCTGGATCAAGGCATTCCACATCATCTTCATGGTGACCTGGTTCGCCGGAATGTTCTACCTGCCGCGCCTGTTTGTCTATCATGCCATGTGCACGGACGAGGCGGGAAACGCCCGCTTCAAAACCATGGAGCGGAAGCTCTTTTTCGGCATCATGACACCGGGAGGCGTGCTGACCATTGTCTTCGGGCTGTGGTTGTGGCTGGACTACGGGTTTTCGGGGCAGTGGCTGATGTGGAAACTGCTGCTCGTGATGTTGCTCCTGGTCTACCACGGCTGGTGCCTTGTCGTCATGCGGTCCTTTCAGGATGACCGCAACACCCGCGGCCATGTGTACTACAGGGTGATGAACGAATTGCCGGTATTCGGCCTGATCGCCATTGTCCTTCTGGCGGTTCTGAAGCCGGGCGTCTGATCTTGGGCCATCCTGTGCCCGCCGCTGGCTAATGGTGTTCCGGTCGGGGGTCCCGCCCAAGCAGGCTCCTTACCGCGTCATCCGGAGCCAGGTCCTCGTAGAGCACGCGGTATACATGCTCCGTGATCGGCATTTCCACCCCAAGGCCGGTAGCCTTTCGGTGCAGCTCGTGGGCAGTTTGAATGCCCTCGATTTCCTGGTCGATTTCCCTGGCCACGGCTGCCGGGTTCCTGCCGGCGCCAATGCCGATACCGAAGCGGCGGTTGCGTGACTGGTCGTCGGTGCAGGTCAGCACCAGGTCACCCACGCCGGTCAGCCCGTTGAAGGTCTCCATTCGCCCGCCGAGGGCGGTGCCGAGGCGGATCATCTCCGCCAGTCCCCTGGTAATCAGCGCCGCCCGGGCATTGGGGCCATAACCCAGTCCGTCACTGATACCGGTGGCGATGGCCATGACATTCTTGATCGCCGCCCCGAGCTGCACACCGACGGGGTCATCGCTGAAATAGATGCGCATGGTGGGTGTCCGGAACCACCGTGCAAGGGCTTCCGCCTGACCTGCCTGGTAGCATGCGAGTGTGAGGGCGGTGGGTGACCCGGTTGCTGTTTCGCGTGCGAAGCTCGGTCCGGAAAGCACGCCCCTGGCGGTCCTGGCGGGAAAAATGCCGTTGAGTACGTCGCCGGGTAAATCGCCCGTGTCCGGATCGAAGCCCTTGGTGCCCCAGATCACCGTGGCATCGGCGGGGTCCAGTCCCGCCTCGAGTATGGCACCGTGCAGTTTCTCCGAGATTTCCCGGAAGGCATGGCTCGGAACCACCACGAGAAACCGCAGACCGGGTTCGATCAGTTCGGAGAAATCCTCTGTCGCATTGAAGTTGGCCGGCAAGGGTATCCCGGGGAGATACCGGCGGTTCTGGCCGTCCGCACGAAGTGCGGCGGTACCGGCGCGGCCCCACAGGTAGGTCCCGGAGAAGTTGGCGCTCGTGAGCACTGCCAGGGCGGTGCCCCAGGACCCGGAGCCGATAATATTGAGCCTGCCTTCGTGACGCTCTGACACGCGAACGGTCGCAGAGGGGAATCCCTACTGGATCGTGGGGGAGGCTTCTTCGGCCATGGCGGCACGCTCCTGCCGATAAACCGATTCGAAGTTGATCGGGGCGATCAGGAGCTGCGGGAACCCTCCCTTGGTCACGAGGTTTGAGATCTCCTCGCGCGCAAACGGCAGCAACATGTTGGGGCACCCGACCCGGAGCAGGAGTTCCTGGTGCTCTTCATCGTCGGCATTGATTTCGAAGATTCCCGCCTGGTGGATCTCGGCGAGAAACAGGGTTTGTTCGTCCTTGGTCGCGGTAGTGGTCACCTGCAGGGTCACTTCGTAGTACTTTCCGTCGTCGTCAATCTGCCGATGGCTCACATCGATGCTCAGATCGATGTGCGGCTGCATCGCCGTCTGCAGGAAAATTCCGGGGCTGCCGGGCGATTCGAAGGAGGCATCCTTGAGGTAGATCTTGCGGACGTTCAGGCGGGGTGGTTTTTTTTCGGCCATATCAGGTTTTTTCACTGGGCGTATGGACTCAGCCCTTGATGAGTGGCAGGTTTTCCTTGCTCCAGGAGGCGACACCGCCATCCAGAACATACAGTTCGCTGAACTGGTTCTTCTTCAGGATCCCGGCCGCCTTGCCGGACCTCATGCCGCTCTGGCATACCAGGATCAGGGGTTTGCCGCGGTGCTTGTTGAGCTTCTTGAGATTGGATTCCAGGCTTTCCAGGGGGAGGTTCAGGGACTGCTCGATATGTCCCTTGCTGTATTCTGCATTGCTGCGGATATCCACCAGGACGGCGGATTTTCTGGCCTGGATCTGGGGCAGTTGTCCCGCTGAGATCTTGGTGGCACCCCCTGCTGTCCGGCCCCCTGGATCGAACGCCAGCAACAGCAGTATCGCCGTGAGCATGACGAACAGATACCAGTTCTCCATGGCGAATTCCAGGAACATGATCGCTTGGGTATTTCGAATCGGCAACAAGGAGCAGCGGATTGTACCGCAATCCAGTCGGAAAACCCTTCCGACAGCGCGGTTTCCCGTCTTCTGCCCCCCAACAAGCGGGATTCCCGGTGCCCTGCATTAGCGGGCCGGGACTGGAACTGGAACCGGACAGTTGATTTGCTCGCTACAAGGCGCTGCAGGCGTTTTAAGCTGATCGACGCTGCAGGGCTAAACCGGATTTTTACCGGTTCCGGGAGAAACAATCATGGCAACGAAGACGATAACCAGGGTAACGTGGTCATTCACCCTGTAACCTGACTGGACGGGCTCGATGCGCCACCGCGAAAGGAGTTGCGAGAAAAATTGCGAGCCTTGTTTCAGGCAGAAGACAGTGCGCGCCGAACCGCCTCCGGTTCCTTCTGGATCACACGCAACAGCATCGCAGCGGGACCGCTGACCCGCCGAGTTCCCTGCTCCCACTTGCGGTAGCCGGAAAGGCTCATGCCCATCAGGGGTGCCATTTGAGCCTGGGTCAGCTTCGCCTGCTCACGGACCTCACGCGGGGTGAGGGCCTCGTGTACGATTGCCGGGCCTTCTCCCTTGACATGTGCCAAGACTTCGTTGAGGGACTGTATCAGGTCTTCTCCAAAAGAATTCATCGTACCTCTCTTGCAGCACTCTTGATCGCCCCGACAATTCCTGCGACAGCGCGCCTCTCCGCCGGGGTCAGGTCGGTCTTGGCAGATTTTGCATAATTGGTCCACCTATCGGCGGCGAGGACATTCCAGCTTCCAGTCCGCTATGGAAGTTCATTGGCCCGTTAACTCAAGATATCATGTCGAACTGTCGCCGGACCTCGCCGGTCCCAACGAATTGCGATAACAGCCGGTAGTTCTTCCGTTCGTATCGAACCCTCCCTGCAACGATCGCCGGATGCACTTGTAGGGCGTTGGCGAGATTCATCACGGCCATGGTCGTCGGCCGATCACGTACCGCGCTCGCTTCCCAAGCCGAGCGCGGAATTAGCGCCTCTTCCGCCCATTCGTCCGCTTGCGTCTCCTTGGTGTCTTCCCGTCTCCCTTCGAGTTTCCGAAGCGTGAAGTCGTCGACGAAGGCTTCGCCCCTGTCATTGTCCATGTGTCGACCCACATGGGCCAGTTCGTGCAGCAAGCAGAACCAGAAATTGTCGATTCTGTCGTAGCGTAAAGTGAGGCCGATTACCGGTCTGCCATCACCGAGCCGGAGTGCGACCCCGTCCAGGTACGTCCTCGGCAGATGCCTTTCGATCACGAGTGAAATCCCATGCTTGACCAGCAATTCCTTCGCCAGCCGCGGACCGTCTTCCGACCAGCTCAACCGCGCCACCTTCGTCAGGAATTCCAAAGTTACGGTGCCACGCTCGTAGCCCGTCTTCGGAAGGTCCTCATTGGCTCTTGCAAGGATATGCCAGCACCACGCCTTGAGCGCATAGAGGTTCATTTTGGCATTCGCGCGCAGGTGATCGTTCTTTCGGTAGAGCGCAGCGCCTGCAACGTCCAATCCCCCTGCCCGATTGATCAGGTCCCGCATGACATACTCGGCGCATCCCGTTGGATCGGGCCTGTCCGGAATCCAGCCCAAATTTGCCATCGACTTGACGGGAAACCGGCTCCACTCCATGTCGGCCCACGGATCGTCCAGATCGACATCCGGCTCCTGCAGCAGTACGTCCGCCGGAATCCCGAGATGCTCATGCAGCGCGCGCGCCATCGGCATGGTGATTGTGCGTTTACCGGAGAGAACTTCCGAGACCTTAGCGCGACTTCCGATGAACGAGGCAAGGTCCACGGGGCGCAGACCTGCCTGTTCCATACGAAACTCGATCGCGGCGATCGGACTCGGATAGCCCATCGGCACTTGTTTGCTTTCGTACAGTTCTACGAGATCGACCAGGACGTCGAGCTCATCGCCCTCCGGGCTATCGACTTCCGTATCCATGAGTTCAGAAATCCGGTCCAAAGCCGCCTCGTAGTCCCGTTCGGACCGGATTGCCTTGATATTGGCCATCTCACACCTCCTCCACGTCTATGGCGTCGTACTCGGCATGTGTACCCACAAAGCGGATGTAGACGAAGCGATACCGGTAATTGATCTTCACCACGAGGCGATAATTGTTGCCCTTGATGTTGAAGACCATCCGATTGCCACGAACGATGCTCGCGTTGCCGTACATCTCCTTCAGGGCGGCCGGTGTGTCCCAATCCGCTTGCTTCACTTCCCGGTACCAAGCGAGAAGCGGCTCTTTGGCATCTGCGTGACGCTGCCAGAACTTCCGGAGTGTCTTCTTGGCGATGATCCGCATAAGCCATATACACCGTTCCCGATTACATGTCAAGTAAAATGTTCCCAATCTGATAACTAATCTATACAGGAGTGCAGTCTCCCAAGTCAAGCGATCTGGCTTCTCCAGAATAGCCCTCAGGCGAGACGGAGTTGACACACATGGAGACAGCTCCTGCTGCGAGCGATGAGCAGTCGCCAACAGTTCGTTACGGTCGCCGCGATAGCTCGACCGACATATTTCGGGTCGCGGCGTAACGAATCCGCCGGCAATCCGCTAAAATGGCGGTCATCGGAAACGGATGCCGTGACGGCGTTACGAGAACGACTACCATGCAGGAAACATGATGCGACTTTCCAGATTCCCCCTGATCTTGCTGCCATGCCTCGTTGTCTGGGGCTCCATGTCACTGCTCCCGGCCTATTCACAGGATCAGGAGACCGGCAAGGATCAGGTTGAAGACACCAATGAAACCCCGTTATCGTCGAACGAGGACGAAAAGACCCTCCCGCTTGAGGAGTTGCGGGTATTCGCAGAAGTCTTCGGCAAGATCAAAAGCGAGTATGTTGACGAGGTCAGCGATGTGGAATTGCTGCGCAACGCCATCCAGGGCATGCTCAGCGGCCTTGATCCCCACTCCATCCTTCTCGAGCCCGAGGAGTTCCGGGAAGTCAAGATTTCCACCGAGGGGAAATTCGGCGGCCTGGGCATCGAGGTCACCATCGAGGACGGCCTTGTCAGGGTGGTCGCACCCATCGACGGAACCCCGGCCCATGACGCGGATATCCGCAGCGGGGATGTCATCGTGCGGATCGATGGCCAGCGGGTTCGCGGTATCAACCTGCGGGATGCGGTGGAAAGCATGCGCGGAGAGCCGGGAACCCGCATCGTGCTGACCATTTCACGGGAGGGTGTTCCGGAGCCCTTCGATGTGCCCCTGGTCCGGGCCGTGATCAAGGTCACCAGCGTGCGCGGCTCCCTCCTGGATGACAGTTTCGGCTATGCCAGGATATCCAGTTTCCAGAGCGGCACAGCGACCAGCCTGCGAAGCCATATCGAAAAGCTGAAGGGGTTGAGCGAAGGTCCGTTGGATGGGTTGCTGCTGGATCTCAGGAACAATCCCGGCGGGGTATTGAACAGTGCCGTCGGGGTGAGCGATCTCTTCCTTGAATCCGGCAACGTGGCATCCACCCGGGGCAGGGGAAATGTCGTCGAGGAGACCTATGAGGCGCGACCGGGCGATATCCTCGACGGGGCACCCATCGTGATCCTCGTGAACAGCGGGTCGGCTTCCGCATCGGAAATCGTTGCAGGCGCCCTGCAGGATCACGAGCGCGCCATCATCATGGGCACGCGCACTTTCGGCAAGGGATCGGTGCAGACGATCATTCCGGTGAACAACGGCGGCGCGCTGAAGCTGACCACGGCGCGGTACTACACGCCCCGACTTCGTTCCATCCAGGCCCGCGGTATCGAACCGGATATCGAGGTGCGCCAGTCCGAAGTGCGGGAGATCGGCGCCGCGCAGGCCGTCAGGGAGGCGGACCTGTCGGGCCATCTGAGGCGGGAGAACCCGGATGCCGACCAGGGGGCCGCACCCGATGGGGGTGAAGGTGGCGGGGCTGACGAGGCCGGGGAGGAGGACCTCCTGGCGGAGGACTACCAGCTGCGGGAGGCATTGAACCTGCTGAAAGGGCTGCGGCTTGTCTACCGCAAGAAGAATGACGACGGGAACTGAGGCGGGCGGGAGCCCGGCTTTCCGGGCGCTCAGGGCCGGTTGTTCTGGCTCTTGCGTCTGGACCTGCGCCACCAGACCATGATGTTCAGGTACCCTCTCCTGGCCCAGGAAAAGTTGGTGGACAGGACCAGCAGTCCCAGGGGGATCATCCAGAGTCCAAGCACCGGCAGAAACCAGAGCAGGCCGCCAAGCAATAGGGCAATGCCAATCAGTGTTCTGCCGTGATAGGGCACAACCCTGATTCTCTCCAGGAGGGAGTTCAATCGGCGATACATGAGGATTCTGGTTTTCCCTGGTCCGATGGACTGTACTATACGACTAATTGATGCGATATCATCCATGGTGAGGGCTCAAAACCCGGATACCGCCAACCGATCCATCGCCATTCAATTTTCCAAAGGCCCGGGACTGATCATCGATGCAGCTGGATTTTACAAAAATGCAGTCCTTGGGAAATGATTTCGTCGTGCTGGACGGCGTCAGCCGGCGCATGCCGATTTCCGCGGATGTCGTCCGGCTGCTGGCTGACCGGCACTTCGGCGTGGGATGCGACCAGATTCTGCTTGCGGAGAAGGGTCAGGCTGCGGATTTCCGCTTTCGCATCTTCAACCGGGATGGCAGCGAGGTAGAGCAATGCGGGAACGGCGCCCGCTGTTTTGCCAAGTTCCTGCGTGACAATGGCCTGACCGACCAGGACATCATTTCCGTGGAGACCATGGGCACGCGGATGCAGCTCAGGATACTGGACGACGGTGACGTCAGCGTGGACATGGGGCTGCCCGAGTTTCTGCCTGAGCGAATCCCGTTTCAGGCGGACATGCCCGCCGAGCGCTATCAGCTTGCGGTCGGTGGCGAAGTACTGGATGCCAGCGTCCTGGCGCTCGGGAATCCTCATGCGGTCATCCTGGTGGACGATGTCGACGACGCCCCGGTGGACCGGCTGGGCCCCCTGCTCGAGCACCACCCCCGTTTCCCGTCCAGGGTCAACGCGGGGTTCTGCGAAATCGTGAGCCGTGACCGGATCCGGCTTCGCGTTCACGAGCGCGGGGTCGGTGAAACCCTGGGGTGCGGAAGCGGCGCCTGCGCCGCGGTGGTGGCGGGAATCCGCCTTGGCCTGCTTGACCCGGACGTGTCTGTCAGGCTGCCGGGAGGCCAGGCGAGGGTCCGGTGGGAAGGATCGGGAAACCCGGTACACCTGATCGGTTCCGCATCCACGGTGTTCACCGGCGTGATCGCAATACCCTTGGAGCACGACTGAACGATTGCCATCATGCCCAGCACAGCAGAGACGACCGATGAAATCTGATGACGTCGCGGCCTACCTGAAACGGAACCCGGCATTTTTCAGTGAAAACAGCGAGGTGCTCGCCGACCTCACGCTGCATCATGCGAATCCCTTCCATCAGCGGCAGCTCGAGGTGCTGCGCGAACGTCACTCGAGGGAGAAGGCCCGCTACGACATGGTGGTGGAATCCGCCCGCCTCAACCAGGCCCTGGAACAGAGCCTGCACGAGTTCTCCTGTATCCTGCTGTCGGAAGGCAATTGGGGTGCCGCCGCCCTGGAGGAGGAGGTGGGCAGCTGTTTCAACCTCGAAGGCGTCAGGCTCTGCCTTGAAGGGGACGGGCGGATGCCGGAAGGGGAGTTCGGACTGCTGAAGGACAGGGTGCGCCATGGGGGCAGTATCTGCGACGACCGGGTCTCCTCGGCGCTGCTTGCCGGACTGTTCGGCGAGGGAAATGCGATTTCGTCCTGTGCGTTCATTCCCCTTTCGACTTCTCACGTCATCGGCGTGCTGATCCTGGGCTCCGCCGAAAGCGGGCGGTTCCAGCCCGGCATGGGCGTCATTTACCTTGACCGCATCGGGGAACTCCTGAGCGCCATACTGTCCCGGCCACCCGAATGATTTCCTGTTGTCCAAGCTGACCCCCGAGATCGATCTCTTTATCGACTTCCTGGACCGGGAACGCCGCCTTTCGGCCCATACCATCAAGGCCTACCGCCGGGATCTCGCCCGGCTCTACCGCATGGTCTGCGGGGAGGGACTGTCCGCCTGGAGCGAATTGTCCGCAGCCCAGGCCCGGCGGTATCCCGCAATGCTGAATCGCGACGGGCTCGCGCCCGCCAGCATCCAGCGGATGCTGTCCGCGGGCAGGACCTTCTATCGCTTCCTGCTCCAGCAGAATATGGTCGAAAGCAATCCCTTCGATGCGGTCAGTGCGCCCAGATCCGCCAAGCAACTGCCCGCCACGCTGTCGGTGGACGAGATCGGGGCCCTGCTGGACAAGGAAGGCGGCGGCGATGCGCCTGACGCCAGGCGGGACACGGCGATCCTTGAACTTCTCTATTCTTCCGGGCTGCGCCTGTCCGAGCTCTCCAGGCTCGATCACGACACCATCGACCTTGACCAGGGAGAGGTTCGGGTTCTCGGCAAGGGCAACAGGGAGCGAATCGTGCCGATCGGGAGAAAGGCGCGCCAGGCGCTGGACGCCTGGCTCTCGGTCAGAAACCAGCTTGCGCAACCCCGGGAACGGGCGCTGTTCGTCAATCACCGGGGGAACCGCCTGTCGAATCGCGGGATACAGTACCGGCTCGAGAGATGGGCCCGGGCGCGGGGCCTGGGAAGAAGGCTGCACCCGCACATGCTCAGGCATTCCTTCGCCAGCCACATGCTCGAGTCCAGCGGCGAACTGAGGGTGGTCCAGGAAATGCTGGGGCATGCGGACATCAGTACCACCCAGATCTACACGCACCTGGATTTTCAGCACCTGGCCCGGGTATACGACGACACCCACCCCCGGGCGAAGAAGCGGGACAAGGAGTGATCCCGCCAGGGGACCGGGCGGCTATGCCTGCATCGCTTCCCGGAACCGGGCCACTGACTCGGTGATTTCCTGCTTGGCGGTGTCGACGTCCGCCCAACCCCTGATGCGGACCCACTTGCCCCTCTCCAGGTCCTTGTAGTGCTCGAAGAAATGGGAAATCTGTTCGAGGGTTTCGTGGTTGACGTCACGGAACGAGGCGATATTCCGGTAGAGGCCGGTAAGCCTGTCCACAGGCACCGCCAGCAGCTTCGCATCGTCCCCGGCCTCGTCCTCCATCTCCAGGACGCCCACGGGCCGGCAGCAGATCACCGAGCCCGAGATCAGCGGCCTCGGCGTCAGCACCAGGACATCCACCGGATCACCGTCGGCGCTCAGGGTTTCGGGGATGTAGCCATAGTTGCAGGGATACCGCATGGCCGTGGCAAGAAAACGGTCGACGAACATGGCGCCCGTCGACTTGTCCACCTCGTACTTCACAGGCTCTCCGTGCGTCGGTATCTCGATGATGACGTTAACGTTGTCCGGAACCGAATCGCCCGGTCCCACGCGGTCAAGAATCATGGGGATCGTCTCAGCAAAAACGGAATTATACGGCCGCGGCCGCGGCGACGGCACCGGCCATTGGTCGAACCTGCGGAAAGCGCGGTATGGACGATGCGCGGTATGGATGATTGATAAACATCGACAACGCGGCTATATTCGCCCGGTTTCAGAATTTGTCCCCCCCGAAAGCCCCGGAATCCATTCCACACGGCGGTTGCGGAGGCCTGGCGCAATGCGCTGGACCATCCGGGCCGGATACGTGCCGGGGAAATGACCAGCGGAGCCAAACCAGATGACTTTGATTGCATTGATCCCCGTACTGTTCGGGATTGCCGGCCTGTTTGCCGCCTGGACCGTCTACAAGATGATCCTGCAGAACCCGGCCGGCGAGGGCAAGGTGGCGGAGATCGCCGGCCTGATCCATCGCGGGGCCATGGTGTTCATGCGCCGTGAGTACACCTATCTGGCGGTGTTCGTCGCCGTGGTCGCGGTCCTGATCCTGATCTCCGAACTTGGCTTCCACACCATGTTCGCATTCCTGGTGGGGGCCTTTTGTTCCGCATCCGCGGGGTACATCGGCATGTACGCCGCCACGCATGCCAACGTCCGCACCACCACCGCAGCCAACGAACAGGGCGCGGCAAGGGCCCTGACAGTGGCATTTTTCGGGGGTTCGGTCATGGGGTTGTCCGTCGCCGCCATGGGCCTTTTTGGCGTCGGACTCCTCTACCTGCTCTACGGCGGCGACCCGCACACCGCCCATATCATCCACGGTTTCGGCATGGGGGCTTCCTCCGTGGCCCTGTTTTCCCGGGTCGGCGGCGGAATCTTCACCAAGAGCGCCGACGTCGGGGCCGATCTTGTGGGCAAGGTGGAGGCGGGCATCCCCGAGGACGATCCGCGCAACCCGGGCGTGATCGCCGACAATGTGGGTGACAACGTGGGTGACGTCGCCGGGATGGGTTCTGACATTTTCGAATCCTACTGCGGCGCGATGATCGCCTCCATCGCAATCGCCTCCACGCTGCCGGCTGCCGCCGCCGCGGCCCTGGGCGGCCAGGCCAAGCTCATGTTCATGCCGCTGGCCCTGGCCTCCCTGGGAATCATGTGCTCCATTGCGGGCATTTACCTGGTGAAGATGAACGCCGCGAAGTCTCCGGAGAAGGCCCTGCGCATGGGCACCATCGGCGCGACCGTGGTGTTCATCCTGCTCGCCTTCGGGCTGATCTGGTTTACCGGCCTTGCCATCGGGGTCTACGGGTCCGTGGTTGTCGGCGCCCTGGGCGGCATCGGCATCGGCCTCATCACCGAGTATTACACCGGCGCCAAGCCGGTGCGCGACATTGCCAAGAGCGGGGAGACCGGTCCCGCCACGGTGATGATCACCGGCCTTGCCGTGGGCATGGAATCGGTGGTGGTTCCCCTGCTGATCATCGCCACGATCATTCTGACCGCTTCCACCATGGCCGGTCTCTACGGCGTCGGAATCGCCGCCGTCGGCATGCTGGCCACCGTGGGCATCACGATGGCCATCGACGCCTACGGACCGGTGGCGGACAACGCCGGCGGCATCGCGGAGATGGCGGGGCTCGGCGAGGATGTGCGTGAAATCACTGATTCCCTGGACGAGCTCGGCAACACCACCGCCGCCATCGGCAAGGGCTTCGCCATCGGCGCCGCGGCGCTGGCGGCCCTGGCTATCATTTCCGCGTTCATTGCCGAGATCACCGTAAACAACCCGGACTTCGTCCTCAGGGTCAATGACCCCAAAGTGCTTGCCGGCGTCTTTCTCGGCGGCGTGTTCCCGTTCTTGGTGTCCAGCATCACCATGCGCGCGGTGGGCTCGGCGGCATTCGACATGATCCACGAGATCCGGCGCCAGTTCCGCGAGATTCCCGGACTCATGGAGGGCACCGCCGAACCGGATTCCAACCGCTGTATTGACATTGCGACCCAGGCGGCGCTGAAGCGCATGATTCCGCCGGGAGTACTGGCCGTGGGTGCGCCGGTCGTGGTGGGGTTTTCCCTGGGGGCCACCGCACTCGGCGGCATGCTGGCGGGCGCCCTGCTGGGCTGTGTCCTCATGGCGCTGATGATGGCCAACGCCGGGGGTGCCTGGGACAACGCCAAGAAGTACATCGAGAAGGGTAACCTCGGCGGCAAGGGCTCGGACGTGCATGCGGCTGCGGTGGTTGGCGACACGGTGGGCGACCCCTTCAAGGACACTTCCGGCCCCTCCATGAACATCCTGATCAATGTGATGGCCATCGTCAGCCTGGTCATTGCGCCACTGCTGTCCATCTGACCACGGCAAGTGCACCGCCGACAACCGGTGGTGCGGCCAGTGTCTTGGGCTGAATCGCGGCCACGCGTCGTCGGAATGCTGCTGCGGCCGTTTGGGCCCACCCAATCCATGAACTATATGGTCTTATCGCTTCGGTAGGTTGCGAATCGGATGCGTGTCAGCATTTCGCTGACAAGAAGGTTCAGCAACGTAAGGTAAAGCTACTTATAGATTTTCTTGAAAAATATCAGCGTAGAAGATTGAATCTTGAGAAGATAAATTCAGTTAAATACATGAATTCGAATGCAGTTGATCCGAACGGAAAAATGTCGGGCGTGAACTTCAATAGAACAATGAAATTGATTGTTGAATAAACAGATAACTTAATCCATGTACTCTAGCCATCATGTAAGTAAATAAAAATGGATAAGTTAACGAATTTCCAAAAGACAGGTGAACGAACTGCGTTTTTCGGTCAACAGGATCACTTTGATACTGTGGTCTTCATTCATGGGTTTGGGGGGCACAATATAAAGTCATGGGGCAAATTTCCAGAGTTACTTTCATCTGATCCAGATCTTCCAAAACTGGATATTTTCCTTTGGGGTTATAGAACGGGGGGATTAATTCGCCCCTTGGTCAATGACATTGAAACGATCGGTGACCAGTTGATTTCAGATTTGACACAGCGAATGCGCCCCGACAATGCTTTGCATTTGGTGGGTCACAGTCTGGGAGGATTAATCATACTTAAGGGAATTGTTTCGGAGATGGTTTGTTCTCGTGCGCAAGATCCACCAGTTTCCAGTATATCGTTCATCTCGTTATTCGCGGTTCCTGTCAGTGGGAGCGGTGTTTTGGGTATGGTTAAGCATATGTTAGGAAAACTCTGGTTTGTCGGGAGTTTGATCAACAAACAAATTCGATTTTTATCTAGCAAATCCTATATCGACTCTCTGTACCGAGATGTATGCACTCGTATTGATAAGCCGAGTAATCAGGGTAGTGGTGCTCGGACTATTCCTATTCGGATGATAATGGGTAACAGAGATATGGCAGTAGATGCTTCTGATCGTCGTCGGGCGAGCGCGCGCTTTCAATCAACAACACCGCTGTCATATGACTTCAACCACAGCAACATTAAGGAGCCGACTGACCATCATGACGAGAGATATCAGGCACTATCACGTGATATTCAGGATGGACTTGGGCATCGTTTTCAAGAAATATGCATAGACCTGAAGCGAAATTTATCCGATAACACGTATAAAAATGCTGTGATGGAGTTCAAGCGACGTTATGAACATATCTTTCGCCGGCGGCTCGAAGATCAAGGTGTAGATATTGAAAAAGATCAGGAACTGTATGGGAGCTTTCTCCGGGCGATTATCAGCGATTGCAGTCGCAATCCTAATCCGCCGTTCTACGCCGCTGATCGTATATTGACGGTGTTACGCGAAGCTGGAAAATTGTAACGTGGTGAGCGATCTGACGGTTGCGATCCGACAGAATCCGGATGATGAGTCTGCTTGGGACGCTTGGTTTCGGGAGGTCTATCCACGTGTTGTCTATATTGTGGCAAGGAAGGCGGTCGGTGACATAGATCTTGCCGAGGAGGTGACGCAAGGTGCTATTGAACGTTTTCTACGTTACCGTGCATTTGAGCGAGTACGCTCTGACCGAGAGGCAGTCGCATACCTTGTCCAATCAGCTGCGAGACTGGTAGCGGACAATCGGCGATATCGAGAGTTGACGTTATCTTATCAACTAGAGGACTCCGCGGAACATAGTGAAGAAGAGACTGATAGTGACCTGGAATTCCTGTTGAGCCACATTTCTGAACAGGATCAAGAAGTCCTGAGACTAGTCCTTGAAGGCTATACTGTGCGAGAGATAGCTGATGCCTTTGGTATAGGCTATTCAGCAGCGGGAATGAGAATCAACCGTGCCCGGGACCGTTTGCGGAAAGTGGTCCAAGGAGTGTGAACAAATTCTGATTTAATCGGTTTACTATAGTGAGAAGCTATAAGTGGCGCATATGAACGAAAAAACCAAACATGTATTACTGCGGCAGGATCTTAGCCCTGCGTTCGACGAAGAATGGGTGCTGGAAGAAATAGATAAGATGGACAAAGAGGGGGGAGGTTGGCGTGACCACATCCCTTACGCTGCAGCGAGGCAATATCGTAGCGATCCTGAGATATGTGATCGGTATAAAATTCATGTGGACGACTGTTCATACTGCCAGAGAATGATCGAAGCGCTAAATCCGCTGGAGGAAGTGGTTCGGGACTTTCATAAGATTCGATCAGAACTTGGAAGCAAAGAAAATTTCCCTGATGTCCAAGAAATGGATTCGGAGGATCAAGTTTGGCCATTAGTGCTGACATCGTATCGAAGGCTAATCGATGAATATTCCGTAAATGTTAGCTTGTTGTCGGAACTTGAAAAATCGGAAGACATGGAATCGAAGTTTAAGTCGGCACGAATCTATCTCTCGACAGCACAACCACATCTCGCTTATGAACAAATCAGTAAAGGATTTGTATTGGCTGATGTGGATGCCAGAGTAGTGGATTGCATGACTTCTGTCGCTGAATCGTGGGAGGAAACAAAGAAAATGCTGCAAGATGCTGTACAGGAGGCGGACAAACTTTTGGAAAGCACGTCGTTGGACGACGAGAATAATCAGTTGCAGTTAGTGAAGTCATTCGCGCAGTTGGGAAGGCATGATATTGCAATGAACTCTCTACATACAATGCTGATCCATCTTGGAAATGATGTTGCTGTTAAAGCGCTGGAGGAAGCACACCTTGTAGGAGCACGCGCCTTTGGTATATATGGGAAACCCAGCATGTGGGGTGTGCAAAGTAAGGAAGAAATGGCCAGAAATCCAAAAACAGGCTTGTCTCACCCACTCCACGAGGGTGAGCTTACCTGACAAATTGACAGTAATCCGAATGGATGTGTGCTTTAGGTGCTCCCGGACCGAGCGAACAAGCTCCTGCATTTGGGACAAGTTACATGTTTCTGTCGTTCATGGGGCTACGGTGTAATTTAATTGGAAAATGATCAGCCCCGCGGCTTATCCGAAGACATCCATTCGATCATTCCCTCCAGGAGTTCTGATGTTGAATAGTCCTGAATATCCAGTTCAGTAAACCCTCTGTCGAGTTGTCTTTTTAATACCATTCCTGGAAATCCTCATACTCTCCAAGGACTGTACCGCCTGAGACTTTCTTAGCCTCGGGAAGACTGGAAGCGAGCCAGTTTCGCACCTTTCTTGCGGCGGTTTGATGGTCGCCGTTATGCGCCTCAACGTCACTTCCTGCCAAGTCGGATATCGCAGCCAGATATCGATAGGACTGTTCTTCAAGTATGAGAAAGTGCTTGTTCGAAAATGGATCACCACCGTATTGCCGGCACCCGAAATCCATGCCGAGTTCAAATGGCATGTTCAGCCGGTAATGCTCATCCACCCGTTTGGCCTGGCAACGGCTGAGATCATGAATCGAGTACCGGGATGCCTGGATCAGTTCCCGTATCTTATCAATCCGTGATTCCGCCGCATCGCTTGGTTCAGTTGCAATGCGCGGCTTGAGCCCGAACCGTACAAGTCAAAAGAGAATTGCTTGCAGAATGGGATCGTAGTCTTTATCGAACGGGCAATTTACGAAGACGTTCCGATCAATATTGTTATTAGCCCTTTGGTGGAAACGGATCGGCACCATAAGTATCACGTTCGCGAATACGACCGTCACGCCCGTGAATGTAAAGTTCAGTTCCTTGTTTTCGAGCCAATTCACGTGCTGCCTCAATAGCTTCACGCTGAGTATCATATCTTCGGGTAACTCGGTTGGAACCAGTTCGACGTACGGCCCATTTACTGTCTCTAGGCACGACATGTTGTCCTTTTCCAGGCATTTTCTTACTGTTTGGGATAGCTGATGGTCAACTCCATGAGTTCCGATCGTACCATGCCAAGCAATAGGATCTGGCGGTGCAATGATGCGGTGGCGCAACCGGGCACCGCCGCAACGGCGGCAAGTCGGTCAGCGGCTGCCGATTCTCCATGCCATCCGGTGTTCGCCGGCCTTCCCGGTCCCAAGAGTCCGGGTACGCCTGCGCCATCCCGGTGGTACCGCCCCGCCCGCTGACAGGGCCCTCCCCGTGTCGGATCAGGGTCTGAAGCCCGTGGCGAGTTTCTTCTTCACCGGCACGTTCCTGAGCGAAACGTAGTCCGGCAGGCCTTCCCTGTACGGCGGATAGTCCTCTCCCATGATGAGGGGCTGAAGGTAGTTGCGGCATCTCTTGGTGATGCCGAATCCGTCCTTGCTGATGAAGCTGGCGGGCATCATCTTCTCCACGTTGGCCACCCGGCCGAGGGGGGCCGATCCGATTTTCCAGCGATAGGGACGGTTGCTGATCCGTTTCACCGTGGGCATGACCGAATTCCTGCCGGCGAGTGCCAGTTCCACCGCCGCCCTGCCAAGCGCAAAGGCCTGTTCCACGTCGGTCCTGGAGGCGATATGCCTTGCGGAACGCTGCATGTAGTCCGCCACGCCCCAGTGGTACTTGAACCCGGTGTCCTGCTTGATCATGTTGGCGATGACAGGCGCCACGCCGCCGAGCTGGGCATGACCGAACGCGTCCACCAGACCCTGGTCGGAAAGGAATTTGCCGCCCCTGCCGCGTACGCCCTCGGACACGACCACCGAAACATAGCCGTAACTCCGGACCATGCGTTTGACCTCGGCCATGAACCTGCGGCGGTTGAAGGTCACTTCCGGGAACAGGATCAGCACCGGCAGGTCGGTGTTTTCGTCCGCCGCGAGGCCGCCTGCGGCGGCAATCCAGCCGGCATGGCGCCCCATCACCTCGAGGACAAACACCTTGGTGGAGGTCTTGCACATGGAAGCCACGTCGAAGCTGGCCTCCCTGGTGGATACGGCGACGTATTTTGCCACCGAACCGAAGCCGGGGCAGTTGTCGGTGATGGGGAGGTCGTTGTCCACGGTCTTGGGTACGTGGATGGCCTGTATCGGGTATCCGAGCCGCTTCGACAGCTGGGAAATCTTGAGACAGGTGTCCGCGGAATCGCCGCCCCCGTTGTAAAAGAAATAACCGATGTCGTGGGCGCTGAACACCTCGATCAGCCGTTCGTATTCGCGCCGGTTCTCCTCCAGGCTCTTCAGCTTGTAGCGGCAGGAACCGAAGGCCCCGGAAGGCGTGTGGCGCAATTTGCGGATATTGGCAATGGGTTCCCTGGAGGTGTCGATGAGGTCCTCCGTCAATGCCCCGATGATGCCGTTGCGGCCTGCATAGACCTTCCGGATCCGGTCCCGGTGCCGGCGCGCGGTTTCGATGACCCCCGCAGCGGAGGCGTTGATGACCGCGGTGACGCCGCCCGACTGGGCGTAAAAGGCGTTCATGGGTTTGTCGTTCCTGTTCATTGTCTCGGGTTCGATGTCGGGTTTGTGTGCGGGAGCCCCGCGTCTCCAGCGGCGGCCCGGGGGCTCCCGGGAATGGGTGGCCCTGACGCGGCGGGCAGATGGAGGATTCTAACCGCCCCTCCATGGCCATTCGAATCCCCAAACCGGGATAGGGAGGCGGTCCCGCAGCCGCCGGTTCTCCTTGAAATTTGGCGATAAACAAGGTAGATTGCGCACCCCCTCGAACGTCCCTGATTGGTCGTCATGAAGCGCACTTTTCAACCGAGCGTCATCAAACGCAAGCGGAATCACGGTTTCCGCGCCCGCATGAAAACCCGCGGCGGACGGGCGATCATCAATGCACGCCGTGCCCGGGGCCGGGCAAGGTTGAGCGCCTAGGGAACCGGACGCGGAGGTCGATCGATTACTCCGCCGGTCGATCAGGGCCGCGCGACAGGTCCCGCGCCGTTTGCGATGACGGATTTCGGGCGCCGTCACCGCCTCGTCGGCCCCCGGCGTTTCCGGGAGGTTTTCGGTCAGAGGAACCTTCGGGGGGGCCGGTACTTCACGTTATACCAGTTGCCCAATGATGTCGGTGTCCATCGTCTCGGCCTGGCGGTTTCGCGCAAGGTCAGCAGGTCGGCAGTGGGGCGCAACCGGATCAAGCGCCAGGTGCGCGAATCATTCCGGCGATATCGGGAAGGCCTGGGGGCGGACCCTGAAGGTGCCGGGGGAATTGATTTCGTGGTGGTGGCGCGGCCCCTGGCTTCCGGCACCGAAAACTCGGAGCTCCGCCGGGACCTGGACAGGTTATGGAGATTGGTGAACTGACATGCGGCATGTGCTGATACTGCTGATCAGGGGATACCGGCTGCTGCTGAGCCCGCTCCTCGGCCAGAATTGCCGTTTCTATCCCGTTTGTTCCAGCTATGCCCTGGAAGCGATCCGGATTCACGGGTCGCTGCGGGGCAGCTGGTACACGCTTTGCCGGATCCTGAAGTGCCACCAGCTGCACCCGGGGGGATTCGATCCGGTTCCCGGGTCCGCGGATGCCGACGCCTGCGCCTGCGCCTGCGCTTCCGGGGTTGCCGAACCGGAAACCTGAACAACAACTGCAACGACGTGATCGATCCCCGATGGATTTCCGACGACTGATTCTTTTCGGCGCACTCGGCCTGGTTCTCATGATGATCTGGCAATCCTGGATCCAGTACCAGTTGGAACATGATCCCAGCCGCGGTACGGGACAGGGCACGGAGTCTGTCGGGGAGAGAGGTACGTCCGATGCACCGGCTCCGGGCAGGGACGATGTTCCGGACGCCCCGGAAGTGGAGAGCATTGCCGCACCCCCCGCACCGGAGATCGAGGAGGACATCGCTCCTCCTGGCCGCATGGTCAACGTCGAAACAGACACCGTGCGGGCCAGGATCGACACCCTGGGCGGCGACCTGGTCAGGGTGGAGCTGCTGAAGCACCCGGTCAGCGTGGAGACTCCGGACGATCCGTTCGTACTGATGCACCGCGACCGTCCCGCCCTCTACATCGCCCAGAGCGGGCTGATCGGCACCGGCCGGGAGTACCCCAACCACAACGTCGAGTTCACCCCGGAACGGGACAATGTGACACTCGGCGGAGAAGATTCGGTCAGGGTGGTCCTGAACTGGACCGCGCCGGATGACGTCCGGTATCGCAAGATCTACACGTTCCATCGCAACAGCTACCACATCGACGTCGATTTCGAGGTCGACAACCGGAGCCAGGAAGAGTGGGCGGGCTTCCTCTACGGACAGCTGAAGCAGACCGAGGTGGCCCAGCCCGGATCCATGGGATTTCTGGGTCGGCTGCCCAGCTACAACGGAGCGGTCATCTATACCGCCGAAGACAAGTACGACAAGGTGGATTACGGCGAGATCGAGGACGGGCCGCTGAATGTGGCCACCGCCGGCGGATGGGTGGCCATGCTGCAGCACTATTTTGTCGGCGCTCTGCTGCCCGAGGGTTCACAGGGCTACCAGTTCTATTCGGGGGTAAGCCGGGACACCGCGATGCCGCAGTATCGGATCGGCTTCAAGCATACCGAGCCGGTGCGAATCCCCGCGGAAGGCAGGGGCGTCCTCAGCAGTTCCCTGTTCGTCGGCCCCAAGGAGCAGACCCGGCTCCAGGCCCTGGACGTGGACGGCATCATTCTGACTGTGGATTACGGCTGGCTGACGCCGGTTGCGGAGCCCCTGTTCTGGCTGTTGCAGAAAATACACAATTTTGTGGGCAACTGGGGATGGGCGATCATACTGCTGACGCTGCTGGTCAAGCTGATCTTCTATCCGCTGTCCGCCGCCAGCTACAAGTCCATGGCGAAAATGAAGAAGCTGCAGCCCCGGCTGCAGACCCTGAAGGAGCGCTACGGGGACGACAAGCAGAAGTTCCAGCAGGAAATGATGAAGCTCTACAAGACCGAGAAGGTCAACCCCGCCGGCGGCTGCCTGCCGATCCTGGTGCAGATCCCGGTGTTCATCGCCCTGTACTGGGTACTGCTGGAGAGCGTGGAACTCCGTCAGGCCAGCTTCGCTCTCTGGCTCAGGGACCTTTCGCTGCCGGATCCCTACTACGTGCTGCCCGTCGTCATGGGGGCCTCCATGCTGGCCCAGCAATACCTCAATCCCGCGCCGCTGGACCCGCTGCAGAAAAAGATCATGACCGCCCTGCCCATCGTGTTCACCGTTTTCTTCCTCTGGTTCCCCGCCGGCCTGGTTCTTTACTGGGTGGTGAATAACCTGCTGTCCATTGCCCAGCAATACGTCATCACGCGAAAGTACCAGAGCTCCTGAGCAGGAAACCGGCCGGGAGGGAGACACCATTGTCGCCCTGTCCACGCCGCCGGGACGCGGGGGAATCGGAATCGTCCGGCTTTCCGGTCCCCTGGTGCCCGGCATCGCGCGTAGTCTGACCGGTCACCTGCCTCCGCCGAGACGGGCCTGCCTGGAGGAATTCCGGGACGGATCCGGCGGGGTGATCGACCAGGGCATCGCGATCCGCTTTCCCGCCCCTGGCAGCTATACCGGGGAGGATGTCCTGGAACTGCAGGGTCACGGCAGCCCGGTCGCCATGCAGATGCTCATCCGGCAGTGCCTGGACCTGGGCGCCAGGCTGGCCAGGCCGGGGGAGTTCAGCGAACGCGCCTTTCTTGCCGGCCGGCTGGACCTTGCCCAGGCGGAAGCGGTGGCCGACCTGATCGAGAGCAGCACCGCGGCCGCCGCGCGCTCGGCCATGAACGCGCTGCGCGGGGTTCTGTCGCAGCAGGTCCACGCCCTGGCGGACGGTCTCACCGACCTCAGGGTCTACGTGGAGGCAGCCATCGACTTTCCCGACGAGGAGATCGATTTCCTGGCGGACGGGGAGGTGATGCGGCGCCTTGAGTCCCTCGAGCAGGCCTTCACGGACCTGCGCCGCGGCATGCGCCAGGGCAGGTTGCTGCGCGACGGTCTGCGGGTGGTGATCAGCGGTGCGCCCAATACCGGCAAATCGAGCCTGCTCAATCGCCTGCTGCGGGAACAAAGGGCCATCGTGAGCGACATCCCCGGCACCACCCGGGATGTCCTGGAGCAGTACCTGGATCTTGACGGCCTGCCGGTGATGCTGGTGGACACCGCGGGCATCCGCGACAGCGACGACGTGATCGAGGCCGAGGGGGTCCAGAGGGCCCGGCAGGCCAGGCAGGATGCGGACCTGGTGCTGGAGGTCAGGGATCATGCATTGGAGGGGCCGAGAGGGGGCCCGGGGGATGCTACCGGTGGTCCGGTGATTTTCGTCTGCAACAAGATTGACCTGTCCGGCCACCCGCCGGGAGCCGACGGCGACGCGGTTTACCTCTCGGTGCTGACCGGCGATGGAATGGACGCCCTGGTCGAGCGCATCAAGGAGTTCGCCGGATACTGCGAGGCGGAGTCCGCGGGATACATCGCCCGCCAGAGGCATCTCGATGCGCTCGAAAGGGCGCACCGGCACCTGTCCCTGGGTATCGAGCGACTGCGTGAAATGCGGGCCGGGGAGTTGCTGGCGGAGGAGCTGAGGCTGGCGCAGAACGACCTGGGGGAGATCACCGGAACGGTCACCAGCGACGACCTGCTGGGCAGGATTTTCGGGTCGTTCTGCATCGGCAAGTAGTCCTGATTCCGACCCCCTGGCATGGCGACTCCGCCCGGCCCTGAGTGGTTCCCGGGCGGCATGGGGAGTATCTGATTGCGTTCGGTGCTGCGGATTGATATTCTGATAATTCTTATGGGGCGTAGTACCTGTCCGCATCGCGGCCTTCATTTGGACGGCCTTCGGAAACCAGTAGCGAACGGATGGCAAGATGATTGGAGAAAGCGAACTGCTCGAACGCATTACCGTTCGTGCGGATATCTTCGGTGGGAAGCCGATCATCCGGAACATGCGTTTCGCCGTGGAACATGTACTGGAAATGCTTGCTGCCGGGGATACCGCAGAAACCATACTCGACGAGTATCCCATCCTCGAGCCTGAGGATATCCAGGCGTGCCTTCTGTACGCGCACCGTTCCGTGGCCGGCGAGGAAATACAGGACCGCATCCCGGTACAGGCCACTTCTTGAGATTCCTTCTCGACGTCTGCGCCGCGTCGCGGACACTGTTCAGGTCGTTGTCCGATGCCGGTCATGACGAATTGTCCGCTGCAGACGGATACGCCCATTATCCGGATGAAGACCTGCTTTCACTCGCGCTGGCACAGCGTAGGGTACTCGTCACGAAGGACAAGGACTTTGGCAAGCTTGTCTTCGTACGGCGCCTGCCGCATCCTTGCATTATCCGATTGGCGGTCATGAGTCCCATCGAACAGTCCGTTGCCCTGCGCGAATTGATCCGCAACGACGTGGGCTCGATTCAGGAAGGCGCAATGATCGTGGTGACCGGAGGGCGGGTAAGGATAAGGTCAACGAGAAATGCCGGGCGCGGCGAAATCTAGTTTCCGAATGGAAAAAAATTGTTCTGCCGGATTTTCCTTTATCCCGGGTCTTCTGCGCTTCGGCACATCTCCTTCGCGGTCCCCGGGCGGCATTGTGGGATGATGGGGTAGGTTCTATAATCTGGTCATTCGGTCCGGGGAATCCGTTTGCACGGGCTCCTATTGTCACGGTACCCGGTTCCTCAGGGCCGTCCTGAACCGGTGGGGGCCGGTCTCCAAAATTGAAATCAATTCCGATCGAGAGGCACGGACCAAGGCAGGGCGGCCAAGGCGGGATATGAGCGTGACCGGGCATCCGGCTCAATCCAGGTTCCAGACACTCGGGAGCATTTCCAGGCGGGCCTGTCCGAAATCCTCCCTCAGGGGACAGCAATATGAGTTCGACCACTAGGCTGACCAGCAATTACACCCGGAGCATCCTGATCCAGATGGTCGCGGTGCTCGCCATCCTGATCGCGGTCGCGGTCTGGCAATGGGATCTTTTTCGGGAAATCTACATCCAGAACCAGATCAACAGGGTGGGCTGGACGATCAACGGGGGCATTGCCATCCTCTTTCTGACCGGCCTGATCCAGCTGGTCAAGCGGTTCTCGGAGTACCGTTACCAGGAGGTGGCGCTGAACCGGTTCCTGGTGAATATCCGCAAGGATGACGACCCGCTGAAGGGCATCGAGCAGAAATGCATGATCGCGGAGCGGTACATTACGCTGGGCAAACTCAACCGCCGGCGTGCCCGCATCAATCACAACGCGCTGGCGGCCACCCTGCACGCGGTGGAGTCCAGCCGCAACAGCTACCTCAAGTTCGTGCAGAGCGTACTGGTGCTGACCGGCGTGTTCGGCACGATCGTATCGCTGTCAATCGCCCTGCTGGGCGCGTCCGGCATCATCCAGGCGGGCCTGAGTGCGACCCAGGGGACCGATGGCATGAGCACCATGATCTACGGCATGTCCACCGCGCTTTCCACCACCATGTCCGCGATCCTGGCGTATCTCATTTTCGGGTATTTCTACATCAAGCTGACGGACACTCAGACCTATCTGATCAGCAAGGTGGAGGAGGTGACCGCGACAACCCTGCTGCCGCATTTGCAGTCCATCCAGGACAAGGTGGCCATGGACTATTCGGACAGCATCCGGGGGGCCACCGAACTCATGCAGCGTTTCGACAGGAGCCAGAAGGTATACGCGGATTCGGCCGCCCAGCTCAAGACCTCCATTGAGAAGTTCACGGCCAGCTACCGGCCCGAACTGGCGGATGCCAACGTTGAAACCACCCGCAAGATTCTGGATCAGTTGCAGGAGATCAGCGAGAAGCAGCGCGAGTCGGGGCAGCGCAGCGAGGAGGCGCTGACCGAGATGGTGCAGCTGTTGCGCGAAGGGTTCCGCCTTTCCGGCAAGTGACGGATGGCCGACAACGGCTTCATTGACCTGCGCATCGGTCACGGGGTACGCGGCCCCGGCGACGACAGCGTATGGCCTTCCTTCACGGACATCATGACCGTGGTGGTCATGATATTTCTCATGGCCCTGGTGATCATCATGATCCGGAACAGCGACCTGAACCGGCAGTTGCTGAGCAGCATGGATATCAACCAGGCGATTTCATCGGCCAACCTGGGGCTGACTTCCGAGGTATCCGAGCTGAGAAGCAACCTGTTGGCGCTGCAGAAGATCCTGGGGGATACCGAAAGCGACAAGCAGTCGCTGAGCGATCGCCTCGCGGACGAGGTCGCCCGCGCCACCGAATTGCTGGAGGCCAAACAATTGCTGGACCGGGAGGTGGCGGGTCTGGAGGAACTCAGGTCCAGCCTGAGCAGTGAAAACCTGACCCTGCTCGCGGAGAAGGACCAGCTGACCGGCGAGAACCGGACACTGTCCGCGGAAAACGCCCGGCTCAGGCAGGCCAATGCCGTACTGGAGCAGAACCTGGGCGAACTGACCGAGGAGAAGGTCCAGCTGCTCGCGCAGAGCGCCGAACTGACGCAAGACCGGGACCTGCTGGCCACGCAGAAAGAAGCGCTGGAATCCGAAAAGCAGGGCCTGATCGGGGA
This sequence comes from Gammaproteobacteria bacterium, assembly GCA_022827325.1. Taxonomy (GTDB): domain Bacteria; phylum Pseudomonadota; class Gammaproteobacteria; order Arenicellales; family Poriferihabitantaceae; genus VYFG01. The sequence continues at coordinate 10,258 of JAJDTE010000095.1, read as the reverse complement.
AAGGGACTCCCTGAGGACGTCCCTCGGCAGGCTCGAGACCCAGAACCTGGGCCTCAGGCAGGACAAGGAGGAACTGATCGGTCAAAGACAGTCCCTGGCCGGCGAAGTGGAGACCCTGCTTGCGGCGCGGCGCCAGCTCCAGTCCGATCTTGAATCCATGCGGCTGGAGAACCAGGAACTGGAGTCCCAGCGCTCGACGTTGTCCTCGGAGAACCTCAGCAAGCAGTCCACCATCGAGGATCTTGCCGAGCAGGAACGCATTCTGTCCGCTCAGCTGGCGGAAATCTCCCGGCAGCTTGATCAGCTCACGATTTCATCGACACGGGAGATCCAGACCCTGACACAGCGGAACCTCTCACTGTCGGACCAGCTGGATGACGTCAACCTGAAGCTTGCACTGCTGCATGTGGAACTGGAACGCCAGAAGGAGCAGGAGGTGACCCTGCTGCAGCAACTGGCCGATCGCAAGCAGGAATTCGAACAGTTGCAGCAACGCGAACAGGCCGTGCTGCAGCAATTTACCGTGGCGAGCGAAGAGATCGCGGAACTGTCGCGCCTGATCCAGGAAAGGGAGCGGGAAAACCGCGCACTGCAGGCCGAGGCCGACCGGCAGGGTTCCCAGTTCGTTTCCCTCAAGGAGGAATACGAGGCGCTGGAAGAGCAGTATCGCAGCCTGGTGCGTGCGGCACGGTCCCCGGCCGGCAAGGAGGTGGTCCAAGTCTATTTCAGCCGGGGAACTGCAGGGTATGAGTATCGCCTGGTCATGCCCGGCGGGGACGAGCAGGAGGACGTCACCAGGGGGGAACTGGACCGTCGCCTTACCGCGCTCAAGGACCTTCACGGACGGAACCTCTACACCCGGGTGATCATTCCCGAGACGAGCAACCTGTCACACAACGAGGCCTGGCGATTCACCCAGGAGATCCTGAACAGGTACGACTACTACTACCAGCAGGCGGACGGGGAGGAGTAGAGGCCAATGGGTCGACCAGCCTGTCCGGATCGTGCCGGCTTCCGGCAATGCCGTAACCCCTGACCAGCCCGCAAGCCTGAAGGTGAATCGATGAGCGCCGATGCGATGCATGCGAAACTGGCCCTGTACAGGGTGTTGCGCCATCTGCCCGGGCGGCCGGGTGCGATTTTCCGGGACAAGTATTCGAGGAAACAGGAGCAGGGTGCGGCCCGGGAGGCATTCCGGAGGGCCATGCAGCGGATTGACGGCACCGTGTGCATCGACCTTGGCGCAAACGTCGGGAAATATACCCGGCTGCTGGCTTCGCGTGCCAGGCGCGTGATCGCATTTGAACCGGATCCATGGACGTGCGCCCGGCTCCGGGAAAACGTTTCCGGTCTTGACAATGTGAAGGTTGAACATGCGGCGGTGGGTACCAGCGACGGTGTGACCTGGCTTTACCGTCACAGGAAGTTCGACCGGAACCGGGCTTTCCGCTCGCAGTCAAGCTCGACCCTCTCGACCAGCAGGCGCATCGACCGGGACAGTGCCCTGGAGGTGCCACTGGTGGATTTCCTGAGATACCTTGAAGAACTTGAAGCAACGGGCGATCCGATCGGGATTCTCAAGATCGACATCGAGGGCGCTGAAATCGAGTTGCTCGAAGCCCTGTTTGACCGGCCGGACCTGCTGGAGGGCATGGACTATATCTTCGCGGAGACCCATGAGCGGTTTCATGCCAGTTTCGTGCCGCGTGTCGCACGGCTCCGCGAACGGGCGAAGCGCATTCGCCGGCCCGTGATCAACCTGGGCTGGCACTGATGGCATTGGTCATGTCATATACTCACGGTTACGGCAACACGAATCCGCCACATGGGCCATCCTGAACATTTCGACGTGATCGTCATCGGCGGCGGGCATGCCGGGGTGGAGGCCGCGCTCGCATCCGCCCGCGCCGGCGCGTCCACGCTCCTGGTGACCCACAACATCGAGACCGTCGGCCAGATGTCCTGCAATCCCGCCATCGGCGGGATCGGCAAGGGGCATATCGTGAAGGAGATCGATGCGCTGGGAGGCGTCATGGCACGGGCCATCGACCGGTCCGGCATCCATTTCAGGATCCTCAACGCCCGCAAGGGACCCGCGGTGCAGGCCACCCGGGCCCAGGCGGACCGCGCTCTCTACCGGATGGCCATCCGGGGGGCGGTGGAGCACCAGGACGGCCTCACGCTGTTCCAGCAGGGGGTGGACGATATCCTGATGGACGGCGGGCGGGTGCGCGGTGTCCGCACCCGGATCGGGATCGTTTTCGAGGCCCCCGCGGTGGTGCTGACCACGGGCACGTTCCTGAACGGCAGGATCCATATCGGCATGGACAATGCCATGGGGGGGCGCGCCGGCGATCCCCCTTCCGTCACGCTGGCCAACCGGTTGCGGGAGCTGCCCCTGGGGGTGGACCGCCTGAAGACGGGAACGCCGCCGAGGATTGACGGCAAGACCATCGACTACAGGGGGCTCGAAGAGCAGCCCGGGGATGAGCCGGTGCCGGTATTTTCCTTTCTCGGCAGCGCCGAGGAGCATCCCCGCCAGGTGCCTTGCCACATCACGCATACCAATGCCCGCACCCACGATATCATCATGCAGGGACTCGACCGGTCGCCCCTGTACGGCGGGATGATCGAGGGCGTGGGGCCGCGATACTGCCCTTCCATCGAGGACAAGGTCGTTCGCTTTGCCGACCGCGCAAGCCACCAGATCTTCATCGAACCCGAGGGACTGAATACCACCGAGGTCTATCCCAACGGAATCTCCACCAGCCTGCCCTTCGACGTGCAGCGGGACCTGGTGCACAGCATCAGGGGCTTTGAAAATGCCCGCATCACCCGGCCAGGCTACGCCATCGAATACGATTTTTTCGATCCGCGGGGACTCAAGCACAGTCTGGAGACCAAGTGCGTCCGGGGGCTGTTCTTCGCCGGCCAGATCAACGGCACCACCGGTTACGAGGAAGCGGCCGGACAGGGGCTGATTGCGGGACTGAACGCCGCAAGGCAGGTGGCGGGCGAGGACCCGTGGTGGCCCGGGCGCGGCGATGCCTACATCGGCGTGATGATCGATGACCTGGTGACGCTGGGCACCGGCGAACCCTATCGCATGTTCACTTCCCGGGCGGAATACCGTCTTCAGCTCCGCGAGGACAATGCCGATCTTCGCCTCACGCAGGAAGGACGCAGGCTCGGCCTGGTCGATGACGGGCGCATGCGCCGCCTCGAAGCCAAGCGCGATGCCGTGGAACGGGAGAAGAGCCGCCTGGCCGGGACCCGGGTGCATCCCGGCGGGCTGGACCCGCAGAAGGAAGCGGCGGTGCTGGGCCGGGCGCTCGGCCGGGAAGCCAGCCTGCTGGAACTGCTGCGCCGCCCGGAAGTCGGCTACCGCGCGATGGCCGATCTCGTCGGTCTCGAGGAACCCCTGGACGATGAACAGGTGATCCGGCAGCTGGAGATCCAGGCCCGGTACGAGGGCTACATCGAGCGCCAGCAGGGGGAAATCAAGCGCCTGCGCAGTAAGGAGAACACCCCCATTCCCGCGGACATGGACTATGCCATGGTACGCGGGCTGTCGGCGGAAGTGCGCCAGAAGCTGGCCGACGCCAGGCCGGAAACCGTGGGGCAGGCGGCCCGCATACCCGGGGTCACCCCCGCCGCGGTCTCCCTGCTGCTGGTCCATCTCAAGCGGATCCAGCACGCCGCCTGACGGCGACCGTGCGCGGGAAAGCGGCCCGCGCCCGGTATCAGCGCAGTGTCACCAGTTCTTCCGCCGCCGTGGGGTGGATTGCCACGGTGTCGTCGAAGTGACGCTTTGTGGCGCCCATTTTGACCGCCACGGCGAATCCCTGCATCATCTCGTCAGCGCCGTCTCCGATGACATGGCAGCCGATGATCCGTTCCTCCGGGCCCAGGGTGACGAGCTTGACCACCGTGGGCGGCTTGTACGCGGAAACCGCGTAGCGCATGTTGACGAAACGGCTCTGGTAGATCCGGATGTCGTCACCGTGCCTTTCCCGCGCCTCCCGTTCGGTGAGGCCGACGGTGCCGATGGGCGGATGGCTGAACACCACCGTGGGAATGTTGTCGTAGTCCAGCCTAGCATCCGGCTGATTGTTGAACAGGCGCTCCGAGAGACGGCGGGCCGCGGCGATCGCCACCGGCGTCAGCGGCGCGCGGCGGGTGACGTCCCCCACGGCGTAGATGCCGGAAACACTGGTGTTCTGGTATTCATCGGCATCGACATGCCCCCGGTCGTCGATCCGGACACCGGTGTTCTCCAGTCCGAGCGTCGCGACATTGGCATGGCGGCCGATGGCCCAGATGATGCAGTCGAAGCCGCCGGTCACGTCGCCACCGGCATCTGTGAAACCCAGGCTGCCGTCGTCATCGCGGACGAGTCCGGTCAGGTTCGCCCTGGGAATGATGCGGATTCCGGAGGATTCCATCTGCTCCATGACCACTTCGTGCAGCGTGTGGTCGAAGGTGCGCAAGAGCCTGTCCTTGCGCAGGACCATGGTGACGCCGCTGCCGAGTCCGTGCAATACCCCGGCCAGTTCCGTGGCGATATAGCCTGCGCCGATCACCAGTGCGTTGGCGGGCTGCGAATCCAGCGCGAAGAAGCCGTCGCTGGTGATCCCGAGTTCCGCGCCGGGCAGGTCCGGGATGGTCGGCTGCCCGCCCGTGGCGATCAGGATGTGCGGTGCGTGGTGCCGCTCCCCGTTCACTTCGATTTCGTGGTCCGCGACGAAATGCCCGGTGCCGTGCACCACCGTGACGCGCGAACTGTCCAGATTGCGGGCATAGATGCCGTTCAGCCTGTTGACATAGGCGTCCCGGGCCGACTTGATCGTTTCCCAATGGAAACCGCCGGTCTTCGTCTCGAACCCATAGTCCGGGGCGAGTCGCAGCATGTCGGCCATCTGGGCGGTGTTCCACATGACCTTCTTCGGCACGCAGCCGACGTTGACACAGGTGCCGCCCAACGGTCCGTGCTCCACCAGCAGCACCTCGGCGCCGTGTTCCGCCGCCCTGCGGGCACCGGCGATGCCGCCGCTGCCCCCACCGATCACGATAAAATCATGCGTATTTGACATCAGGTCTGACAGGAAAAAATGAAAGAAACCATGCAATGCGGCAACCCGCTGCTCGATCTATCCGGGCTGCCGGATTTCGGGGCGATTCTACCAGAGCATGTGGAACCTGCAGTGGACAAGGTGCTGTCCAGGAATCGCAGGGAGATCCGGCGGCTGATCGACACGGTGGAAAACCCCGGATGGGACAGTTTCATGGCGCCGCTGGAACAGCTGGCAGATGAACTGGAGCGCATATGGGCGCCGGTGTCCCACCTGAATGCGGTGCGGGACAGCGAGGACCTGCGTACGGTATACCAGAAGTGTCTTGTCAAGCTGTCGGACTATTGGGTCGAGCTGGGCCAGAACAAGGCCCTGTACCGGACCATTCAGCGGATCCGGCACCATGACCGCTTCGATGGTCTCGAACGGGCAAGGCGCAAGGCCGTCGACAATGACCTGAGGGATTTCCGGCTGTCCGGCATCGACCTCGAGCCCGCGCAAAGGGAACGGTACCGGGAGATATCCGGTGAACTGTCCCGTCTGGGAAACCTGTTTTCCCGCAACCTGCTGGATGCCACGGACGCCTGGCATGTCGATGTCACCGGGGAGGCCGGCCTTGCCGGGATTCCCGACAACGCCAGGCAGGCGGCCCGGCAGGCCGCCGGCGAAGCCGGCGTGGACGGCTGGCGCTTTACCCTCCAGGAGCCTTCCTACAAGGCGGTCATGAATCATGCCGAGGACGGCGGGTTGCGGGAGGAGATGTATCGCGCCTTTGCCACCCGGGCCAGCGAGACCGGCCCCGGCGGGGGAAAATGGGACAACGGCGGGGTGATGCGGGATATCCTCGAATTGCGCCGGGAACAGGCGCAGCTGCTCGGCTACGGGCACTACGCGGATTACTCGCTGGCCACCAGGATGGCCGAGAGCACGGATGAGATCTTCGGCTTCATCCGGCAGCTGTCCGACAAGTGCCGCCCGGCGGGCCTGAAGGAGGTGGAGCGCCTGAAGTCGTTTGCCAGGGAAAACCTTGGGCTCGACGACCTCGCGCCATGGGACTATGCCTGGGCCGGAGAAAGGCTGCGCCAGCACCGGTACGGATTTTCCGGGGAAACGGTCAGGCCCTACTTTCCGCTGCCGACCGTGCTGGATGGCATGTTCCGCATCGCCGGCCGCCTCTTCGGGATTGATGTGGAGCCTGCGGACGCCCCGTCGGTATGGCATCCCGACGTCCGGTTTTTCCGTGTCCGTGACCGGGATGGCGAAACCAGGGCCTATTTCTACGCCGACCTGTACGCGCGCAGGCACAAGCGCGGCGGCGCCTGGATGGCGGACTGTGTCGGCCGGCGCGCGACGGGCGCGGGAGTACAGCTGCCGGTGGCTTTCCTGACCTGCAATTTCACGGCCCCGGTGGACGGCCGCCCGTGCCTGCTGACCCATGAGGAGGTGATCACCCTGTTTCACGAATTCGGACACGGCCTGCACCACATGCTCACCCGGGTGGATGTGGCCGCGGTGGCGGGTATCAACGGGGTTCCCTGGGACGCCGTGGAACTGCCGAGCCAGTTTCTCGAGAACTGGTGCTGGGAGCAGGAGGCGCTGGACCTGGTGTCGGGCCACGTGGACACCGGCGAGCCGCTGCCCGCGGAACTCTTGGAGAAAATGCGCCGGAGCCGGAATTTCCACTCGGCCATGGGGATGTGCCGCCAGCTCGAGTTCGCATTGTTCGACATGCGGCTGCACTCGGGTTTCGATCCCGGGGGCGGTGAATCCGTCCTGGACCTGCTGGAGGCGGTGCGGAACGAGGTCGCCGTGGTCCGGGCCCCGGCATTCAACCGCTTCCCGCATTCCTTCGGCCACATCTTTGCAGGCGGTTATGCGGCGGGCTACTACAGTTACCTCTGGGCGGAAGTACTGTCGGCGGATGCGTTCAGCCTGTTCGAGGAAACCGGCATCTTCGACCGGGACACGGGGCGGCGGTTTCTCCACTGGATCCTGGAGCGGGGCGGGTCCGAGGAGCCCATGGTGCTGTTCGAGGGGTTCCGGGGCCGGAAACCCACCGTGGACGCCCTGCTGCGTCACTCGGGATTGAGCCCGCTCGGGGAAGCGGCGTAAAATGGCGTGTGACGGGGACGGATTCCCGCACGCAGGCTGCCTGGCCAAGCGCATCTTTCGGCCCTCGCCCACGGCACCGTGCCGGGCACGTGGCCCCGGCCGATTGCATCGCGACCGCCGCTGCCCGTACCGGGAATGTTGCCGGGGCCGCAAGTCCGGCCCGCAGGTCGATGTACATACGCCGGAATGGACCGGTGTCCCGGCGGGCCTGTCACGGCCAGAACGCAGACAATAAAATAACCGGCACATCACCCGAACCATTCCGCGACGGGAGATTGAGGTCAACGAGATGAAGAGAATACTGGTGGTGAATCCCAAGGGCGGCTGCGGCAAGTCCACCCTTGCAACCAACCTGGCGAGCTACTATGCAACCTGGGAGGTGCCGGTTGCGCTGATCGACCTCGACGCCCAGCAATCCAGCCTGGAATGGCTGGGCCAGCGTTCCGGAGCCCTGTATCCCATCGAGGGCATTGACGGTTCCCGCGGCCGCCTCAGTGTGCCCGGCCGGATCCGGCGGGTGGTCATGGACGCACCGGCGCGAACCGGCAAGAACCAGCTCCAGCGTTATTTCAACCAGGCCGACGAAATCCTCATTCCGGTGCTGCCATCCCCCATCGACATTCGCGCCGCCGGCCACTTCGTCGGGGAACTGCTGCTTGAAGGGATGCTGAAAAAATCCCGCGTCGGCCTGGTGGCCAATCGCGTGCGGGAAAACACGCTGATCTACAGCAACCTGGAAAGGTTCCTGCGCACGCTGAAGGTGCCGCTGGTCGCCCATCTCCGGGACACCCAGAACTACATACGCGCCGCGGAGGGCGGCCGCGGCATTTTCGAGATGGCGCCCTACCTGGTGGACAGGGATATCGAAACCTGGCGCCCGTTGATCAAGTGGGTCGAGAAAAACAGGAGGCTCTGATCTGCCGGACAGATGCAAACCGCTTGCGCCAATGAGGTACCATCATGGGGTTGCTGAAATCCGCCGCCGATAGCGGCAACCGGCGGTTGCGTGGCGGTCCGGTGGAAGACCGGGCGCCTGATACCCCCGCAGCGGACCCAAAACCAACACGTCAACAACACACCGAGGAGAAATAATCGTGGAAACTCGCGCAGCAGTCGCCTACGAGGCGGACAAGCCCCTGGTCATTGAAACCGTGAACCTGGACGGCCCGAGAGAGGGGGAGGTCCTGGTGGAGATCATGGCCACCGGAATCTGTCACACCGATGAGTTCACCCGGTCCGGCGCCGATCCGGAAGGGATCTTCCCGGCCATCCTGGGCCACGAGGGAGCCGGGGTCGTGGTGGATACCGGGCCCGGTGTCACCAGCGTGAGGAAGGGGGACCACGTGATCCCTCTGTACACGCCGGAATGCCGCCAGTGCGAATACTGCACCTCGGGCAAGACCAACCTGTGCCAGGCCATCCGTTCCACCCAGGGGCAGGGCGTGATGCCGGACGGCACCAGCCGTTTCTCCATCGGCAAAGACAGGATCTACCATTACATGGGGACCTCCACGTTTTCCAATTTCACCGTGCTTCCGGAAATTGCCGTGGCCAAGGTGCGCGAGGACGCCCCGTTCGACAAGATCTGCTATATCGGCTGCGGCGTCACCACGGGGATCGGCGCGGTGCTCAACACCGCCAAGGTCAAGCCGGGTGACAACGTGGTGGTGTTCGGCCTCGGCGGTATCGGCCTCAACGTGATCCAGGGCGCGCGGATTGCCGGAGCGAACATGATCGTCGGCGTCGACATCAATCCGGCACGCAAGGCCCTCGGCGAAAAATTCGGCATGACCCATTTCGTCGATCCCGGGGAGGTGGAAGGGGATCTTGTGCCCTACCTGGTGGATCTGACCAATGGCGGCGCGGACTTCAGCTTTGAATGCGTGGGCAACGTGGACCTGATGCGCCAGGCGCTGGAATGCTGTCACAAGGGCTGGGGGGAGAGCGTGATCATCGGCGTGGCCGGCGCGGGCCAGGAAATCAGCACCCGCCCGTTCCAGCTCGTCACGGGAAGGGTCTGGCGCGGCACCGCATTCGGCGGCGCCCGGGGCCGCACCGATGTGCCGAGGATCGTGGACTGGTACATGGACGGCAAGATCAACATCGACGACCTGATCACCCACACCATGCCCCTGGGTGACATCAACAGGGCCTTCGACCTGATGCACGGGGGCGAGTCCATCCGCAGTGTAGTGCTGTACGACCAGTAGACCCGGCATGGAAACGCTATCCGAGCAGCGCTGCTTCGGCGGCGTGCAGGGCATCTACAGCCACGCGTCCCGCGAAACCGGGACGCCGATGCGGTTTTCCGTGTTTGCACCGCCCGCGGCAGGGGAGGGCACGGTGCCGGTGCTCTGGTACCTTTCCGGACTCACCTGCACCGAGGAAAACTTCACTGTCAAGGCGGGCGCCCAGCGCTACGCGGCGGAGCATGGCATCATGCTGGTTGCACCGGACACCAGCCCCCGTGGCGCCGGGATCGACGGAGAGGATGATGGCTACGATTTCGGCACCGGCGCCGGTTTCTATGTCGACGCCACCGAGCCGCCATGGGATCGCAACTACCGGATGTACAGCTATGTGACCCGGGAACTCCCGGAGCTGGTGTTCTCCCGGTTCCCGGGGGACCGGGACCGCCAGGGGATCACGGGCCATTCCATGGGCGGGCACGGTGCGCTGACCATCGGCCTCAGGAATCCGGACACCTACGGCTCGATTTCAGCGTTTTCGCCCATCTGCGCCCCGATGCAGTGCCCCTGGGGCCAAAAGGCCCTCGGCGGCTATCTGGGCGAGGACCGGGACGCCTGGAAAGACCACGACGCCACCGAACTCATCCGCGCAGGCGCCCGCGTCCGGGAGATCCTGATGGACCAGGGCGACGCGGACGAATTTCTCGGGGAACAGCTCAAGCCGGAACTGCTGGTTGCGGTATGCGGGGAGATGGGCCAGCCGGTCAATTTCCGGATGCAGCCGGGCTACGATCACAGCTACCACTTCGTGGCGTCGTTTATCGGGGACCACGTGCGCTTTCACGCGGAGCGGCTGAAAGACAACTGAACGGCGAGCCCGTCCGT
>JAJDTE010000083.1:0-15240 GCA_022827325.1 Gammaproteobacteria bacterium | reverse complement strand
AGGGCGATGCCGAAGCGGGACTGTCGCCATGATGGGGCCCGAGGCATTGAAAGACGCATAAGTAAAGGCCTTTCAGGGCGATGGAGGGACACTCCCGCTCCACTTTCCTTTGGACATTAATTCTACCTCGACACCCGCGCTCCCGATTGGTGTATCATTCTCGTTGCTCGGGTTGATTGGCCTGCGCAATAATTCTCTTCATTTATTGGATCGATCCGCCGGTCTGAACCACCGGCGGCTTTTTTTCGTCGAGGGCCTCCGGATCGCCCGTGCCGGGTTGCTCCTGTCTCGGAGTTGGATCAGGACCTCGTCCGAAAACGTCGCACACCGCAATTACGGTTGGGAAGACGGCGATTCCGAAGGCTGGCCGCCCTCGCCGGCCAGCCGGTCGATTTCCCATTTCAACTCGGACAGGCTCGGGGCCGACAGCGTGATGACTTCGTCGCCAAGGGAGACATCGGTCCTGTAGATCTGGGCCCGGTTGGTATACCGGGTACCCTTGTACTGGCGGACCTGAAAGTCGAGGTATATCCATGTGTGCCGGCCGGTTCTCCTGAATGCGCTCGTGCCTGTCATTCCGTCTCCCCCGAAGGAGCGCACCGGGTTCCAGTCATGTTCCCTTCAGGCGTCGGGCCACGGCATCCCTGGACTCCTGCGTCTTCCTTAGCAGGGTTTTCTCCCTGATCAGGGCTGGGCTGCAATGATCGAGGGTGATGCTGCGTTCCTCCCTGGTGCAGGCGGGACACCGGGCCGGCCTGTCCGATTTCACTTTCCGCGGGCTGAATGCGCGGCCGCACAGTTCACATTCCAGGTACACCCGGGATCCGGGCGCCTCGTTTTTTCCGGTGGTCGTTTCAGTCATATGCTGCCGGCAGTCTTTCCTGTCGGAGGGCCGGACTGTCATCCGTTCCCGGTTTGCCCGCGCCGCCCAGTTCGGCCGGTCGGATTCCGAGGCGGATTGTATCCGCATTTCGCTTTTCATGGTGCCTGTTGGGCAAGCCGGGAAGGCATCGGTGTAGATCATGACGTTGGAAATACACGCCCGCTTCAGGCTCATATATGACCATCGCCCCTCTTACTCGGACTCAAGCAACCCTGGTGGGTAATTGTTCTACTGTCAGGTTGATAACTGGAATCCGGAATCCGGTTCCTGATCCGCCACTGGCCTACCCCCAGGCAGGCACGTGATTCTCCTCGTACGGCTTGCCGGACGTCAGCACCGCCCAAGGTCGATGCCAATGAATGCGGGAAAGGATAGGATTGGGGTTTCGTGGTATGTTTCGTCTTGGTCATGGTTCATTCCTCGAGTGTGTGAATGATGGCAATATCATTGGGGCTCCCAGAAGCCGTATCCGACAGGGATGGACCATGGCCTCTTTACTCTTCCGGGTCACCCGGCCCCCGGTGCCGCAACGCAATGGAGCGTCAACGGTAATGGGTTGCGGGGTGAAGAGGAAACCGCTCATGGCAGGACACCCTCGGATTGCCGCCTTTCTTGCAGACCAACAGCCTGACGGGCTGTGTTGTCCCGGCATCGCGTGCCTCCGCGATCCTGCTACATATCGTTCTGCAGTCCCGTCTGACAGGCGTCTGCGGGATGTCGGTGGAGTTGCTAGATGACCAATCGTCGATCGGAGTTGATTACAGGTTGATGCCCCAGAGAGTGGCTCATACCTTTATCTTCACCCACAAGGTGAGTTTTCAGGGACCTTCATTTTCCCATGATTCCCTTCGGGGTGTTGGCCTTCCCGGGATCAGGACTGTTCCTTATCAGGGGATGAAGGGGATTGTTTCCTGACAGGGGATCAAGTTATGATCCATGCATTGACGGCCCCATGTCAAATTGCCCGCCGTGACGGTTTTGGGTTCCGAGCCGAAAGTCCTGACAGCGGACAGCGGAAATTCTCGGGTCGCGAGTTCATATGTGACAGCCATGATCGCAAACGCTGGTGAAAGCGGGTTCCGGGCGATGCTGGAAGTGGAAGACATACACATCTCGTTCGGAGACCTCGAAGTGCTCAGGGGCGTTTCCATGTCCGCCAGGAAAGGCGATGTGATTTCGGTCGTCGGCTCGAGCGGGTCGGGCAAGAGCACATTCCTGCGCTGCATCAACCTGCTGGAACTACCCGGGAAGGGCAGCATCCGTCTGGAAGGCGAAGCGGTCAGGTTTCGTGAGACTGGCAAGGGGCGGTTGCCTGCTGACAGGCGCCAGGTTGACCGGTTTCGCTCGCAGGTCGGCATGGTGTTCCAGAGTTTCAACCTCTGGCAGCACATGACCGTCCTGCAGAACGTGATGGAGGGTCAGGTCCAGGTGTTGCGCATACCGAGGGCCGAGGCCATTGAGCGGGCGGACCGGATTCTAGAGCGCGTCGGACTTATCGACAAGCGCGGGCAGTATCCGGCCTTTCTTTCCGGCGGCCAGCAACAGCGTGCCGCGATCGCCCGTGCCGTGGCGATGGAACCCAAGGTCATGCTGTTCGACGAGCCGACATCGGCGCTGGATCCGGAACTCGTCGGCGAGGTGCTGAAGGTTATCCGGGGCTTGGCCGAGGAAGGCAGGACCATGATTCTGGTAACGCACGAGATGAAGTTCGCCCGCGACATCTCTACCGAGATTGTCTTTCTCCATGATGGAAGAGTCGAGGAGAGGGGGCCGCCTGACCGGATGTTCGGGAACCCGGACACCGAGAGATTCCGCTCGTTCATCAGCACGATACACTGAACTCCTTCAACCATCCAATTCAGGAAATATCCAGGAGAGAACCAATGAAGACATTCGCTATCCGTTTCGCCGGCATTGCCGCGGCCTTGGTCATGTGCGTCTCAGTCGCTAACGCAGAGATCAGGATAGGCTACGCCGCAGAAAACTATCCTCCCTTTACCCAAAAAGGCGCCGACGGCAACTGGCAGGGCTGGGAGGTGGAAATCCAGCAGGCCCTCTGTGCGGCCATGGAAGAGGAATGCGTGGTCGTCGAGGTCGCCTGGGATGGGATCATTCCGGCTTTGCTGGCCAAGAAGATCGATGCGATCGTCGCTTCCATGTCGATCACGGCCGAGCGTATGAAGACCATAAATTTCTCGGACAAGTACTACAACACGCCGGCGGTGATTGTGGCCCCCAAGGGCACGGACATCAGCGGTGATTCGATGTCCGTCGAAGGGAAAATCGTCGGCGTGCAGGTCGCGACCACGCACGCGAACTACGTCGAGAAGCATTTCGGCAACGCCGAGATCAAGACCTACAGCACCTTTGATGAACACAACCAGGATCTCACGGCCGGCCGGGTGGATGCCGTCGTGGGTGATTCCATCGCGTTCCAGGACTTTCTCGGCAGCGACTCGGGCAGTTGCTGCGAGGTCAAGGCTGAACTGAATGATGAGGAGGTATTCGGTCCAGGAGTGGGTGTGGGTCTGCGCAAGGAAGACACCGGTCTCGCCGACAGGTTCAACGCGGCGATCCGCAAGATCCGCGAGGACGGCACCTACGACGAGATATCGGAGAAGTACTTCGATTTCAACATCTACGGCGGCTGATCGTTCCGCCGAAAGCGCCCCGGCGCAATGGCAGGCCCGCGGACTCCTTCGCGGTTTTCGCAAGAGGCGGCCTGCACTGAATGGACAATGCGCTGGAACTGCTGGCCTTTTCGCCCCCCGGTTGGGGCGGGAATCTGCTGCGCGGATTGGTCAGCACGATCCAGATTGCGCTCGGGGCCTATTTTCTGGGCCTGGCTCTCGGCCTCTGCGGGGCTCTGGGAAAACTGCATGGCGGGCCCGTCCTGCGCTGGATCCTGGATATCTATACCACGCTCATTCGGGCAGTGCCCGAACTTGTGCTGATCCTGCTGCTGTTCTACGCCGGAACCGACCTGATCAATGCCATGCTCGAGGGCCTCGGTCTCGACCGCATCGATATCAGCGGTTTGTGGGCCGGGATCTATGTGATCGGATTCGTTCAGGGGGCGTACTCGACCGAAGTGCTGCGCGGCGCTTTTCAGGCCGTCCCGTCCGGGCAGGTCGAAGCGACGCGCGCCATCGGAATGTCCGCGTTCACGGCCTACAGGCGCATCGTCATACCGGCCATGCTGCCTTTCGCGTTGCCCGGTCTCGCCAACCTGTGGCTCATCACCACCAAGGACACGGCGCTTCTGGCTGTTGTGGGATTCAGCGAACTTGCCTTGGAAACCAGGCAGGCCGCCGGATCGACCAGGGCGTATTTCCTGTTCTATGTTTCAGCCGGAGCGCTCTACCTTGCACTCACGCTTTGCTCAACAGTCCTGTTTGGGATGATCGAGCACCACTTCCGCCGCGGGCAGCCGGCTCCGGTGTAGCGCGATGCAGTGGTACTGGCTTCCGGAGTATGCGCCCAGATTCGTCGAGGGGCTGTGGCTGACGATCCAGCTCCTCACGCTGTCGATCGGCTTCGGCATGCTTCTGGCCATCCCGATCGGCCTGGTCCAGGTCACCGGCCCGCGTCCGCTTGCCTGGCTTGCACGGGCGTTCTGCACGACGATCAGGGGCACCCCGCTGCTGATCCAGCTCTGGCTCATCTACTATGGGGTCGGTTCGCTTTTCCCGTCTATCCCCGGGATTCGCGAGAGCTTCCTCTGGCCTATCCTGCGGGATGCCTTTCCCTATGCCGTGGTGGCATTTTCGCTGAGTGTCGCCGGCTACGAAGGCGAGGTCATGCGCGGGGCGTTTCGCGGTGTTCCCAAGGGAGAACTCGAAGCGGCCCGCGCCATGGGAATGACACGGTTTTCGGTTCTTCGCCGGATCTGGTTGCCGCGTGCGCTTCAGAATGTTTTCCCGACGCTGGCCGGAGAGTTCATCCTGACCCTGAAAGCTACACCTCTGGCTGCAACGATCACGGTATTCGAAGTCTACGGGGTCGGCACCATCGTCAGGCAGGAAACGTACAGGATTTACGAGCCGCTCCTGTTCGTGGGGTTGATCTACCTGTGCCTGACCGGTGTTCTGGTTCTCGTGTTCCGTTACTTCGAAAAGCGGATTCCGGGAAGGGGCTAGCGGAAGGAATGCACGGACAGAGCTGGATTGAAGAATGACAAACCGTTCATGCACGTTCACCCATGCAATCATGCGGCTTCCGGCAGAGACAGTCGTCAACGGGCTTCGTGCGTTCGATATGGGGACGCCTGATCTTTCATCGTTCAGGCGTCACCATGGAGACTATGCGGATGCTCTTCGTTCCACCGGAGCGACTGTCAGGGTGCTGCCGCCCCTTGAGGAATTTCCGGACTCGGTGTTCGTCGAGGACACCGCCCTGTGTCTGCCCGAAGGCGCGATCGTCTTGAGGCCGGGCGCTCCGTCCCGGACCGGAGAAGCCCGGGAGATCACACCGCACCTCGCGAAATACTTTGACAAGATCCATGTGATCAAACCACCCGGTTTCATCGAGGGCGGAGATATCCTGGTTACCGGGAGAGAGATTCTAGTCGGTCGGTCTGCCCGTACCAACCGCGAAGGAATCGATGCCCTGGGAAGCATTGTTGCGGGATGGGGGGGCGCCGTCAGGGAAGTTCCGGTTCCGCGGAACATCCTGCATCTCAAGAGCGACTGCTCGCTCCTCGACGAGGAGACGATCTTGGCCACGCCGCGCCTCGCCGCGTCCGGATGTTTCAGGGAATACCGGGTGATCCATACCGCGGAGGGTGAAGAGGCATCGGCAAACACGGTCAGGTTCAATGGCCTGGTGGTCGTTCCGGCCGGGTTTCCGGGAACCGCCGAACGTCTCGCGTCGGGTGGATTCAACGTCAGGACTGTCGAAAATACCGAGGCGGCAAAGCTCGATGGGGGAATGTCCTGCCTTTCCCTCAGATTTTCCCTTCCTGCCGACTGAACGATTTCCGGCAACACGATGGATGCTCAGGCAAAGTCGGCATACACCTGATTCTTCCCCGGAACAGATTCAGAACCGCTCCGCCAATACAAATTGATCCGTCCGTGGCTTTGGTACAGGGACTTTTGGAATGCGCTGATGACCAGGCTGACGATGAGCCGGTTCGGAGAAATCTCGTGCTTCCGGGCGGCCTTTTCGATGCCGTTCCACTGTTCCGGTGTGACCCCTACCTCGTGCAAGAGCTAGGGGTCACTATATCGACCACCTGACTATGTCGGGCACCACGAGGCCAAGTGCGAATCCGGTCCACAATGAAAGGCTTTTTGGAAATCGCTGCCGTGAGCACCCGACATACTCCTGTCGGCCTACAGGCTCTTGAGGAAGCCGAGCAACCGGTCGCCGGGCTGATAGCGGACCCGCTTGCCGGCATGCGGCGAGGTTCTCGCCAGCGCCTGCTCCTTGATTGCCAGCGTGGCATCCAGATAGACCTGCGTGGTCTCGACCGACTCATGCCCGAGCCACAACGCGATCACCGCACGGTCAACGCCTGCCTGGAGAAGGTCCATGGCGGCCGTGTGCCTCCTACCTCTTGCAAGAGGTAGCCGCCACAGCACCGCAGTCCATCTTCTGGAGTCAGGTGTGGAGCCCAATGTCATCCGGGACTGGCTGGGGCATGTCAGCGTGGAGACCACCAATCGCTACGCGGAAATCACCATCTCCATGAAGGAGAAGGCCTTGGAAGCGTGCTCGCCACCGTTACATTCTGATGGGGCAGGCCGAAACAGCGCAATTTGGCGAGACGATCCTACGCTGCTGAAATGGCTGAAATCGCTCTGAAGATTATGTGCCCGGAAATTCGGGCGCCGCCCGGTTTTTCCGCAACTGCCATCGACTTGGCACATAACCGAAGTGGGCACTGTTCGTCGATAACGGTTCGAATTACCGTTCCAAGATCCTGGAGATCATCTGCGCCCGGCTGGGGATCGCCCTCATCCACGCGAAGCCTTACCAGCCCGCCGGGCGGGGAAAGATCGAGCGATGGCTCAAGACGGTCCGCCAGCAGTTCCTGCCGCGGCTGACCCCGGAGGACCTCCGGAGCCTCGATGCCCTCAACGCCAGGCTACGCGAATGGATCGAGGAGAAATAAGTTAAAATAAATAAAATATATTAAATACAATAAGTTATAATTTCGACGTAAGCATTCCGGAAGCGAGACAGGGTAAAGTTACGGGTACTTTGGCGCACTGCTGTCGTGCATCAGATTCCGGCAATCTTCGAGAACGAGTTTGGTTCCCGGGTGATGCTGCCTTCCGGAGATCGGATTTTCAGGATGATCTACCTGATTACCAAGAACAGGGGAGGTGTCCCACGCCTAGGACGTTTCCCGGGCGGGGTGCGTAAGGCCATTTCGAGCGGCTTTTACCAGCTGCAGATTCAGCGCCTGATCACACTACCTTTCCAGTTTAGGCCTTGTTCACGACCCGAAAGTGGTTCACGCCCCACCATGCTGTTCCATATGCTGCGGAAAGATGACCCTGCAGGAACTGTCGGTGTTGGGGTAATATCATCGGTATGAACGACAGACCATTTCCGAAGCCGCCGCCGGCCGATCCCCTACCGCTGGAGACCTGGCTGGACCAGACAGATCGTTCCGAAGTCGGCCGCGAGCCGTTCTTCCGGGGGCGAGATGCGGAATTCAATGTCTTTCGCAAGGCAGCCGGCAGTCTCCATGATGGGCGGGTAGGCGGTGGCACGATGGTGTTCCAGGGCGCCCCGGGCGCCGGGAAGTCGGCCCTGATGGAAGAGTGCATGGAGGCGGTGAGGCACCATTCAACCCCTGAAGTACCCTGGGTGGCGGTTGCCATGGACCCCAGTTCCCTAGAATCTCCCATTGATGTCATCGAGGCCTTGGTTGAGGCTGCCAATACAGAAAGCGAACGTCTCCGGGACATGGCTTCCGGGACATCTATGGTCAAGGTGCTGGATGATCTTCTTGACCGGGGGAGGAAACTGTACCGGGAGTTATCGGAGCGTGGCGGTGGGGCGTTCGGACTGTCCGTAGGCGGACGCAGGGACGAGAGTGTGACGGCCGGGCGGGCATTCCGGAAGGCCGCGCAACTTCTGGGGAAATACCACATTGTGGTGTGCGTGGACGAGGCCCAGAACACACCGGTTTCCGGAAATACAAAGGGGGTGATGGGCTGTCTTCACCGGGACCCCCAGGGGATTCCTCTGGTGGCGGCGTTCTTTGGTCTGAGCGATACCCAGAATGTACTGCGCGATTGCGGTCTTTCAAGATTCGCAAGAGGACGTGTGGTGACCCTGGACCCCATGCCGCATGATGATTCGGCCTGCGCCATCCGGAGCGTCTTCGATGCCTACGGTTTCACGGGTACGCAGGAAGGCCGGGAAGTATGGGTGAACAGACTGGCCGAACTGTCTCAGGGGTGGCCTCAGCACATCAACAGCGTTGCGGTTGCGGCGTGTGACATCATCCGGACCAACGGCGGACGGATTGGTTCGGGACACTTGGATGAGGCCATGGCTGCCGCGGAGGAATACAAGAGGGAATACTATGCCGGTCGGCTTGCCGCCGGCACACAGGATCCCGGGCTCTACAAGCAGGTTGCGCTGGCGGCTGAATCCAGTCCGGGGGGGATCCTGTCTCGGCCAGTGCTAAAGGGCCTCATTTTATCTGCGCTGGAGAATTCACAAGGTAATTTCGATGAATTTCTGACCAATGCCCTCCATGTCGGACTGCTGGCCCAGACGAAGCATCTTCCCTATCATTACCAGATCCCCATCCCGTCTTTCGGGGATTACTTGCGGGCCTTGCCGGTGGAACTGCCGCAAGCCTGAGAGTCGTCATTGTCGATCCAATTGAGCAACGTGTCCGGCATCCCGGGTTGGTAAGATCCGCCATATCGGAGAGGCTGGCCTGTACCCTGCATGATGTCCAGCTGCCCATGGGTTGTCTGGATAGACAGCCGGGCAAACGAAAACAGACACAACGCGTGAAGAAGAAATGAACCAATTCGATATGGATCTGGATGCGGTGACCTTATCCGACGGCGATCTGGACCGGCTGGAGAAGTTGATCGGATCGGTGGACCGACCCGGGGATTACTGCGCCCACGGGTGCCTGGTTGCGCCGGCCCCCCGCATCGAGGTTGGAGAAATCGGAACGCTTTCCCTGCCGATTCCACGGGCGCAGGTGAAGGAACTGGTCGCCGACTCGGATCCCGCGCCCTACGGCAGGGGGCCGGACACCATTGTTGACCCCGGGGTGCGGAACTGCCGTCAGATTGGTTCCGGCATGGTGGATGTCGCCGGACGGGTATGGAACAGCACGTTTTCCGGATTGCTGGACCGGGCCGCCGATGGCCTCGGATGCCCGAGAGACAGGCTGGATGCGGAACTGTACAAGCTGCTGGTCTATGAGACCGGCGGTTTTTTCGCGCCGCACCGGGACACCGAGAAGGCGGAGGGCATGGTGGCGACCCTGGTGATTGCCCTGCCGGTGGCCGGCAGGGGTGGAGAATTGGTCGTGCGCCACCGTGATAGGGAAACGGTGATCGACATGACCGGGGACGATCCGGCCGAACTGTCCTGGGCCGCCTTCTACGCGGACTGCGAGCACGAGATTCGCCCGGTGACGGAGGGCAGCCGCGTCTGCCTGGTCTACAACCTGATGCTGAAGGAGGGCGGCGGCATGACCCTCCGTGCGCCGGATCATGACGGCCTGATCGGCTCCATCGCCGAAGAGCTTGCCGTTCTGGCCAGACCATCCCGGAAGGACCGGAAATTGGTCTGGCTTCTGGAGCACGACTACAGCGAGGCGGGCCTTTCCTTCGATACCCTGAAGAACACCGACAGGGCGGTGGGTCAGGTTCTTGCGGCGGCGTCCAGGGAGGCGGGATATCTCCTGCACGCTGCCATTCTCCATGTGGAGGAGACCTATGGCGCGGAATATCTCGGGTACGGGTACGTTCGGGAAATTGAGGATGTCGATGACCGGGACGTCGAGGTCTACGACACCATCGAGTCCATCTGTTCGCTGGACTGTTGGACGAGCCCGGACGGCCGGGAGGCGAATTACGGCGATCTGCCTCTGCTGGAGGGGGAACTGATGCCGTTGGGGCGGCTGGACCCCGGGGCGCCGGACACGCAGCGTCTGACCGAGGCCACCGGCAATGAAGGGGCGACCCTGGAAAGGCTCTATCGCCGTGCGGTGCTGGTCCTGTGGCCGGAGCCGGACACGTTGTGCGTTCTCGGGTCGGCCGGGACGGGGGCGGTTCTGGCGTATCTTGCCGGGAAGCGCAGTTCCGCCGACGGCCCGGCACCGTCCGGGTTCCGGGAACTTGCGGATCGTGCGGCGGAACACTGGCCGCCGCCTTCGCCCTATTCGTCGGTGCACTGGATCGGAGACACCGTGAAGATGCTCGGCATCCTGAGCGCTGGCGGCAGCCGTGAAGCATTGGCCGTTTTTGTTCGGAAGCAGGTGGTGCCTCAGTACGAGGGTGGTTTCAACGAAAGCCTATCCGGGGCTGCCATGCGCCTGGGTCCGGGAGATATCCGGGAGGTGCTGACCGGGCTTGTGAGGGAGAAGATACCGGACAAGATCGAAGACATCGTGGACCTCGCGGAGTTGCTTTGCGGGTGCGACGGACAGGAAGAATTGGCGCGGGAATGGGAGGAAACCCTTCGGGAGATGGTCAAGGCGATCTGTGCGGGGATGCCTTCCGTCCGCGGGAGGAGGAAGGATCCCTGGTACCGGACCGGAACCGACCCCCTGCCGCTGGACACTCTCGGGAAGTTCTTCAGGCTGGCATGGCGATTCGGGCTCGGGGACGAGGTCAATGCTGCAGCGGTGTTCCTGATCTCCCGGGACGATCTCGCACCCCCGGACCGGACGATCCCCGGCCTGCTCGGGAAGCTGTATGTGCGGGAAAGTCCGGGGGGAGGCGTCGGCAGCGGCTTTGCCGAATTATGGTCCCACACCACGCGTTTCCTGCTGTCAAGGAGCAGCACCCCGCCCAAGCCCCCACTCACTTGGGTCCTTGCGGTCGATCAGCTCAATTGCGGATGCACGAATTGCCTCCAACTCCGGAAGTTCTGCGAGCACCCGACTGTCAGGGTGTGCCGGTTCCGGGCTCGGAAAGAAATCAGGAAACACATCGAAAGTGAGATCCGGCTGGCCGGGCTGGACATCGACTGCGACACCGAGACAACGGGCAGTCCCCATGTTCTGGTATGCGCCAAGAACCGGGCGACCTGGGAAAGGCGCCTCGGGGAATATCGGGAGGACATCGGGCGGATGAAAGTCCTTGAGGGCGTCGCCGGGGTGGTACCTGAATCCGGCGCGTGCGCCGAAGCGATCCGAGCCGCGATCAGCCGGGCCCCTGAACCCGGAGACGGCGGCGACTCCTCCGGACTGCGGTTCTCCGGTCTGGCGCCGGATGAATGCTGACGTGACCCGGCACGGCAGTCACCTGGGTCGGCCATTCCGGCGTATTCGCCGACAGCGACAACAGCACCGGTAGCAACAGGCCCACAAAACCACGCTGACGGATGTGCGGTACGGGAAGCCGGACGTTGCGAGGCTCGGAGTCACCGGATTGCCGGATAGGTCATGAGATCGCTCAGTGACGGGTTAAAATGATCACATGGATTCCGAAAGCCTTCTGCGCCAACCATACCAACTCTGTTCGGTTGATCCGGCCAGGCCATAACATCCTTCGGCGCCCCATGGACAAGAATCTGTCACAACTGCCCCTTACGGCATGTGTCCGAATGAAGAAATCGACCTGATCCGAAAGCGCCTCCAGCAGCTTGAAGACGAGCAGTCCGGGTTGCGGACACGGCTTGCCGAACTCGAGGCAAGGGAGTCCCCTGCAGGCGAAGAGGGAAAACCCGGATCGCCGGTTACGCTCAAATCACCGGACGGGGAAAAGGTCGAATTGTTCCGATCCCTGTTTTCCGGCCGGGAGGATGTCTTCCCGAGGCGGTGGGAGAATACCCGGAACGGCAGGAACGGTTACGCGCCCGCATGTGAAAAGGAATGGGAACCGGGCACTTGCCGGAAACCGCAGATCAGATGCGGCGACTGCCCGAACCAGGCTTTCATTCCGGTGACTGCCGACGCCCTCGAAAGGCATCTGCGCGGACACCATACGATGGGCATCTACCCGCTGATGCCCGACGATACCTGCCGTTTCCTTGCCGTGGATTTCGACAAGGAGACATGGCAGGACGATGCGAGTGCTTTCCTGGATGTCTGCAGGGATAAGCAGGTTCCGGCGGCGCTTGAGCGTTCCCGTTCCGGTAACGGAGGGCATGTCTGGATCTTCTTCTGCGAACCGGTCCCGGCCACCCTTGCCCGCAGGCTTGGAAGCAGCCTGCTGACCGGGGCCATGGAATCCAATCCGGGCATGGGTTTCGGATCCTACGACCGTCTGTTCCCCAGCCAGGACGTGATGCCATCCGGGGGATTCGGAAACCTGATCGCCCTGCCTTTGCAACACGGTCCCCGAACAAAGGACAACAGCGTATTCCTTGACGGGAATTTCGAACCCCACAAGGACCAGTGGTTATTTCTTTCATCAATAGACCGCCTCTCCTTGGCGGACACGACACGGATCGTCCAGGAAGCGGAACGGCAGGGCCGTGTGATAGGGCTGCGGCTCCCGGTGGATGACGAGGACGAGACACCCTGGACAGCGCCGCCATCCCGGAGCCAATCGCTTCCGGAAATCAGCGGGTCCCTTCCGGAAAGAATCGAGGCAATATCGGGCGACCAGATCTACATCCCGCGTGCCAGCCTCCCGCCTAGCCTGGTAAACAGGATCATTCGCCTGGCGGCATTCCAGAATCCGTCCTTCTACAGGGCACAGGCGATGAGGCGTTCCGTCACCGGCACCCCTCGCATCATCTCCTGCGCCGAACTGCTGTCCCATCATATCGCCCTGCCGCGTGGTTGCCGGGATGCCATGGAGCAACTGTTCGAAGAGGTTGGCATCCACATGCACTTGCGGGATGAACGCAATCAAGGCCGTCCGATAGAGGCGGTCTTCCAGGGAGAGTTGACCGCGGACCAGAAGGCGGCGGCCAATGCCCTCCTCGTCCACGAAACCGGAGTGCTATCGGCAGCGACCGGGTTCGGCAAAACGGTGGTTGCCGCGTCCGTCATCGCAGCCCGCGGTACCAATACCCTTGTGCTTGTGCACCGCCGGCAGCTTCTGGATCAGTGGATTTCCAGGCTTGGGTCTTTCCTCGGCCTTCCTTCATCCTCAGTCGGGCGGATTGGAGGCGGCAAAAGAAAACCTTCCGGCATTGTCGATGTCGGCATGATCCAGAGCCTTGTTCACAAGGGCGTGGTCGACGACATTGTCGCCGATTACGGCCATGTCGTTGTGGACGAATGCCATCATGTTTCCGCCGTCAGCTTCGAGGCGGTCGCGCGCAGGTCAAAGGCCAGATACGTCCTTGGTCTTTCCGCCACCGTCACTCGCAAGGACGGGCACCATCCGATCGTCTTCATGCAGTGCGGACCGGTGCGGTTTCGGGCCGAGGCAAGATCCCAGGCCCGCCGGCGCCCGTTCACACACCGGGCGATCCTGCGGAAGACTTCGTTCAGGATACGGATGGAATCTGACAACGACCCTCCGCAAATACAGCGGATTTATGCCGAACTGGCGGCAGACAGGGAGCGCAACGACCAGATCTTTGATGACGTGATGTCTGCCCTGGATTCGGGGCGGTCGCCGATTGTCCTTACCGAGCGCAAGGGTCACGCAAGGCAGCTCGCCGAAAGGCTCGGCCCTTTTACCCGCAATGTGCTGCTGCTCACCGGTGGAATGGGCGTGCGACAGGGCCGCGAGGTCATGGAGCGTATCGCTTCAATTCCCGAGACCGAGGAACGGGTTCTGGTCGCAACCGGCCGCTATATCGGCGAGGGATTCGACGATGCCCGCCTGGACACGCTCTTTCTGGCAATGCCGATATCCTGGAAGGGGACGCTGGCGCAGTATGTGGGCCGCCTGCACCGGCTGCATCCGGAAAAGCGTGAAGTGCTGGTCTACGACTATGTCGACGATGCCATCCCCCTGCTTCGGCGTATGAGCGAAAAGCGTATCCTTGGTTACCGGAGCCTCGGGTATTCGGTCGAGACTTTGGTTAGCCCTTGACAGCTCCCCATCCCCTGATAAGGAACAATCCTGATCCCAGGAATGCCAACGCCCTGAAGGGAATCATGGGAAAATGGAGATCCCTGAAAACTCACCTTGTGGGTGAAGATGAGCAAGCGTCGGAACCGGGGCCGGAAAAACCGGGGGAAGAACCTGGGAAAGCACCGGAAGATCACCCCCCCGAGAGTGACCTTCGAATTCACGGACCTGGACCTGACGGTCTTCGGCGGCGCGTCGGTGCTGGCGCAGACGGCTCGGCAGTTCGGGCTCTTCGAACTGCTTGAGGAAGCGGTCTCGGTAAAGGTCCGGAACCGCGGTGCCTCGGACGTGGAGACCTTGTGGGCGATCATCGCCTCCTTTGCCCGCGGCCATGGTTCGCTGTCGGACCTCGATGCGCTCCGGGCGGACAGGGCGGCCCGGACGGTTCTGGGTCTTCGGCGGGTTCCGGAGTCGCGTCGTGCGGGAGAGTGGCTGTCCCGCCTGGGCCCGATGGACGTGAAGGGTCTGTGGAATGCGGCGGTGGAATTCGCCGGCCGGGTTGCGCCGTACATTATCGAGCACGAGGTGGAGACGAAAGGGTACGTTCCGCTGTTCATCGACGCCACGGGGATCGAGGTGGACGGGAACCTGTTCGAGCGGACGGGGAAGGACTAGAAGGGTTATAGGCCCTTTGACAGTGTAAAGTTTGACTGAGTCAGTTGATTTGGAACGGTAAAATACCGATCCGAGGCTGTGCTGGCGCATGGATTTGTAAAGATTGGGGTCGTGGAAGCCCCGTTTGCGGGGCAATGTTTACATTTTTCACTGAACCGTCAGGCGGCGCCCCGAGGGTCGCCTTGGGCAACCTCCGGGGCGCCTGATGCCGGTCCGGCCGGCGGGGAACGTGACCGTGATCGCTAGTACGGTATGTCCGATGAACCGTCGGCGCTCCCCGGAGGCGTTGCTGTCGCAGACATCTCGTTGCCGTCAGGACGGTCCAGGAACCGGACGCGGCCACCGGGCACGAGGAGGATCTCGGTGGAGAAACGGTCGGCGCCCTCGTCGTCCTTGCGCCACCGGCGGGTCTGGAGCTTGCCGTCGACGTAGACCAGGCGGCCCTTCTTCGCGTGCTTCTCCAGCATCGTGATCAGGCCGTCCTGGAAGGTGACCAGGCGGTGCCATTCGACGCGATCCACCCGCTCGCCGTTCTTGTTGACGTAG
>JAJDTE010000161.1:0-7767 GCA_022827325.1 Gammaproteobacteria bacterium | reverse complement strand
GTCAGGTTGAACACTGCCAGCGTTCCTGTCGCTTTTACCTCGGCCGACATGTCCGGCAGATTCGCGGAGGCGATGTCATCGTAGTCGCCGTCCGTCGATGAAGTTGTATGGGATATGGTGGCCGTGCCGGGGGCGACGCCCGTCACCGTCACGGTCTGAGGGATGTGCCAGTTGCCCGTCGAGAAGGTCAGCGGCCCGCTCACCGTGGCCGCCGTCGTGTCGTCGCTCGCCGGGGTGACCGTCACCGCAGCGTCCGGCGGCGACAGCAGCCGGATGCCATAGGTCACTGCGGTGCCGGCATTCATCGACAGGCTGTCGTCATAGACGATCAGGCTCGCTGAGCGCGGCGAGGTCCTGGCGAAGGGCTTCATGTCGCTGGCGGACAGCAACGAGTCGAAATAGGCGATCCGGTTCGGGATCGTCCGGAAGATCGTCGTTTCCCAGTTCCGGCTGATCCTCCCCGGCCGGAACCGGGCGGCCAGATACGCCACGAACGACTCCGCCACATCTTCGTCGTAACCACCCCATGTGCGAGTGTCCCTCGCATAGCGCGAGATGAACGCTCCGTCGGCTTTCTGCGCCGCCAGCCACCTGGAATCCCGTTCCACGACCAGATCCAGCGACACATGTGCCGCCTCATGAGCCAGTATCTCCTCGTCATTCCACTCCTTGCTCGTTTCTGGATAGATATCGATTCTGCCACCGCCCGCAGACCATCTGCTCCGACCCTTCATGATCAAGACCCTGTCGATGCCCGTATGCGGTCCCGGCAATCCCTCCCGCAGCACCCTGGGCAGGCGTCCGATGTCCATGCCGTATTTTTCGGCCAACTTTGCCGCTTCCGCCGCCGCATAGTCGTCATCGACCCGAATCTCGAAGGTGTTCGTCCCACTGTCGCAATGGGCCGTGTAAAGCCAGGCGTCGACCGATTTCGGCGGCGTTGCCGGCGAGACCGTGCAGCGAGAAGCATCGGAAGGTGTGATCAGGCGTGGAGCCATAGAGGCGGTTCCAAGCGCCGTGGAGTGAGCCTCGGCTTTCTTCACCGGCAGGAGGGCAATGCATGCTGCGGCAAGGAATGCCACGAGGATCGCATGCGCCGCCCTTCCCGTTGTTTCCGGGCGCGTCATTTCGGTACCCGGGCCGCAGGTGCAAAACAGTGCCCCGACCCCTGACCTCGCGAGGCAAGGCCAGATTGGCGCATCCAGCGCCACAAACGGCGAAGGTCATGACGATCGCTCGCAACGGCGCGGGCAGGGGCAAGATCGGAACTGTCGAAGGGCGCAGCCGGCCGACGGGCGTCGGAGCCAAAGCCGGCGGAGGGAGAGGCGTCAGGCCGGAATGACGGTAAACTTCGACTGCGCGGCCATGCCGTCACGATCACGCCTGGCGCACGGACACAGATCTGGACGATCCGGCGATCCGGCGATCCGGCGATCCGGCGATCCGGCGATCCGGCGATCCGGCGATCCGGCGATCCGGCGATCCATGCTCGCCCTGCTGTCTGACCCTGTCAACCCCGGGGACGCTCCCGGAACCGGACAGGGCGCGGAAAGAAAGCTTCCCGGATCAATGCCGGATACTGTCGATCCGCCGTCCACCCCGGATTGTTCTTTCAGATCAGGCAATGGCAAGTGCATGGCTGTCCCGGGAGAGATACCTTGATCAGTGAGAATGGCCGGAATTGTACACAAACAAACTCCCGAATGCAATGCCCGGTCGTGTCGGCGGCCCGTCAGAGAACGGCGGCCCGGACCTCCGTCATCATGAGGATTAATGGCGATATCGCCCCTGCGGTATATCCTGGTGCAGAACGCGATCCACGAATCGCCATATCAGGTCAGGCTGTTCATTCGCACCACATCCGACGCACCCAAATGATCTCTGGACGATTCTGGTGAAACACGACATCAAACCGCAACCGGATTTGGACAAAGCAGAGACAGTCCCAGCGCAGTTTTGGGGTCCGCCTTCGGTCAAGCCTTGATGAGACAGTGTCAGTAGGGACTGCGGGCCATATAGAGTAAATTCACTGTATTCTTTACTTCTACAATCGTAACACTCGTTTCAATAGGAACTGATCAAAGGCATCCAACTCTGGATATCGACATCCACATCCTCTGTGACCTGCGCCGAAAAACGCCCGAGTTTCATATTCACGGCATGAATCCCAACCAGAGTGACATAAAAGGCGGCCAAATGACCGCCTTTATTTGACTCTGTGATCCCCTCGCCCATTAATGGGCGAGGGGATTTCTGTTCAAGGCGTTGGAGCCGCACAAACAGCGGTGACCGCTTTAACCGTCGCTGTACCGGCAGCGACCAGCGGAGCGACCTCTGCTGGGGTTGCCCAGATCGTGACCGGCGCAGTGACCACCTTGAAGATGCCATAGCCGAGCCATCCGGCGGCAGCAACTGACGCAGTGCCGATGCAGGCTAACGGCCCTGCATTAGCTGCTTGCCCCACAGTCAAGCCGATTACCAATGCCATTGGAAGGAGAGCTTTTTTCATTCGCATGTTACAAGTCTGTCTCTCGAAAGCGGAATTGCTTCGAGGTGGGTAGTCCACTTTCACATTATGCCAAACTCGGAAATCCGCCATCTACGACACAGCACTCCGTCAGCTACGAGATTCAGATGTCGGCCAACATCGGAATTCAGCCAGGCTCACTGTTTTCCGCGACTGTGCAATTTTTCCTTTTCATGCACTGAGAATAATGCAAGATCATTTTCATGACGTCGAAAAGCCCATCCTCAAGAGCATCCTCGCGGGCATTCGCATCGTAGTCAGTTGTGCCGACCTCGACATCGAGAAAGTGATTCCAGCCCTGCCAATCCCCCGTGATTCTATAAACAAACTCTGGATGAGCAGGCAATTCGTCGTGAAACCCACTATCCTTTGTCAACCACTCCAATACAATTTGCTTGGCGCGTTCCATAACCATTTCGATTTGCGCACCGGATGGAAGTTCAGATTTGCGTGCGGTTTCAATGTCGACAACCCCAAGTTCACTCAATGTAGATCCAAGCTCACTCACGATCATAATTGCCGAAATCCTGGCGATATTTTTTCCCTCGAGCGCTCTCTCGACAGTACGCTTAGCGATCGTGACATATCTGTAGCAGGTGCGGCGAGGATAACTTTGGCGTTTTATTGCATCGTTGATGTTAGTCCAGTTCTGGGATTTCGGCGTGTTTTGGAGACGTTCCGCAAAAGATGATACTGTTCCTCTGCATTCAGTAATGGGATCGAACTGAGTAATGCGTTTTCGAAGTTTACTGGGCTCCGAGAAATGAACTAATGGTGTCTGCCGCCACGACGGCTGAACGAGCGTGGAACTCTGATCTGAATGTATAGGTTCGGCCCTCATAAGAATGGCCTCATTATTTAGACATACTGAACCAATAGCTGTGATGTCTGTTTTGATACTCAGTCCAACTGGGGTTGGGTCCTCCACTGTTCAAATCGATTCATGTATTGCTCCAACGTCTCCGGCCATGTCTCTTGAATCAAGGTCAAGTGATCTTGATCAGGCAAGCAAACAGGGTCCCCATAAATGGCTTCTACCCGAGGTATCGGCCAAGGTATCGGAGAGGGAGAAGTATATGGATCGTACAAAGATAGAGGAGCATATGGAACATGCCAAGTACATCTGACATATGTGGAGGCATATGGCAATGGATTAGGCGGTGAACCTTGTGCTTCCGCATTTTCAGCAAAATATAAAACTCCAATTATCGATAGCCCGAGGAGTATTATCGATACGACTACCGCGCCAATATCCGAGGAGTTTTCTTCAGCAATCAATCTTGATTTTTTGGGCAAATTTTGCAGCTCGTAATATTCAAGTTCTGCCAATCGGTGATGAATGTTTTTCACTATTCTTTCTCCTAAGAGTTGAATGTTTAATTCTAGATTTTCAAATAGACTAGTGTAGATAATTGGATAGTTTGAAGCATGTTAAGTAAGACAAGATATAAATACGCTAAGGCACTTGGCACAAGATCCAAGGTCTTTCTGGATCGCAAGGATATGGCCCAATTGGAGCACCTGGATCAAGTTGGGTCGGTGGATTTTCAGACAATTCGCTTTCATCTACTATGAGTACGCAGTAGAGTTTTCCGTCTTCATCTTTGTCGTTGCACCGGGCGACAAACCACCCTTCCAATTCAGGGATATACATACGAAGCATGCCTCCAGGTAATTCTTCCGTGTAGTATTCGTTTGCATGTGAAAGAAATGTACTGCATGTCAAGATTACTAGCGTGATAAGAACGATTCGGATGCGAGTCATGAGCGGTATTCCTTATCAGCCAGGCCTAACCTTTTAGTTCTTCAATGGAGTTGTCAAAATATTCTTCTGGAGAATTGAGCAGAAAGCTGATTGAAGCTGCTAAGCAATGGTTGGAAAATTTCATGTATATGCTGTACGCCTTCCGATTGCGCATGAACAGCAGGTGCTTGAACTATCCCAACCAAGGCAACCAGAAATCCAGTGATAAATGATCTTCCACATGTCCACACCTTGAAACGAAACATTCGATTCTCCTATTCTTTTTCCGCAGTCAGGTGCCCATAAAGCTGATTTCCTCCGTTAGTGCCATGGAATACCGCACCGATTTCCTCTCCGTTGGGGCCGAAGAAATTGCCCTGTATGGTGCCTTGGAAATCATCTCTGCCGGCCCATGTGATCTCCGCACCGTCAGCGAAAAAACCATCATTGGCAATGTCAGACCCGAAGGTAATATTTCCGATGTTAGTCGGTGTGCTGTCCTGGCCACGAAATTTTCCGGTCGCGGTGATATTGCTGATCGTACCCTCGTAGTCCATATCCGAAAAGTCGAAGGACACGCTAACATCACCACGATAGTTGGGACCGTCCGAAGGTGTGCCAGCCAGGAAATCGTCCCAGGTTGTATATGAATCTCTCTCTGAGGCGCGGAAACCGGATCTCTTCGAATAAGTGGCCGTTCCCGTGGGCCGTGAATCTACCGGAGTCGTCGTTCCGTGGAGGATATAGGCATTGATCGCTTCATGGACTTCGCCGTCCCCTCTTTTTCGTTCAGTGGACAAAACGGCCACATCCACATGATCGCCATCACTGGCCCACCAGCCATAGGCAGTGAACGAGCCGGACTGTTCCATATAGACGCCGATAGACGGGTTCCATTCGTTGCCAGTGAATTCGATGGTGTTACCGCCATAGCTGATTGCCAGTTGGGTTACGTTGTCCTGGTCCGATGCAAGGGGGCCGTTCTTCCCGGTACCGGAAACATCTGTAAACACTATTCGTGTTTGGGTCGTAGGGTAGGTGCCCTCATCGGTCAATCCGGATGTTCCAAGCGAGTTTGAGAAATAGAGTGTCGGTTCGACATTGCCAGTGTTGACATCAGCATCGCTATCGTTCCCGGTTCCACCGGAATCCGGATTCATGCCACCATCACCTCCAGAACTGTCATCTGTTCCATCTCCGCCACCGGTGCCACTACCCGTATTTTCGCCACCGGGATCCGGCATCATGCCGCTGCCACCATTACCACCGCTCCCTCCTCCGCAGGCGGCAAGGGAAAGGCCCAAGACCATGGCTACAAGAATTCCCCAGCCAGGTTTTCCACAAAATACAGGTTCGCTCTTCATCTCATTGGTTCTGTTCATTCGGGTTAATGGAACCAATGGACCACGCCGTGCCCGTGAACCGGCTGGAAACCGGCTTCAGGGAAATCCCGCCGCCATTGGAATGCCCGGCATTCCCGACACCCTGGAGTCGTCCGGCCCTGCATCCGAATCCGGGTTTGACAATCGTTCACGGATACCTTTAAATTCCCGCTTGACGATGAGGCATGGCTTGCCCGATGGTGAAGACACCCCAAGGCGGGACAGTCCTTGGCGACAGTGCTCCAGCAGGGCGGAGTCAACCCCCGCTTTACTTCCATTAACCCGAATTCCCGGAGTCAAACCGTCGCCGGGACCCGGTTCCTGCCCGATATCCCGAATCGTTTCCCCCGGGAATCCGCCGGCAATCCCACCGGCATCCGGGCCATCACCGGCTTCCCGCCGCCTTTCCCCAACCTGCCCGTGCCGGAGCCGCGCCACCGGACCCCTGCGGGCCGATTCCCCGCGGGTGTACCGGGCGGGCATCTCCGGGGATTTCCACCGGCCCGCCTGCTGAAGTTCGACCAGGCTGGCGCCAGCCCGCGCCAGGCTCATCGCGGAACCCACACGCAGGGAATGGCCCGATATTCTTCCGATGCCTCCATGGTCCCCATTGCTTCTACCGCAGCGGCGGGTCACGATGGAGCGGGCCGAGCGGGCCGACAGGCGGCCTCCCACGCCGCCGCCCTTGCGGACGGATCGGAACATGGGATCGTCAGGGCTGTTTCCATCCTGCCCGATCCCGGCCATTGCCATCCATCTGTCCAGCACCTCCACCGTACGGCGCCCGAGATAACAGGTGGCGCCCATGCCCTCCTGATCGGTCTTGGACTGATGGATGTGGAGTACGGCGGAGCCATCCGGGTCGCGCTCAATGTCGCGCACGTCGATGGCCACCATCTCCCCCACCCGCAGGAGCGCATCGGAACCCACCGCGATCATGGCGGCATCCCGCAGTCCCCGTACCGTGCCTTCCCTCATGGCCCTGTCCACGACAAGGTCCGCCTCCTCCCAGGTCACCCCGGCCGCCTGGCCCCGTCCCCTTCCTGTCGAACTCCTGCGGATGCCGGCCAGGGTTCTTGCGGTCATGGGCCCGGCGGGATTCTCCATGCCGGACATTTTTGCCCGAAAGCGGCAGGCGGCGACGGCCAGCGATGCGCTGGAAGCCGAAAGTCCACGGCCATGCAGGCCGGCGACCCATTCCGAAAGGGCGTGGTCATCGAGAACACGCCCGCCGAGCCATGCATCCAGTCTTTCCAGCGCTCCCCGGTAGGCCCGGCGGGTGCCTGCCGAGATGGAGGCCTGAACCAGGCCGGCGGTGGTTGGATTGACGCAGGCGGGCTCCGGATGGAACAGGATTGCTGCTGAATCAATGGAATACCCAGAATCATCACCAATGGCAGGGAAGGCTTCGGTCATGGGAGTGCGGTTTCTGTGTCGGTTTGTCCGGAACCCGAAGATAAGGGGACGCGGGACGGGAAACCCGGGCGGAGACACAGGGAAGTCCCGCATCCCGCCGGTATCGGCGTCTTGAGCCGCCAACTTCCCGGCGGCTACACTTCAGGCATGGAATACGGGACACCTGTGGCGACAACCGGGACGGCGTCCGTCGGCTGTGCCGGCCGCGGGGAGAATGACGGCATGGGGCCGCGGCGCACCGGGGGGCGGAGAATGGGCCGGCACATCCCTGCGGCGGCGGTGCTGGCCGCGTTGCTGTGCGGAACCGCCGCCGGGACGGAGACGACCCTGATTCTCGAGAGCTGGCGGGACGACGACCGTCAGGCATGGGAAGAGATCATCATCCCGGCCTTCGAGGCCGCCCACCGGGGCATCGCGGTGGAGTTCCGGCCGAGCGCGCCGGCGGACTACGACGCCGCGCTCGACGCCAGGCTTGAAGAGGGCACGGCCGGCGACCTGATCACCTGCCGCCCATTCGACGCCTCCCTCGCCCTCCGCGAGGCCGGACACCTCGCCGGTCTCGACGGCCTGCCCGGCATGGAACGCTTTCCGCCCGCCGCCCGGTCGGCCTGGCAGACCGACGACGGGTCCGCCACCTTCTGCGTGCCGGTGGCGTCGGTGCTGCACGGCTTCCTCTACAACCGGGAAGTGTTTCTCGC
>JAJDTE010000232.1:0-9578 GCA_022827325.1 Gammaproteobacteria bacterium | reverse complement strand
GCGGGCCGGCCGCGTCGTGAACGCAATCAGTTCCTCGATCAGTTCCCGGCCTTCCCTCTCGCCCATGCCGACTACACCGAAGGCGTGGGAGGCAATGTAGAGGGCCTCCGCCCCGTTGACGGGATTGGGCCACACGGCCCGCCACACCGTCTCGGGCCACATGGTGACGACGTCGAGGGCGGCGGCGGCCGGAGATATGGCCATGCGCGAATGCGTGTAACGATGGCGCAGGACGAGCCTGCGCAACCGCGTCCTGGTGGAACCGGGGAGATCACGCCAGGCCGCCCGGGTCGAGACGAATTCCGTTTCACCGCCCGATGTCGGCAGCTTTCGGGCGGCCAGGATGTTGGCAAGCGCCGGCGCGGGCAGGAATGTGCTGTCGGTGTGCCAGAGCTGGTTCGCTTTCAGGTGCAGGAGCCGGGGACTCTCTTCGGACAGGACATGCCCGCCTTCCCTGCGGTTCGACACCATCGACATCCGGGCCTCGTGTTCCTGCGGATTCCTCTCCCTGATCTCGATGACGCCGAACAGGCGCCCCAGGGCAAGATGCGCCTCGTCATCAAGACACTGGTCCCGGAACAGCAGTACGGAATGCTCTTCGAATGCCCTGCGTATCCATGTGTAGTGCGTGGCCGCGTCTCTCAGGTCAATGCCTTCGATCTCCACGCCGAAGTCGTCATGCAGGGATTTCACGGGCCCGCTCCGTTCTCATTGATCCCGTCCCGGGACATGCCCCGGGGAGAATCCGGACGTCCATTTCCATGCCCCCGTCGATACATGGGACAACCGCCCCGCAGCATGTCGGCCCCGCGATCCTGGTGTATCGGGCCATCCCAGGCATGGTCGATGTTTCCGGCGGATTGTGCGCACATTGGGAATGCGGGGAAAAAGGGAACCCGGGAAAAGGGCCGGAGTCTACAGCAGGACGGACGAGGCTGGCATGCGGCCGTCCGGGGGCGTCATTTCCGCGACAGTTTCCGTCATGCCCATGACCTATCCCATGGCCCGACCGGGAAAGACTATAATCCATCAATCCGATAGCCCCTGGCAGCCGCCGATACCAGGACAAGACGAAGCCGACAGCCGATGCCAACCATTCAGCAGATCACCGTACGCGTTACGCCGCAGTACCTGAGAGAACAGTCCGACCCGGAAGCCAATCAATACGTGTTCGCCTACACCGTGCGTATGGAAAACACCGGGAACATACCCGCCCGACTGCTGAGCCGGCACTGGGTGATCACGGACGCGGATGGAGAAACACGCGAAGTAAGGGGCCCCGGCGTGGTCGGCGAACACCCGCACCTCCAGCCCGGGGATCACTACGAATACACAAGCGGCGCCATCCTGACCACACCGGTGGGCAGCATGATGGGAAGCTACCAGATGCAGGACGACGAAGGCAGTATGTTCGATGCCGCCATTCCCGCGTTCACCCTGTCGGCGGAAGTGATGTTCCACTGAAATTGCCGGCAAGACAGGCGGGTTCAGCGGCCGGTTACATGGCACCAGGCCCGGTATGCCCGCTGGTGAATCATGGGATGGTGCACCCGGAGGATGTCCGTTCCCTGGTCTGCTAGGGCGAGGGAGATTCCCAGGGTCTCCAGGTCCCGCTGCCTGGCTGGGCGGTCGCTGAATGCCGCCATGAACGACTTCCGGGAGTGGCCGATCAGCACCCGAAGACCCGCCCCGCGCAGTTCCCGCACATGGGACATGAGTTCGCATGCCTGGACGGAACTCTTGCCAAAGCCGATACCGGGATCGAAAATCATGCGGCCAAGATTGATCCCCATGCGGTCCCAGGCGGACTTCTTCTCCTCGATCCAGCGCAGCAGCTGAACCACCGCCGATTCCGTATCCGGCAGCAGTACTGCAGGGTTCACCGGAACGGTCATGGCATGCATGGCCACCACGTCGCAATTGCTGTCCCGCACCACTGCTGCCATGGCAGGATCATCCAGCCCGGTGACGTCGTTGATCAGGTCAATATCATGGGCAAGGCCTCTCGCGATGATCTCCGGGTGCCGGCTGTCGAGAGATACCATGGGGCGCACCCTTCTGCCGGCGAGGCGCTCCTTCAGCAGATCCAGCACCGGCTGCAGCCTGCGCCACTCCTCCTCCAGCGGAATTTCCCCGGCATTGGGCCGGGTGGATTCCGCACCCACATCGATGATCTGGACATTTTCGGCAATCATCCGGTCGATCCAGTCCGCGAGCCGGTCCCGGTCCTCCCAGCTTCCCCCGTCGGAAAACGAATCCGGCGTGATATTGAGAATGCCCATCCACAGCGGAATATTGCGCCGGCCCAAGGACAGATCGAACACGGTCCGACCGGCCCCCGGGAGCACCAGGCCAGGGGCGATGTGCAAAAGCGGCGTAATGACGAAGTCGCGGTTTTCGATTCCGGGGTGCGGGATCACCAGGCCGGGCTCCTGTATCCGCTCGTCCCCCCAAATCAGGATGTCGATGTCGAGCGGGCGGGGAGACCAGCGCGGACCGGGCTCCCGGCCGGCATCCCGCTCGATGGACTTGATGACATCCAGGGCCTGGCGCGGGGTCCAGCGGGCCTTCCCGGCGACCACGATGTTCAGGTAGGGCCGATCCCAGGACGGGTCCGCCCCGGGCGGGAGCATCGCAGGGGATTCGACCACGGGAGATATCCGCGTCACACCGAACCCGGCGTTCTGGAGCCGGACGACCGCCAGTTCCAGCCGGTCGACCCGATCACCCTGGTTGGACCCGAGGCCCAGGTAGATTGTCATGGCGCCCCGGAAGGGCCCATATCCCGTATGAGCGCGTCTATAAACGCCCCGCACCTGTCCAGTTGCGCGAGTTCAACGAATTCATCCGGCTTGTGGGCCTGTTCGATACTCCCCGGGCCGCAGATCACGGTGGGAATGTCCGCCGCCTGGAAATGGCCTCCCTCGGTACCGTAACTGACCTTGCCCGGCATCCTGTAGTCATCCAGCAGCCGCGAGACCATATCGACCACGGGCTCTTCCGGCGAGGTGTTCATCCCCGGATATTCCGCCAGCGTCTGCCATTCGAATCCGGTGGTCTCGTCAACGGCGTGCATCTCCCGTTCCAGTTCCCGCGTATAAGCGGTCACTTCCTCGAACAGTGGGAGCGTGGGCTGGTCGGGCAGGTTGCGAATCTCGAAATCGAACTGGCAGCGGTCGGGAATGATGTTGTTGGCGGTGCCGCCGTGAATGACGCCGCAGTGAAGGGTGGTATGCGGCGGATCGAACTGATCGTCGAACGGACCTTCACGGCGTATGCGCTCGCCGATATCCTCAATATGCGCAATGGCCCTGGCCGCCCGGGCCACCGCGTTGACCCCCAGGTGCACCAGGGAGGAATGCGCCGACCGGCCATGTACGGTACAGCGCTTGAACAGCATGCCCTTGTGCGCCCGGATCACGGACATGTCGGTCGGTTCCCCGATGATACAGGCCCTGGGCAGAACCGCGCGCTTTTTCAGATCCGCCAGCAGCCCACGGACGCCTATGCAGCCCACTTCCTCGTCATAGGAGAAGGCGAAATGTACCGGGAGGGGCAGATCCGCTTCCAGGATGTCGTCAGCCTTGGCAAGGCAGGTTGCGATGAATCCCTTCATATCGCAGCTTCCCCGCCCGTACAGCCTGCCGTTGCGCACCTCGGGCTCGAAGGGATCCGACGACCATTCCTGGCCGTCCACGGGCACCACGTCCGTGTGCCCGGAAAGGACGATGCCGGGAGCTCGCTCCTCCCCGAGCGTTGCGAAGAGATTGGCCTTGCTGCGGTCTTCGTTCCAGGTGAGATCGTGGGGAATGTCCCGCCGTTCGAGGAATGCGCGGACATAATCGATCAACTCGAGGTTGGAGCGTCGACTGGTGGTATCGAACCGGATCAGGTCGAACAGAATTTCGAGTGCTTCACTGGCCTGTTTCATCATGGCGGAGAGTACCACATACCTGTATCCTTGGGCGCGCAGTCACCAAGGACCTGAACGATGTCCCTTTCCGTATCGGAAATCCATATCTACCCCGTGAAATCCCTGCGCGGCGTCACGCTCGGTTCATCACATCTCGGGGTCGCCGGGCTGGCATTCGACCGGCAATGGATGGTGGTGACACCGGATGGCCGGATGATGACCCAGCGGACGCATCCCCAGATGGTCCTTGTGGAAACCGCCATCGACGGCGACACCCTGGTGCTGGAATCATTCGGCATGCAGCCCCACCGGGTACCGGAGACCCGGGCCTCCATGCGGAAGGTTTCCTCCAGTGTATGGGGCAGCGACGTTTCCGGCATCGACCTCGGGGAGGATACCGCCGGATGGCTGAGCCAGGCCATCGGGGACTCCTGCCGCCTGATTGCATTTCCGGCGGCGGACACCCGCCCCTGCGACCCGTCCGTATCACAACCCGGCGACCATACACGGTACGCCGACTGTTTTCCCCTGCTGATCACCACGCAGTCGTCTCTGGATGACCTGAACGGAAGGCTCGCGGAGCCGGTGAGCATGCTGAGGTTCCGGCCCAATATCGTGATCGACGGATGCCCCCCGTTTGCCGAGGACCGTTGGCGACGGATTGTTGTCGGTGACGTTCCGCTTCGTGTGGTTGCACCCTGTGCCCGCTGCTCGGTGCCGACGGTGGATCCCGAGTCCGGCGCACTCTTGGGCCCTGAACCCATACACACCCTGTCCAGCTATCGCGAGCGGGATGGGGAGATATTCTTCGGCGTGAACGCTGCGCCGGACGCGGAAGGAATCATCAAGACCGGGGCGCCCTGCCGGGTGGATGCCCGTCACTGAATGCCGCGGCATTCTCCGTCCGGATGCCGGGGCGGCCCCGGCGACGGCGCCAGGACAGGCAAGCCCCGCAACCCGATGGCATGATACAGCGGAGAATCAGCCAAACTTGATACACTCCGCCCCCTGGAGCATCAAAGCCGGCCATGAGTATCGATATCCACATAGACGAATTCCTGATCGCTGACGAACCCTATTACGCCCCGCAACAGGACGAGATTGCCCTGTTCGAGGCATCCTACGCGAACAACATCCCGGTACTGCTGAAGGGACCCACCGGATGCGGCAAGACCCGGTTCATGGAACACATGGCCTGGCGGCTCCAGCGTCCCCTGATCACCGTTTCCTGCCATGACGACCTGACGGCCGCGGACCTGGTAGGGCGCTACCTCATCGTCGGGGGAGAAACCCGCTGGTCGGACGGGCCGCTCACGCGGGCCCTGCGGAGCGGCGGCATATGCTACCTGGACGAAATCGTGGAGGCACGCAAGGACACCACCGTGGTGATCCATCCCCTGGCGGATGACCGCAGGGTGCTGCCGGTGGAGAAAACCGGCGAACTGCTGCGGGCTCCGAACGAGTTCTGCCTTGCCATTTCCTACAATCCCGGGTACCAGAGTGTCCTGAAGGATCTTAAGCAAAGTACCCGCCAACGATTTGTTTCCATTGAGTTTGACTATCCCGACGCAGGGCTGGAAACGGAAATTGTAGCCCGGGAATCGGGCCTCGACCGGGACACCGCCGCGCAACTCGTGAAATTTGCCGGCATGACGCGCAACCTCAAGGGCAGCGGACTCGAGGAAGGCGCCAGCACCAGGTTGCTGGTGCACGCCGCCAAGCTGATGCATACCGGTATCGACCCCAAGGTAGCCTGTCGGAGCGCCATCTCCGAAACCCTGAGCGACGACCCGGACATGCTGAGCGCGGTGAACCAGTTGAGCGCGTCCCTGTTCTAGGCTCTCCAGAACCACCGATGTCACAGGACAACGAAAAGAAGATGGCCG
This sequence comes from Gammaproteobacteria bacterium, assembly GCA_022827325.1. GTDB lineage: Bacteria > Pseudomonadota > Gammaproteobacteria > Arenicellales > Poriferihabitantaceae > VYFG01. The sequence continues at coordinate 3,779 of JAJDTE010000232.1, read as the reverse complement.
CGGATGCGGCACTGGAATATATCCGCAGCGGCGATGTCGTCGGCGTGGGAACGGGATCCACCGCCAATCTGTTCATCGACGGACTGGCCCGCATCAAGGGGCGGATTGACGGAGCCGTGTCCAGTTCCGATGCCAGTGCCGCAAGGCTGCAGTCGCACGGAATCGAAGTGCTGGAACTGAACGATGTCGGCAGCTTGCGCATCTACGTCGACGGTGCGGATGAAACCACACGGCACCGCCACCTGATCAAGGGCGGTGGCGGTGCGCTTACCAGGGAAAAGGTCGTGGCCGAGGTCTCGGAAACCTTCGTCTGCATTGCCGACAGCAGCAAACTGGTGGAACGGCTGGGGACCTTTCCGCTGCCGGTGGAAGTCATCCCGATGGCCCGGAGCATGGTGGCCAGGGAACTGGCGCAAATGGGCGGAGAACCGGTCTGGCGCAGCGGCTTCCTGACCGACAACCGCAATGTGATCCTGGATGTGCACGGTCTGGACATACTGGACCCCGTGGAGATGGAAAGCAGAATCAACCAGATCCCCGGGGTCGTGACGGTGGGCCTGTTTGCCCGCCGTGGCGCGGACCTGCTCCTGCTCGGGGGAGACCGGGGTGTGGAAGAACTCTGATGCCGTCCCGGGACTGCCCGGGAATGCCCGGGACAATCCGTTCGCGGCATCCCTGCCTTTTTCTGTGCAGGCCGCGGATGCCGCAGCAGCCCGGCCACAGGCAGGAATTTATTCCCCGGTTACCACGGCCCTTGACGGGTCCCGGATCCACTCGCTCCAGGACCCGGCATACAGCGTGGAACCACCCAGTCCGGCGATTTCCATGGCAAGGATGTTGTGACAGGCGGTGACCCCGCTGCCGCACATGTTCACCACCCAGGCAGTGCCTTCGGTGATGTCGGTCATCCCCGGCAGTGACAGGAACTGCCGCCTCAGCGTATCCGCGTCGTGGAACCGGCCGTCCTTATCCAGGTTGTCGCTGAACGGCCGGTTGATGGCGCCCGGGATGTGACCCGCAACGGTGTCGATCGGCTCCTGCTCGCCGCGGAACCGCGCGGCATCCCGGGCGTCGATAAGCCGTACCCTGCCAAGGGCCACCGCCAGTTCCTCCGTGCCGGTCCAGGAGGCATGTTCCCCCCGGACACCCGCGGGAGAGGCATCCTCGATTCGCTCCGGCACCCCCGCATCCAATGCGCCGCCGGCGGCCAGCCAGGCCGTGTACCCGCCCTCCAGCAACGCCGCCCGACCATGTCCGATCCAGCGCAGCAGCCACCAGAGCCTCGCCGCAATTGCGCCGCTTCCCTGGTCATAGACCACGACCTGGGTGTCGGGTCCGACGCCCCAGGAACCGGCAAGCCGGGCAAAGGCATCCCGGTCCGGCAAAGGGTGCCTGCCGCTGTCGGGCGACACCGGGGACGAGAGGTCCGCGTCGAGATGGGCATAGAATGCCCCCGGGATGTGGCCGGCATGGTATTCCTCCCGACCCTGCTGCGGCTGCATCAGGTTGAACCGGCAGTCCACGACCACCCAGGGCGGGCCGTCATCCCGATCGGTAAAATACGCCTTCAGTGTATCCGGCGTGACGATGGTGTCATATTCGTTTTGTTCTTTCATCTGCCCACACGTTTTCCGGTAACGAATCGCCAGAATCGTGGAAGACTTGCCGCCCCGATATAACCCGGGGACGCCCACGGATAATACAGCTGCGATATTACAAAACTGTAAGCACTCCATCATACCCGACCCGTTATGATTACCGGAACCATGCCGCGATATCTTTCCTCACTGTCCACCGGATTCCTGTGCGGGATCAACCTGTTTTCCCTGGCGCTGCTGTTGCCGACGCAATCCCTTGTCCACGCCCAGGGCAGCACCCTGCCTGAACTCGGTGAGGCTGCAACCCGGTACCTGAGCCCGGATGACGAGCAGATGATCGGCAGGCGATTCCTGCGCCAACTGATGGCGACGGACAGCTACATCTCCGACCATGAGTTGCGCCACTACCTGAACGGCCTGGGCAAACGGATCGGCAGCAAGGCAAACCTGGGCGGCATTACCCCAAAGCTCAATCTCATCCGGGAAAACGAAATCAACGCCTTTGCGGTGCCGGGCGGTTATATCACCTTCAACAGCGGCCTGATGCTCACCACCGAGAACGAGAGCGAACTGGCATCCGTCGTAGGCCACGAGATCGCCCACCTTTCCCAGCGTCACCTGCCCCGCATGATCGCCCAGTCACAGGCCAGCAAGATCCCCACCACGGCGGCGATCCTCGCCTCGATCCTGGTGGGAGGGCAGGCCGGCGTGGCGGGTGTGACGCTGGCCAATGCGTCGCTGCTGTCCAACCGGCTCGCCTACAGCCGGGAGTTCGAACGTGAAGCGGACGCCATCGGGATCGACCTGATGGCAAAAAGCGGTTACGACCCCCGTGCCATGTCCGCTTTCTTTGCGAAACTGCAGCGGTTCAACTTCGTGTCGGACAAGGACGTACCGGAGTATCTTCGAACCCACCCGTTGTCCTACACCCGGATGGCAGAAACCGAGTCCAGGATCAGTGCGTATCCCCGGGTCCAGCATGAAAGCAGCCTTGACTTCCACCTGGCGCGGGCGCGGGTGCAGGCGCTGTACGGGGACCCCCAGACCGATACCCGGCAGGTACTGGAAGACCGGATCACGCAGTCCCAGGGCATCCAGCGGCAGGCCTGGAAGTACGGCCTCGCCCTGGCGCTGATGGAAGCGCGCCGGTTCGATGAGGCCATGGCGCTCGTCGACGAGGTCATCAGACACCTCCCCGACACGCCACAGGTGCAGGCTGCCCGGGCGGAAATCACCCGGCAGTCAGGAGACCCGGCCGCAGCCGCCCTTGCTTACGGCGAACTGGTTGAGAAGTACCCCGAATCCGGCTATCTCCGCTATGCCTACCTCGAGGCCCTCCTGGAGGCGGGCAGCGCCGAAGAGGCGAAAAAGTCCGCCCGTTTCCAGCTTCGCCGCCACCCCGAAGAGTACGAACTCTATCCGCTGCTGTCCCGGGCCAACGTGGCCCTGGGCCTGCTGGCAGAGGCCCACCAGGCTGACGCAGAATACCATGCGGTCCTCGGCCGCTTCGGGGCGGCGCTGTCCTCGCTGAAGCTGGCCTTGAGGGAAAACAACGACGAAAGCCAGTATCTCACCCAGGCCATCGAGGCGCGCATCAGGGAACTCGAACGCGAGGCGGCGGACTGGAAGCTCCTTGAGAAGTAGCTGATGGCGCCGTCGAATGCCATGGAATTGCCAGCACAATTTTCTATTTCCCGGAAGTGCCTGTAGGTACAATGACATGTCCCGCAGTCAGCAAGCTTGGCGTGTATCAGGCCATCCAGAAATTCGCCATCGCCATCGGCGTCCTTGGCATCTGCACGTTGCCGCCAACGGCACCGGCGCAGGATGTCACGGACTGGCCCGACGAACTCCAGTGCCGCAGCAACCCCCCGACAAGTATGATCAGGACAGGCTGGTGCCTGTCCATCGACCGCGACAAGGGCAACTGCGTTGCCTGCCACATGTTGAATGTCAATCCCTGGCCGGAGACTCTGCCGGTATCCGGGAACATCGCGCCGCCCCTGGTGGCAATGCAGCCCCGGTTCCCCGACATCGAGGTCCTGCGCCGGCAAATCGCCGACGCGCCGGCGCTGAACCCGGACACCTCCATGCCGCCGTACCTGCGGCACGAACTGCTGGATTCGGATGAAATTGACCGCATCCTGCAGTTTCTTCTCACCCTTTGACCCGGGTTCATGA
>JAJDTE010000018.1:0-76019 GCA_022827325.1 Gammaproteobacteria bacterium | reverse complement strand
CAGTATCTGGAACAGGAACCTGCACTGGGCGATCTGTCCCGGGGAGATGACGCCGGCCAGGGATTTTGCGATCGCATCGATGCCGGGCAGGATCAGCATTGCCAGCACCATCAGGCCCATGGCCTGGGCGTTGTGGTTCTTCGCGGCGTAGGACACTGGTTGTCGGGGGGGAGTCGGCGCCGGGGCAAGACCGGGAGTCAGTCGGGTGCGTTGGCGCCCGCCGGGCGGCGGTGCGGCCATCGCCGCCCGGATTGTATTGCGAAACCGGGGCCCGGTGCATGTTGGATTTTCGGATGCCGGCAATCCAGGCCGCGAATTCACCTATACTCCGGATTCTCCGTTTCCACTCCCGACCGGGTTCTCGCCAACCCCTGCATGCCATGCCGATTTTCCCCGTTCCGGGTGTCCCGGGACCATGAGCGCGACAACTATTTACTGGCACGACTATGAAACCTTCGGCGCGGACCCCGTCAGGGACCGGCCGTCGCAATTCGCCGGCCAGCGTACCGATGAGGAGCTGAATGCCGTCGGTGAGCCCCTGGTGCTGTTCTGTCGCCCGCCGGTGGACCGGCTGCCGTCGCCCGAGGCTTGCCTCATCACCGGCATCACGCCGCAGCTCGCACGCGAACGCGGGGATATCGAGGCGCGGTTCATTGCCGGGATCCTGGAACAGCTGTCCATGCCGGGCACCTGCGGGACCGGCTACAACTCTCTCAGGTTCGACGACGAGGTCACCCGCCACACGCTGTTCCGCAACTTCCACGATCCCTATGCCAGGGAGTGGCGGGACGGCTGCTCCCGCTGGGACATCATCGACCTGACCCGCATGACTGCGGCCTTGCGGCCCGAGGGAATCCGGTGGCCGTCGAAGCCCGACGGAAATCCCAGCTTCCGCCTGGCGGACCTGGCCGCGGCCAACGGCCTGGAACATGCCGAGGCCCATGACGCCCTTTCCGACGTGCAGGCAACCATTGCGCTCGCCCGGCTGCTCAGGGACCGCCAGCCGCGCCTGTACCGGTGGCTGTTCGACCTGCGTCACAAGCGGAAGGTGGCGGAACTGGTCGATATCCCGGCAGGCACTCCCCTGGTGCACACCGCCCGGGTGTATCCCGCCGCGAACTGCTGCACCTCCCTGGTGCTGCCCCTGGTCTATGAGACGCGCAACCGCAACAGCGTGCTGGTGTACGACCTCAGGATGGACCCGGCGCCGTTTCTCGACCTGCCCCCGGAGGAACTCCATCTGAGGTTGTATACCCCGGTTGCCGAACTGGGGGATCCGGCCCTGCGTCTGCCGGTGCATTCCGTGAAAATCAACCGCTGCCCGGCCCTTGCACCGGCCGCGACGCTGGACGACGCGGCGCAGGCGCGGACCGGCCTGGACCTGGCGGCCTGCGCCCGCCACCGGGAAAAGATCCGCGATCACGCGGATTTCGCCCGCAAGGTCGAGCAGGCGGTCGCCTCACGGGATTTTCCCGCAGCCGGGGACGTGGACGAGTCCCTCTACGGCGGTTTCCTGAACGATCACGACCGCAACCTTTGCCGGCGCATTGTGGATGCCTCGCCGGCGGAACTGGCCGCCGGCGGCCATGATTTCCATGATGAGAGGCTGCCGGAACTGCTGTTCCGCTACCGGGCCCGCAACTGGCCGGACAGTCTCGATGCCCTGGAGCGGGAACAGTGGCAGGCGCATTGCGAGGACCGCTACCACGATGAACGCACCGGGCTTGAGCCCTATCTGGAGCGCCTGGCGGAACTGCGCCTCGAGGTCGGCGATGATCCGTCCGGCGTTCGGGTCCTGGATGCCCTTGAGGACTGGGCGGACATCCTGCTCGCGGCCGACTGAGATCCTCCCTTGGTCCCGGAAACGGCCACTGCGGGTACCCCGGCTGGCGTCCGCTGCAACCGCGCTCCACCAATCCGCCGCGAAGGCGATGCACCCCGGGAAGGATGCGGTAGAATCGCCCCCCCGGGGAGTGCCGCAGGCAGCATCTTGCCCGGCCCCCGTGGGCAGTCGTAACAACCCGGACGCAGCATTCCATTCAGATCATGCCAATCATCCATTACATTCTCCACGACGGAACCGAACATGCCATCGACGCCCCGCTGGGGGACACTGTGATGATGGTCGCCATGCGCAACAACTTCCAGGGCATCCTGGCCGAGTGCGGCGGCGCGTGCAGTTGTGCGACCTGCCATGTGCACATCGACCCGTCCTGGGTGGACCGTCTTCCGCCCAAGGAGGATCTGGAGGAGGAGATGCTGGACTTTGCCGAGGACGTGGACGAAACCAGCCGACTGAGCTGCCAGCTCAAGATCACGCAGGAACTGGACGGGCTCATCGTCAACGTCCCGGAAAAGCAGTATTGATCGGGCATGCCGATGGCCAGGAATGACCGAGTCGACCCGCTTCGCACCCTGTCGGAATCGCCCCCGCTATCATGAACGAAAGCAACCAGCATCCCATCGGCGAAATGCTGTGGCAGCCGGATTTCACGGCAGCCAAAAAGTCGAATATATCAATATTTATCAATAAAATATCTGATAAATATGAAGTAGATACTGATTATGACTCCCTGCACCGTTGGAGCACGGAGCAAAGTCCGCTTTTCTGGGCGGAGATCTGGGAGGAAATGGATGTGCTCGGCGACCGGGCGGATGGGGATGTACTCGAAAATCCGGGCGCCATGCCCGGGGCCAGGTGGTTCCCCGGCTGCCGGCTGAATTTCGCCGAGAACCTGCTCAGGTTCCGGGACGAACGCTGCGCCCTGATCTTCCGTTCGGAAGGTGGCGGCGAGGCTCGCTACAGCTACCGGGAACTCCACCGCGAGGTGGCCCGCCACGCCGCCATGCTGCGGGCGCTGGGCGTGGAACCCGGCGACCGTGTCGCGGGCTACATGGCCAACATCCCGGAAACCGTGTTCGCCATGCTGGCTGCGACCGCCCTCGGGGCCACCTGGTCCTCCTGCTCGCCGGATTTCGGTACCCGGGGCGTGCTGGAGCGCTTCGCCCAGATCGGGCCCAGGGTCCTGTACTGCGTGGACGGCTACCATTACAACGGCAAGCCCTACGGAATTCTCGATTCCGCCGCCGATGTCGCGGCGGAACTGCCGTCACTCGAGCGGGTGATCGTGGTGCCCTTCCTCGGGACGGCGCCGGACCTGCCGGATGATGCCAGGTTCACCCTTCTTGAAGACGTCCTGGCGCCCCACGGGGCAGCCGAAGGGATCGATTTTGTCCGGATGCCGTTCGATCATCCGCTCTACATCCTCTATTCCTCCGGCACCACCGGCGCGCCCAAGTGCATCGTCCACGGCGCCGGGGGCACGCTGCTGCAGCATTTCAAGGAACACCATCTGCACTGCGACCTTCGTCGTGAGGACACCTTGTTCTTCTTTTCCACCTGTGGCTGGATGATGTGGAACTGGCTGGTCAGCGCACTGGCCACGGGTTGCACCCTGGTGCTGTACGACGGCTCCCCGTTCTTCCCCCGCCGCCGAAGCCTCTGGCAGATGGCCGGCGAACTCGGCATCACGGTGTTCGGAACCAGCGCCCGCTATATTGCCGCCTGCGCCAAGGCCGACCTGAACCCGGGCGGGGAATACGACCTGTCGGCGCTGCGCGCGGTGCTTTCCACGGGTTCGCCGCTCGCGCCCGAGAGCTTTGACTACGTCTACGAACGGGTCGGCCGGAACCTGATGCTGTCCTCCATGTCCGGGGGCACGGACATCGTGTCCTGCTTCGTTCTCGGCAATCCCCTGATGCCGGTACGCCGGGGCGAGATCCAGTGTCCCGGCCTCGGCATGGCGGTGGACGTGTACGGCGAGGATGGACCGGTGCGCGGGGAACGGGGCGAACTGGTCTGCACCCGGCCGTTTCCCTCCATGCCCCTGGGTTTCTGGGGGGAGCCGGACGACAGCCGTTTTCTCGACGCCTATTTCTCCCGATTCCCGGGCGTCTGGACACAGGGCGACTACGCCGAGATCACCGCAGCCGGCGGCATGGTGATTTACGGCCGCTCCGACGCGGTGCTCAATCCCGGCGGCGTGCGGATCGGCACTGCGGAAATCTACCGCCAGGTGGAAAAGCTGGATGTCGTGCTGGAGAGCATTTGCATCGGCCAGAACTGGTCCAACGATGTCCGGATCGTCCTGTTCGTGCTCCTCAGGGAAGGGGTGGAACTGACGGAGGAACTTGAGAAGGAGATCCGCAGTGTCATCCGTGAAAACGCCAGTCCCCGCCATGTTCCCGCCAAGATCATCGCGGTACCGGATATCCCCCGAACGTTGAGTGGAAAAATTGTCGAATTGGCGGTAAAAAACATTGTTCACGGTGAACCGGTCCGCAACACCGAGGCGCTGGCCAATCCGCAGGCCCTCGACCATTTCAGGGATCTGCCCGAACTGGAGGAGAACTGACCCAAGCCCGGACCCCATACCTGATACCTCATACGACCATTAGACACAGGAATTACCCATGCAAATCAACGATGTTTATCTGACCAGCGGCGTACGCACCGCTGTCGGCGACTACGGTGGCAGCCTCAAGGACCAGCGCCCGGGGGACCTCGCCGCCCAGGTGGTGCGGGAAGCCGTATCCAGGGCCGGTATCGCACCGGAAACCGTCGGCCACTGCGCCATCGGCAACGTGATCCACACCGAGGCCCAGGACATGTACATCTCGCGGGTGGCGGCACTGGGCGGCGGCCTGCCCCATGAAACCCCCGCGGTCACCGTCAACCGGCTCTGCGGCAGCGGACTGCAGGCCATCGTCACCGCGTCCCAGCAGATACAGCTGGGGCTTTGCGATACCGCGGTGGGCGGCGGCGTGGAATCCATGAGCCGCGCGGGCTATGTCGCGGAAGGCGCCCGGTTCGGCAACCGGATGGGTGACGCGAAGATGGTGGACATGATGGTGGCGGCGCTGAACTGCCCCATCGAGCTGTACCACATGGGTGTCACCGCGGAGAACGTCGCGGAGAAATGGGACGTCACGCGGGAGGACCAGGACGCACTGGCGCTCTCCAGCCACCAGCGCGCCCAGAACGCCATCGAAAGCGGCCGATTCAAGGACCAGATCCTGCCCCTCGAGCTCAAGTCCCGCAAGGGCACCACGGTGTTCGAACAGGACGAGCACGTGCGATTCAACGCGTCCCCGGAGGACATGCAGAAGCTTCGCTCGGTGTTCAAGAAGGACGGCACCGTGACCGCGGGCAACGCGTCCGGCATCAATGACGGCGCCGCCGCCGTCGTGCTGATGTCAGGCAAAGCCGTGGAGGACAGCGGGGTCAAGCCGCGGGCGAAGCTGCTCAAGTACGCCTTTGCCGGCGTGGAGCCGAAGTACATGGGAATCGGCCCGGTCCCGGCGGTGAGGAACCTGCTGGAGAACACCGACTACTCGGTCGGGGACATCGACGTCTGGGAGGTCAACGAGGCGTTCGCCGCCCAGGCCATTGCGGTGGCCCGGGATCTCGGCCTGCCGGACGACAAGCTGAACCCCAACGGCAGCGGTATCGCCCTGGGACATCCCATCGGTGCCACCGGGGCCATCATCACCGTGAAGGCCATCTCCGAGCTTGAGCGTACCGGCGGACGGCTGGCAGTGGTGACCATGTGCATCGGCGGCGGCCAGGGCATTGCCGCCCTGTTCGAGCGCGTCTGATCCGGACGCGGCCTGTTCCCAGGACATGGCGGGACCGCTTGAGGGAATCCGGGTCATCGACCTGTCCCGGATTCTCGCCGGTCCCTGGTGCACCCAGATACTGGGTGACCTGGGCGCCGAGGTCATCAAGGTGGAACGCCCGGCGCGCGGCGACGACACGCGCCAGTGGGGTCCTCCCTGGCTCCGGGACACGCAGGGCAACCCAACCGGGGAGTCTTCCTACTACCTGTCGGCCAACCGCAACAAGGCCTCGCTGGCCATCGACATACAAAAGCCGGAAGGCCAGCGTCTGCTCCGGCAGCTTGTACAGAAGAGCGACATCTTCATCGAGAACTTCAAGGTCGGCGGACTCGCCAGGTACGGGCTCGACTGGGAGACCCTTTCCCGGGAGCAGCCGGGGCTGATCTACGTTTCCATCACCGGTTTCGGTCAGACCGGGCCCATGGCGGACCAGCCGGGATACGACTACCTGATCCAGGGGCTGGGCGGGCTCATGAGCATCACCGGCCGGCCGGAAGATACCCCCGGGGGTGGGCCCCAGCGGGTCGGTATCGCAGTGTCCGACATCACCACCGGCCTGTATGCGACCATCGGCATTCTCTCGGCGCTGCATCATCGGGACCGCACCGGGGAAGGGCAGTACATTGATCTGGCGCTGCTCGATACCCTGGTGGGTTGGCTGGCAAACCAGGCGTCCAGCTACCTGACCGGCGGCGTGCTGCCTGGACTGACCGGCAAGTGGCATCCCAGCCTTGCGCCCTACCAGCCATTCCGCACCCAGGACGGGAACATCATCATCGCCGTGGGTAACGACACCCAGTTCACCGACCTGTGCCGTTTTCTCGGGCGGCCAGAACTGGCCGAAGACGCGCGTTTCTCGACCAACCCGGAGCGCAACCGGAATCGCGCGGCTCTCGAGGTCGAGCTGGAGCGGGAGTTCGAGAAGCGCCCGAGCGCCTACTGGCTGGAACACCTGCCCCGGGAAGGGGTGCCTGCCTCGGCCATCAACAATATCGCCGAGACATTCGAGATGCCCCAGATCGAGGCCAGGGGCATGCGGATCGAACTGGACCATCCCCTGTCGGGAACGGTGGCGGGCGTGGCCAGTCCGCTGAATTTCTCCCGGACCCCGGCAACCTACCGCCGTGCCGCGCCCCTGCTTGGGGAGGATACCGGGCGCGTGCTGAGGGAAGTGCTCGGACTGGACAGCGAGGAGCTTGAGCGATTGGGTAAAGCGGGTGTATTGGGAGGAAATACCGGCAAGCCGGAATAGTTTTTCCTGGCTGTATCGGGCAGGCCCGGGAAAACCTTGTCGGGCCCGGTGCTGGCGGGGTCAGTTCCAGGTCCCGGCGTGCTGTTCCAGGATGTCCTCCATGGTTTCCGAGAACGCGTTAAGGTCCCTGTCGGTGTGCGGCAGCATCAACGCGACAAAGCCCCTTCGGGCAATATAGAAACCACGCTCCAGCAGGTCCAGGTACACCAGCTGCTTGATCCGGTCATCGCTGGCGTCCAGGTCCTGCGGGTCGCGGATCTCCGTACGGCAGCCGTGCAGGTTCATCAGCGAGCCGATCCCGGTCAGGTGGACCGGGGCGCCGCACTCCTCGGCCATGGTGTTCAGTCTCCGGCGCAGGGCGTCCCCCCGTGCATTGAGCGCAGTGGCCGCCAGGGGGGTGAACACCTCTCCCATCGCCGCTGCGCCCGCGGCCATGCTCAGGATGTTGTTGTTGAAGGTGCCGGCATGGGGCATGGCATTCGGCCGCCCCGGGTCGTACATCGCCATGATTTCCTGGGTGCCGCCGAAGGCGCCGAATGACATCCCGCCGCCGATGTACTTGCCGAGCGTGGTGAGGTCCGGCAGCACATCGTAGTGCTGCTGTGCACCGCCCGGTGACAGGCGGGAGGTCATCACTTCATCGAAGATGAGGATGGTGCCCGCATTCCGGGTTTCCTCCCGCAGCATCTGGAGAAAATCAGGATCCGCGGGCAGGCACCCTGCGGAACCCATCATCGGCTCGACCAGGACACAGGCCAGGTCGCCGGCGTTGCCGCGGATGAGTTCGCGGGTGGCGTCAATCCGGTTGAACCGTCCCAGCACGAAATCATAGGGGGCATTGATGGGAATGCCGCCGCCGCCGAAATAGAGCAGGCCGCCATGGTAGCCGCCGTGCATGACCATGACCCTACTGCGGCCGGTGTGATGCCGGGCGGTGGCGATGGCCATCAGGTTCGCTTCGGTGCCCGAATTGGTGAAACGGACCCGCTCGATGGACGGAAACCGCCCACAGACCAGTTCCGCCAGGCGGATCTCATGGGTATTGTGCGCACTCAGGTTGATGCCGCCGTCCAGCGCGCTGTCGATGGCGGCCCGGATCACCGGATGGGTATGCCCGAACAGCCCCGCGGTGTATTCCCCCAGGAGATTCAGGTACTCATGGCCGTCGGCATCGGTGATGCGGGGGCCGTGTCCGGATACCACGCGCAGGGGAAAGGGATCATGGTACAGAATCGTGCGGGTGTTGCCGCCGGGCATGAACTGCCGGGCCTGGTGATGCGCCGCCTCCGATGCCGGGTTGTCGGTGACATAACGCGCCCGCGCCTTGGCGAGCGCTGCGTCGAGGCGGGGGCGATCGCTGTCCGGGACCGGCATGACGCGGCCTTCTCAGTGCCCCTCGAAACCGATGAGGACGTTCACGGTGTTGATGCCGATCTCCTCCACCGCGTAGCCGCCCTCCATGATGAACAGCGTGGGGAGGTCCAGTGCGGCGATGGTCGTGCCGTAGCGCCTGAAATCGTCCGAGGTGAGCCGGAAAAAAGAGATCGGGTCATCCTCGAAGGTATCCACCCCCAGCGAAACCACCAGTGCGTCGGGACCGTACTCCCGGATCCGGTTGCAGGCGTGCCTCAGCGCCTCGCCCCAGGTATCGTAGGCGGTACCGGGACCGAGGGGATAATTGTGGTTGAAGCCCTCCCCGGGGCCGGCACCGGTTTCGTCGGCATACCCGAGAAAATGGGGGAAGGCCTCCCTGGGATCGCCGTGAAGGGAGACGAACTGCACGTCGTCCCGGTGATAGAAAATGGCCTGGGTGCCGTTGCCGTGATGAAAGTCCACGTCCAGGACCGCGACTCTCGATGCACCCTGGTCCAGGAAGGCCTGGGCGCAGACCGCGGCGTTGTTGATGAAGCAATAGCCGCCGTACTGGTCGGCGGATGCATGGTGCCCGGGCGGGCGGCAAAGGGCGAAGACGCTGTCGCCGGCGGACCGGACCCTGGACTGGGCGGTGAGCGCCACGTTCGCACTGGCACGGGCCGCGGTCCATGTCCCCTCGCAGATGGAAGTCTCGAGCGCCATGGCATAGTAACCCAGCCGGCCCTCGATGTGATCCGGGATGCGCTGCTGCATGCCCCGGGCGGGAAAGACGCAGGGAATGGCCTCGCCCCGGTACCCCGTGGCCTGCCATTCGGCCCAGCAGGATTGCAGGAATTCCACAAACTCCCGGTCGTGTACGCGAAGCACGGGGTCGATGCTGAAGTCCTCGGGTCCGATCACCTTGCCAAGCCGCACCTCGCGAATCCGTTCGAGGACAAACTGCATGCGCTCCGGGCATTCGAACGGCGGCACCAGTTCCCCGCCGTAGAGTTCGGTTTTCGCGTTGCGCAGCTCGTGGTCGGGGCTGTAGACGGTCAGCATGGCGTTTTCCGGGTGGCGGGGGCGGATCAGCCGGCAGGGAGGCGCCGGTCCAGGGACCAGCCGGGGATGGCCCCGGACGCGGCCTCGAAGGCCTTGCCGGCCTCCATGACCTTGCGGTCGGCATAGGTGCGCGCAACCAGCTGGATGCCGGTGGGCACCCCGTTACCGCCCACCCCCGACGGCACGGCGAGGGCGGGACAGCGGCTCAGCATGTTGAAAGGGTAGGTCAGCGACCAGTACTCCTCGTCGGAGATTACGATTTTCCCGTTGATCAGCACCTCGCTGTCCGGCCAGGTGAATTCCGCCGGGATGTGGTTGGTGGCCAGGGTGGGGCAGACGAACAGGTCGAACCGGTCCATCAGCGGACCGAACACCCGGTACATTTCCACCTTGATCTGCAGCGAGCGCAGATAATCCGCCCGGGTGGACTGGCGCGCCCGCTCGATGAAGAAGACCGTGTAGTCGGCAAGATCCCTGCGGTGGGTGTCGAGCAGCCCCTGGATGGTGGCCGCCCAGTTGTGCGACCAGTACGAATGGGCCGCATGGATGATCTCATGGTTCCAGCCGAGGTCGACGTGCTCCACGGTCGCGCCAAGATCCCGGAAGGTATCCAGGGCACGCAGGGTGTTGTTCTCGACATCGCGGTCGATTTCCATGAACCCGAGATCCATGGACCAGGCGATCCGCCAGCCTTCAAGGCTTTCCGGAACACCTTCCGTATCCAGCCTGACCCGGCTGCGGAGCGTGGCGATGTCCTGGTTGTGCGGACCGGAGATGACGTTCTGCATCAGCGCGGCATCCGCCACCGAGCGGGTCATGGGACCGGAATGGCTGTAGAAATCCAGGTTGAAGACCGGCACCTCGGGGTTGCGCCCGTAGGGCGGCTTGTAGCCAACGATGCCGCACTGCGCCGCGGGAATCCGGATGGAGCCGCCGATATCCGTGCCGGTGCCGAGGATGGCCATGCCGGCCGCCAGCGCGGCGCCCGTGCCGCCGGACGATCCGCCCGGCGTCAGGTCCAGGTCCCAGGGATTACGGGTTACGCCGAAAAGCCGGGAATGGCAGGAACCGAGCAGGCAGAACTCCGGGGTGGCGGTCTTGGCAACGGGGATGCTGCCCGCACGCAGCAGGCGGTCGATGATGACGTCGGAATCGTCGTCCACGCGGTCCCGGAATACCAGGGAGGACGAGGTGCGCCGGGTTCCCTTGAGGCGCAACTCATCCTTGACGGCAAGGGGCAGGCCCTCCAGTTTGCGCGGGCGTCCCCCCAGATAGCGTTTTTCGGCCACGGATGCCGCCTCCAACGCCTGTTCGTAGAATGTGTCCGTGAATGCGTTGATCCCGGGCTGCATGGATTCCGCCCGCCTGATCACGGCCTGCATCAGTTCCACCGGCGACAGGTCGCCGCTTCTGAAGAGGGCCAGGGCCTCGACACCGGTCAGATAGCACAGGTCGGTGTCGCTCATTCGTTCAGCACCTCCCAGATTTCGGGCCGGAATTTCCGTATCTCGTCATCGCTCAGCCCTTCCAGGGAGTGGGGAAACTTGATCCATCGACCGGTTTCGTGCAGGTAGTAGTCCGGTGCCCTGCCGACCAGGTTGCGCGAAGGCTTGTACCAGGGAACCGCGACGCGGATGTCGCGCGGCGTGTTGAGCCGCGCCTTCCGCCGCAGCTTGTCGATGACCTCCTGTATGGTCAGGCCTGTGTCGAAGACATCGTCCACCAGGAGCAACCCGTCCTCGGCATTGACCCGGTCCACGAGATAGCGGAGACCGTGGACACGCACGGAGTGCCCCCGCCGGTCGATGGACTGGTCGTAGGATGAGGTGCGGATCGCGATATGGTCGGTTTCGATCCCGGCCCAGGACAGAACCTCCTGCACCGCGATGCCGATCGGCGTGCCGCCGCGCCAGATGCCGACCATGAAGTTGGGCCTGAAGCCGCTGTTGACCACCATGGCACCGAGACGCATGGCATCGTCCAGCAGATTCTGGGCGTTCAGGTAGAGTTTCTCGGTCATGCTACAATTCTAGCCCATGAATCCGTCCCGGACTGCCGAAAAAATCTACATCGAGGAGCAGGCCCTGATTCTGGACGGATTCCGGCTCGGACGTCGGGTGTATTCCAGCGGATTCCGCCCGGATTTCATCGTGGGAATCTGGCGCGGGGGCAGTGTGGCCGGCATCGTGGTACAGGAATGCCTGCAGTACCTGGGCGTGGAAACCGACCATATCGCCATCCGGACATCCTACCGGGGCATGCAGGACTATCCCGACATGATCCGGAACTCCGATCGCATCCGGGTCCATGGACTGGATTACCTCGAGGATCGCCTGGAGGCCGAGCATCGTCTGCTTCTTGTGGACGATGTCTTCAGCAGCGGTCACAGTGTCCAGGCGGTGAAGGAGAAGCTGCGCCGCAAACTGCGCCAGAACACGCCGGAGGACATTCGGGTGGCCGCGGTCTGGTACCGGCCGGTTGCAGGTCGCCCGGCACCGGACTACTTCGTCAACGAAACCGACCGCTGGCTGGTGCTGCCCTACGAACTGTCCGGTCTCAGCCTGGCGGAAATCCGTGCCCACAAAGCCTGGGCGGCGCCCGTTCTGGAATCCATCGCGGCGCCTGATTCATGACGGCGCGGGGGGCTCCACCATGGAGGTGATGCAGCGCTCCGCGTCACCCTGATCGGTTCTCGCCCTGAGGAGCGCCGCCGCGGCCCGTGTCAGGTCAAGGTCAAGGCCAAGGCCGGTTGCGGCGGTATCGGCGCCATCAAGGTCCTTCAGCATGGTTTCGATCTTGGCGGACACCGGCGATTCCACTCCGTCGGCCATGCGCTGCCCGAAGATCCGGAACGGCAGCGAATCCGCGAATCCCCCCGCCAGTGCGTCGGGCAGCAGTGCGGCGTCCACGCCGGCGGCCCGGGCAAGCCGGAAGGCTTCCCCGATGGCGGTGACGTTGCAGCCCACGATGATCTGGTTGCACAGCTTTGCGGTCTGTCCGGCACCGCTCGGACCCATGTGGGTGACACGCTTCGACAGTGGCGCCAGCACCTCCCTGGCGCGCTCCAGCGCCTCGGGGTCTCCGCCCGCCATGATGACCAGGTCACCCGTCTCCGCACCGGGAACGCCGCCGGATACCGGCGCGTCGATCCAGCTGGCGCCGGAAGCTTCGGCAGCCCTTGACGCCAGGGTGCGGGTGGTTTCCGGGGAGATGCTCGACAGATCCACCACGATGCTGCCTGGATCAAGCGCGGCGAGGAAGTCATCGTCCCCGGCCACGGACTCCACGGCCCGGGTATTGGCGAGGGACAGGAGGATCACATCCGACTCCCGGGCCAGTTCCGCGGGCGAGGCGCAGGGCACCGCCCCTGCGGCGGCCACTTCCGCAACCTTGTCCGGGCTGCGGTTCCATACCCGCACCCCGTAGTTGGCGAGCAGAAGCCGCAGGACCATGGGCCGGCCCATCAGCCCGATGCCGATAAACCCGATTCGGGGATGCCTGTTCTGGTACATGGATGGTGTTCGCTGGAGGAAAACGGGCATTATAGCGATCCGGCACGCAATCGCATGACCGCGCGCCTGTCGACCTTGGGTTCGATATCGGCGTAATATCCCCGGGTACCTCTCCCGACCATCCGGATTTTGATGCTGACCAAGAGCGAGCAGATACTGGAACAGCTCATCGCATTTCCCACCGTGAGCCGGGACAGCAACCTGGCGCTGATCGGGTTTGTCAGGGACTACCTTCATGAGCACGGCATCGAATCCGTGCTGATCCACAACGACGACGGCGACAAGGCCAACCTGTACGCGCGGATCGGCCCTGACGGGAGCGGCGGCGTGATGCTATCCGGGCATACCGATGTCGTGCCCGTCGACGGCCAGGACTGGACCCGGGATGCGTTCCGGATGACCCTGGAATCGGGGCGTCTCTACGGCCGCGGCACCGCGGATATGAAAGGATTCCTGGCCTGTGTCCTCGCCCTGGTGCCCAGTGCGGCCAGGCGTTCCCTGGCAGTCCCCCTGCACCTTGCCTTTTCCTACGACGAGGAAGTCGGCTGCATCGGTGTGCGGCGGATGCTCGACATGCTGGAGTCGGTGAAGGATCGCCCGGATCTCTGCATCGTCGGGGAGCCGACGGAGATGCAGGTCGGGATCGCCCACAAGGGCAAGCTGGCCGCGACCTGCACCTGCCGCGGCGTGGAGGCCCACTCCGCGCTGCCGGACCGGGGGCTGAACGCCATCTATCTCGCCGCGGAGATGATCCAGGCACTGCGGGACATCCAGGAGAGCGTCAGGACCCGCAGCCCCCATGACCACCACTACAGCGTCCCCTGGACGACCATCCAGGTGGGCACCATCCAGGGAGGAACCGCCCTCAATATCATTCCCGGGGAATGCCGGTTCGCCCTGGAGATCCGCAATACCCAGCATGACGACCCGGAGGCGCTGCTGTCACGGATCGAGGAGGCTGCAGACGAAATCGTATCCCCTCACCGTGGGGATTTTCCGGATGCGGCCATCGACATCACGGTCACCAACCGGTATCCCGCACTGGACACCCGTCCCGAGGAGGAAGTCGTCAGGCGGGTCCAGGACCTGATGGACACCGAGGACTTCATCAAGCTGGCTTTCGGTACCGAGGGCGGACTGTTCCAGCAGCGGCTCGGCCTGGCCACCGTGATCTGCGGGCCCGGCTCCATGGACCAGGGCCACAGGCCCGACGAGTTCGTCGCCCGCAGCGAACTGGCGCGCTGCGACGTGTTTCTCGGCAAGCTGCTGGACCAGATCAGCGCGCAATGAGCCTGGAGCGAAGGGACGTCCTGCCGGAACCGGAACTGCCGGGCGGCGACGAGGTGCTGGCGGAAGGGGCTGCCCTGGCCAGGGACTGGCGCGTGGAAGGGTCGGCGTTCCTGGACTATTACCGGGTCCCGGACGAGATGACGTACAAGCGGCAATGCATGGAAAGCGGACGCATCATGCAGCATGCCCACATGGGCTTCCGTGACCGGGAAAAGAGCAGGCGGGCGTTCGTCCGGATCCACGACCAGGTGGCCGCGCGGGGCGGACGGGTCGACCGTTTCGGCCTTTGCCTTGACTGGTCCATGGGGTTTCCGCGCGCTGAGCGCGGGGAGCGGCTGCAGGGCACGGGCCTCATCCTGGACAGTCCCGAGGCGTTTGCGGACGTCGCCAACGCCGCTCCCGTCGCCACCCATTTCGGCGATTTCATGCTGGGATTTCCGGCGGCACTGGAGAACACCTGTGCCGCCCTGGCGGCGGGCAGCACGGTCATCGGCAACCTGGGCCAGTACTTCACCTTCCGGCTGCCGGACTGGCAGGACGACATTGCCGCCACCCGCTCGACCCTTGCAGCCATCGGCCTCATGTCGGCCCAGCCGGTGACGGTGATGGTCCATTCGAATCTGGACGACGGCTTTGCCGCGGTGTTCGAGGACCTGTCCTGCGCCCTCGGCGCCGCACTCATCGAACGTCATATCGTGGAGAAGCTGGCCGGCGGCACGATCACCCACTGCTTCGGCCATCATTGCAGGACACCGGTCCTGCGACTCGCATTCCAGCGCGCCCTGGCCCGGCTGAGTCCGAACCCGGGCAGCATGATCTACGGCAATACCACCGCCTACGATGGCACCCCCGAAGAGAACTACGCCGGCCTCGGCAGCTACCTGATGCTGGACATTGCAGGGCAGATGACCCGGCCGAGCGGCCATGCCGTCAACCCCGTGCCGGTCACGGAAAACGAGCGCATCCCCGAAATCGACGAAATCATCGACGTCCAGTGCTTCGCCCGCCGGCAGGCGGAACTCGCGGAAGGCTACCTTGATGTCATCGATTTTGCCGGAGTGGATTCCTTGGCGGTGCGGATGGAGGAGGCCGCAAGGCGGTTCCATCACGATACGATCGAGGGTCTTGCGGCGGCGGGATTCGACACCGGGGACGCGTTCGAGATGCTGCTGGCGATCCGCCGCATCGGGGGGCGCAGGCTGGAGCAGCTTTTCGGACCGGGAGAAGTGGACCGGGAAGCCCGCTGCCGCCGGCCCGTTGTGCGATCCGATACCGTGCGCGAACTCGAACACCAGGTCGGGATGCACCTGTCCCGCATGGATGCGTCGGCATGTTCGCACATCCGGGAGCAGGCCCTCACCGTGCTGACGGCCAGTACCGATGTCCACGAGCACGGCAAGCGGCTGATCGAGGGGGTCCTTGACGGTCTCGGCGTGCGTGTGGTGGACGGCGGCGTTTCCGCGGAGCCGGGCGACCTTGCCCGGCTGGCGGAATCCCGGGATTGCGCCGGTATCGCCCTTAGCACCTACAACGGCGTGGCACTGACCTATTTCTGCCGGCTGCGTGACGAGCTTGCCGAGCGGGGCCTTGCGATTCCCGTCATGATGGGGGGACAGCTCAGTGAAATTCCCGAGGATTCCGGGGATTCGCTGCCGGTGGATGTCGGTGACCGGCTGACCACGGAAGGCGCGATCCCCTGCAGGAGTGTCAAGGACATGCTGCCGGTACTGATGGAACTGGCACCCGGCCGGGAACAGGCGTCCCGCCCTTAGGACAGGGTTATCTTCCATCTATCGGCCCGGTATCACCGCTGAAGGACCGTAATCCGCCGACTCCGGGTTTTTCCGACCACCGAGGTTTTATGCGCCACAGACCGGCCGTACCGTTGGTGTGGCAATGTCTGGCAGACCTTGCCGTTGCTCCGCCACGATTCATCCATGACGGCCTCGGAAAAATCAGGCACGCCGCCCCGGGGAATGGCGCTCCCGTTGTCTGTGCAATTGTGCTGGGTTAGTCTCCGAACCTGTTGAAACTCCTCCCTTGCCACATGTCCCTGTCCGTGGGTTTTCTCGGTACCGGCCGTATCGCCGCTCCCATGGTGCGGTCCCTGAATCGAAGGTTGCCGGACTGCGCCATCCGGATCAGCGGGCGGAACCGCGAGATTTCAGGGCGCCTTTCCGAGTTGTCGGGGGTCACGGCCATGGAAAACCAGGACGTGGTCGACCGGAGCGAAATCGTGTTCCTTTGCCTGCTTGCGGACGTTGCGCGGTCGGAACTGCCCGGTCTCGATTTCCGCGAAGGCCAGAAGATCATTTCCGTCATGGCGGATATCAGCCTTGCCGAGGTCGGGAACCTGGTCCTGCCCGCGACAGACCCCGTGGTCACGGTGCCGCTCCCGTTCATCGAAACCGGGGGCTGTCCGCTGCCTGTCTTTCCGGACGGTGAGGTGCTGCATGCGCTGTTCGGGGACGAAAACGAGGTGATCCCGGTAAATACCGAGGACGCCATGGGGCCCCATTTTGCCGCTACCGCCATCCTGTCCCACACCATGAAGCAGCTTGACGTGGTGGCGGACTGGTTGTCCGGATTCACCGGAAGCCGGCAGGATGCGGAACGCTACGTGGCGTCGCTGCTGACCGGTTACCTGGAAAGCCTCGAGAAGGACGGCAACGGCCGCTTTCAAGAGGCCATGGAGGATCTGTCCACCGAAGGCGGGCTCAACAACCAGCTCCGGGTCTATATCGGGCAATCGGGCTTCTACGAAACCCTGCACCAGGGGCTCGATCAGCTTGCAAAGCGGCTTCGGGAACGCGCCCCTGTATAGGCCCCCCGGGCATGGATATGGCCTGGCGTTTTCCCGTCCGGCACCAGTGGACAAGAGCCGGGGTGGGCTGGTTTTCATACGGGCGTCATATCGGACCGGTACTGTTTGAGGGTCCTCGGTATTGAAAGTGGCTGCCCTGCCTTTTGTGGCCACAATTTTTTTATCCTTTCGCGTTTCCAGGACATCTGAACCGGGTTGAAGGTATCCGCTCCGTGAACGGTTATGCATGCCGCCTTGCGTAACTGCCACTTGCGGTTCTTTACAAATCCAATCCGTTTGTCTTCGTCGTGAGCATCACTCAAGGAAGGATGAGTAACCAAATGAGCACCTGATCGAAGCCATGTCCTGAGCGACCTCCGGTAAGCATCGGCTTTATAAGGTTAATCTCCTCAGAAAGACTTGTTTTTTTGTGAAAATAACCCATAATTAACAAAATATTGTTGAAAATCAATTTATAACTACATTGGTGGCATCATGCTCCATAGATACCGATTCAAGAATTTTTTCTCGTTTGCGGAAGAAACGGAAGTCTCATTTCAACTCAATCGGCAGGTGCCGGTCTCGAATCTGGTATTCCAGAGCCCGAGTGGCGTCCGTCTGTCGAAAGCCCTGGCGGCCATCGGCCCCAATGCTTCCGGCAAGACCAATGTGCTGAAACCGCTGGCATTCCTGGGTTGGTTTGTCTCGTATTCGTTCACCTCCGGAAAACCGGGGGATGACATCCCGGTGCAGGCACACTTTTTCTCTGATTCGGAAGACAGCGAGTTTGAGATTGAATTCGAGGTCAATGGCCATCAATACCGTTATTGGCTGGTCGTCAATCCGGAACGGGTGGTGCATGAATCCCTGCATCTCAAAACCAGCAAGTATTTCAGCTTCATCTTCCGGCGTGACTGGCACGAGCCGAGTTCAGCCTATGACATACGCCAGCAGAAATTTGGTTTTGCAGCCGGGGAGGCTAAGAAAGTTCGGCCGAATGCGTCATTGATCGCGACAGCGGCACAGTACAACGTGCCGTTGGCAAAGGAACTGGTCGATTACTTTTCGCGTTTCCATTCAAACGTGAACTACAGTGGTCGGTACCATTTCGAAGCTAGAAATGTACTCGAGGCCGCCGATTTTTTCATTGACCGACCGGCCTTGCGTACGCAAATGTCCGAAGTCCTGAGCAGTCTTGACCTTGGTTTGGACGAAGTCATCATTGATTCACAGCCGGTACTGGGCAATGGAGCCGGAAAGAATGGTAAGAGAAACATTCCCCATGGTGTTCACCGTATGGGCAGGAGACAGCTTGCACTTCCGTTCTGGTATGAATCCAGTGGCACCCAGGCGGCATTCGTCTTGCTGGAGAAGATTCTGCCGGTACTGGAACATGGCGGTGTCGTCATCATCGATGAAATGGAGGCGGACCTGCATCCGGATATGATTACGGCGATTCTTGATCTGTTTATCGACCCAGATCGCAATCCGCACAATGCACAAATCATCTTCACCTGCCATGCACATGAGATTCTCAATGACCTGCAGAAGGACCAGGTCCTGCTCATCGAGAAAGACACCGATGGCTTCAGTGAAGCCTGGCGTCTGGGTGATATGAGAGGTGTTCGACGGGACGACAACCTGTATGCCAAATACCGTGCCGGCGCATACGGCGCTGTCCCGAATTTTTTTGGCATCTGATGCCATCTCCAAAAATTCGCGTTGCCCAACACACCATCCTGTTTGTTGGGGAAGGGAAAACAGAGTATGCGTTTCTCAGCCACATCAAGTCTCTTTACATAAGTCGCGGTTGCGGAGTGAGCGTCAAGATACGCAATGCCCATGGCAAAGGGTCTGATCATGTGGTGGATTATGCGATCAGGCAGTGCCGGAATTCAGCCTTCGACAGGGTTGTAGTGTTGCTGGATTCCGATTTGGCGATGTCGGCGAGTGTACGCAGGCGAGCCCGTTCAAAAAAGATCCAGATGATCCAATCAAATCCCTGCCTTGAGGGGTTGCTGCTAAAAATTCTTGGCAGGCATGTGCCGGCTACGAGTGAACTTTGCAAGGAACAGACAGGCCATGCTCTCCCGGCCCGGCTGACAACGCAGGTTAACTATGGGGCAGATTTTCCAATGGATATCATGGAGGATCGCCGAAAACATGTTCCGGAACTTGGTAAATTGTTGGATTGTTTGTCATTTGATTAGCGCAAGAGAAGCAGGTAAGGGAATTTCAAAGTACAAGTGTTCACTACACAAGAGCGATGACAGGGTGCTCTGGAAAATCTTTACCAGACGGATGATTGTGCACAGTTCATAAGGCGCACAGTCAAGCTGAAAAACATTCGTTTTTTTCCCAGGTGTTCTTTTATCTTGAGGGGCTTGGAACTACAAGGATGAACTTATGCATCTGGGTCTGCTCACAGTGCCACTTTTCTTTGTCCCGCTTCCCTTTCCGGTTCACGGAAAAGGGACAGCCAGGTCGACGATACGCCGGAAGGACAGGCCGATCCGTGGGCCGGTACCGGGCTCCGGTAGGATACCGTGCTGCCAGACGGTCTGGGACGAATCGTCCATGTGAAATGCCGATCCCGGCTCCAGCGCATAGTGATACCGGATGGCGGGTGCGTCGATCCGTCGCAGCACCATGTGACGCACGGCGCCAAGGGAGATGATGACCACGCCGGTGCCATCGCGCATTTCCATCCCCTGGTCCGAATGGAAGCCGATGGAATGACTGCCGTCCGGGTAGTGGTTGGCCACGCAGTTGTTCGGAAGAAACCCGAAACGGTTCCCGACCGCCTGGGCCAGCGGTCGGAGAAAGTCCGGCCACGGATGACGGGTCCGGGTCTGTTTGCGGAGGTGGTAGGACTCGCCCCAGGTAATGCTCTCCCTGGTGCCGTACCGGGTTCTCCAGCGGACCGTGGATTGCAGGTGGCGGAACAGGGCGCCGTGTTCCGGGACAAGATCAGAAACATGGGTGACGCCGGCAGGCGGTGCAAACCCGCCCGGGTCTTGCGGGAAGATCTCGAATTGCATCGGGCGGTTGTCCGCACCGACCAGGAAGTCACGGGTCATCGCGGCGTACAATTGTTCTCAATAATGAGAACAATTGTACGCCAATTTCAGTCTCGTTGCAGCCAGGACGGCAAGTCAGATGCCCCAATGGGCGAAAAACTCGCGGGTGTGGCGGGCGAACCGCTTCGCGACCGGTGACGGGGTCTCCCTTTCGCCTTGGCGCAGTATCAGCCGGCCGGGCGTGACGGAATCCCGCAGGGGACGGGTGGCCAGGGCACCGCCATCGTAGCTCATGGCGCTGGCCGGCCTGGAAACCAGGATGGTATAGCCGAGCCCGTTGGCCACCATCCCGCGCACGGTTTCGAAGGAGGGCGAGCGGAACCGGATCTGGGGCTCAAGTCCGTGTTCCGCGAACAGGGAGGTGAAGAAATCCCGGCTCGGAGAGATGTCCAGCAGGATCATCGGGTGTTCCGCCAGTTCCGTCAGGGAGATGTCGTGGGACTCGCACAGGGGGTGACCGGCCGGCAGCAGCACATGGGGCCGGACCGTGGCCAGAATTTCCTTCGAACACTCCGGCAGGGCAGGGGAGTCATACATGAGAATCAGGTCGAACGCCGAGGATCGGTTGGCCTCCTCGATTTCCCGCTCGCTGCCCTCGAAGAACTGGAACATCGTGTCCGGGGCCTTCTCGAGGAAGGTCCGCACCAGCCTGGGAATGAAAAACGGCCCGATGGTCGCGAAACAGGCGATATGCAAAACATCGGCGTTACCGCCCCCGTGCTGCTCCGCGACGAATTCATCCAGTTTCCGTGTGGCGCCGTAGGCGCGGTTGGCATAGACCAGCGCATTGCCCTGCTGGCGGATATGGATTTCCTGGGGCTCCGCGATAAAAATGAAATGGGTGCCGATCTGGAAATGGTTGCTGATGCGGCAGTCGAACGCGATCAGGGCATCTTCCAGGTTGGGCGCGCCGGTTGACCGGGTGATCCACCGGGCACAACTGAACTTGTCCTGTCCGGGGGGCTCGATCCGTCCGGCGAAGGTATCCGAAATCACCGACTGGCCCTCGCTCAGCACGTTCACGCACAACACGCCGTTATCCATCAGTTTCCGGCAGGCTGGACTCAGTTGATGCACGCAGACCAGCAGCGTCGGCGGGTCGGCGGACACCGATGTCATGGCGCTCACCGTGACCCCGGCACGCCCGTGGGGACCGTCCGTGGTGATGACGGATACCGTGCAGGCCGCGTGGCTCATGCCTTCGAGGAACAGTCGCTGATTCATGAGCGGATCCTTGGATGGCGTTTCCCGAGTATAGGGGCTGACACCACTGCTCCATGCAACGGATTTTTCACTGTCTTGCATTGGGTTAGCTGAACCAGAACCCGGAGGGCTGAGCCGGATGATTTGGCAATCCCGATGCAGTGTTCCCGAAAAAAGTAATTTACAGCCCCGCCGGGGATCAGTGAAACTCGTTTTTTTCATCTCACTGCGGCCTGTCATGATCCGAACCGGAAACGAATATCGCGCCGCCCTGCAGGACGGCAGGGAAGTCTACATGGACGGCAAGCGGGTGGAGGACATCACCGCCCATCCCCAGTTCAGGCCGCTGATCGATGTGCGTGCGCGCATCTATGACATGCAGCACGAGGAAGCCACCCGGGACATCATGACCTTCGAGGAGAACGGTGAGCAATTCCCGGTCGGTAACCAGATTCCCAGGGAGCAGGAGCACTGGCACGCCAAGCGCCGTGCAGTGGACGCGGTGATGAAGGATATCTGCGGCGTGGTCACCCGTGTGGGGGATGAAACCGTGGGGGAAATGTGGTCCCTTGCCGACGGGGCGGACATCCTGAACGAAATCAACCCGCGGTTCGCCGAGAACATCAACCACCACATCCGCCTGGCGGTGGAAGAGGATCCGTTCCACGTTTCCGCCAACACCGACCCGAAGGGGGACCGTTCGCTTCGGCCCCAGGATCAGGACCCGGACATGCTGACCCATGTCGTGCGGGAAACCGATGCGGGGATCATCATCCGCGGGGCCAAGTACGAAACCGCCGCGGCATACGCCGACCAGGCCTTCCTCAAGCCCACCATCGCCAACTGGGGAGATGAGACCTATTCCGACTATGCGCTGGGCTGCATCGTGAGAATGAATGCACCCGGGGTCAAGCACATCTGCCGCGCGGGTTTCCGGAACGAGGGCACGGAGGACGACTACCCCCTGTCCAACCGCTTCGACGAGGTGGACACCCTGCTGGTGCTGGATGATGTATTGATTCCCTGGGAGGATGTGCTCTTCTACCGGCACACCCGGGCCGCCGCCTTCATCCGCACCACGCTGCACCGCTATTCGGCGCTGCCGTTCGTGCAGCGCCTGATCACCTATGCGGACATGATGATCGGCGCGGCGCTGTGGAACGTGAAGCAGACCGGCCTCGAGAAACAGCCGGCGGTGCAGGAGAAACTGGCCCAGCTGGCGGTCTACCGGGAGGGCATCAATGCGCACCTGACCGCCTCCATTGCCCTGGCCGAGGAAAGTCCCGGCGGTTTCCTGATGCCGAACCAGTCCCTGCTGATGACCGGCAGAGTCCATGCCTGCGCCAACCTCCCGGCGATGATGCATCTCGCGCGGGAACTGTGCGGTGGACAGATCTGCGTCACGCCGGACCTGGACACCTTCGAGGGCGAGGATACCGGCATCTGGATGCGGAAGTTCTACACCATCAACGAACGCTGGAATCATGATGACCGGCGCAGGCTGCTGGCCTTCGCCCGGGACCTGCTGAACTCGGGCTACGCAGGACACCGCCTGACGTTCCACCTGTTCGCCCAGGCGCCGCCGTTCGCGCACCTGGCCGCGGTGTACCGCAATTTCGGTTGGGACGGGCCCCTGGATTTCGTCAAGGAGGCTGCGGGCATGTCCGACAGCATCTACGGCGAATAGCGGGATTCCGGCGGTCCGCCCCATGACACGGGATCCCAGATACGACCTGCTGTTCGAGCCCCTGGACATCGGCCCGGTCCGGGCAAAAAATCGCTTCTACCAGGTGCCGCACTGCAACGGCGGCGGTTACCGCGACCCCTCGGCGGTGGCGGAAATGCGCCGGGTCAAGGCGGAAGGCGGCTGGGGGGTGGTATTCACGGAGCAGGTGGAGCTGCACCACACCTCTGAAATCACGCCCTTCATCGAACTTCGGATCTGGGACGACGACGACATCCCGATGCTGGCCAGGATGGCGGACGGGATTCATGAATACGACGCACTCGCGGGCATCGAACTGGCCTACTCGGGAATCAACGGCCCCAACCTCTATACCCGGGAAGTGCCCATGGCGCCTACCGCGCTGCCCGTACGCACCTTCACCAACGACCCGGTATCCGCCAGGGCCATGACGAAGCGGGACATCCGGGAACTGCGTCGCTGGCACCGGGACGCCTGCCTGAGGGCCAGGGCCGCGGGGTACGATCTGATCTGCCTCTACGGTGCCCATGGATTCGGGGTGATCCAGCATTTCCTGTCCACGCTGACCAATCATCGGGATGACGAGTACGGCGGCTCCCTTGAAAACCGTTCCCGGCTGATGCGGGAACTGATCGGGGAATGCCGCGATGCGGTCGGGGACCGGTGCGCCATCACGCTGCGTCTTTCGCTGGATGAGATTACCGGTGAACTCGGCTTCACCAACAGTGAGGTACGGGACCTGGTGGCCATGCACGCCGACCTGCCGGATCTCTGGGACCTGGCCCACGGCAGCTGGGAGGACTGCTCGGGGCCGTCCCGTTTCAGGGAGGAGGCGGCCCAGGAGAGCCTGGTTTCGGGGATCAAGGCACTGACCGGCAAGCCGGTGGCCGGTGTCGGTCGATTCACCTCGCCGGATATCATGGTCAGGCAGATCCGCTCCGGTATCCTCGACCTGATCGGCTGCGCGAGGCCGTCCATCGCGGACCCGTTCCTGCCGCGGAAGATCGACGAGGGCAGGGTCGACGACATCCGTGAATGCATCGGCTGCAATATCTGCATCACCGGGGACATGACCATGTCCGTGTCGCGCTGTACCCAGAACCCCACCTTCATGGAGGAATGGCGCCGGGGATGGCACCCCGAACGGTTCGCATCGCAAGGGGACAGCGGACCGGTGCTGGTGGTCGGCGCCGGACCGGCGGGGCTGGAAGCGGCCCGGGTTCTGGGGGAGCGGGGCTACAACGTGGTGCTGGCGGAGGCCGGGGACGAGATCGGGGGCCGGGTCCGGAGAGAACGGCAACTGCCCGGACTGTCCGCATGGGGCCGGGTTGCGGACTACCGCCAGTACCAGCTTGGCCGCATGGCCAACGTGGACATCTATCTCGACAGTGAACTGGATGCCGACCAGGTGATGGACTACGGTTTCCCGCATGTGGCCGTGGCCACCGGGGCCTTCTGGCGCCGTGACGGCGTGGCCCGGTTTCACGTCAGGCCCCTGCAGCCGGACCCCGGCATGCCCGTGTATACGCCGGACGATCTGATGCGGGGCAATCTGCCCACGGGCAGGGTGGTCCTTTATGACGACGACCACTACTACATGGGCGGTGTCCTCGCGGAACTGCTGGTACAGAACGGCGCCACGGTAACCCTGGTGACACCGTCGTCCCATGTTTCCGAGTGGACCGGCAATACGCTGGAACAGGGCACCATCCATCGGCACCTTGCGGCACTGGGCGTGACCCTGGTTCTCAACCGCGCGGTGTCCGGCATACGCCGGGACAGCGTGGACACGGCATGCAGTTACACCGGGGAAAGCGGACTGCTGGAGGCCGACGCGGTGGTGCTGGTGACCGCCCAGCAAAGCGATGACAGACTCTGGCGGGCACTCGCCGCCAGGGAGCAGGACTGGGAGGATGCGGGCATCCGCACCGTCCGCGTCATCGGCGATGCCGAGGCGCCGGCGCCCATTGCCTGGGCCACATTCGCCGGTCACCGCTACGCCCGGGAACTGGACAGCGGCGGGACCGATGGAGCCCTGCCTTTCCGCAGGGAGGTGGTGAACCCGGCCTGACGGCGCTCCCTGCCCCCGGGATCACTGTATCAGGGCCAGCATGGAAGCGGTGAGCACGATGACCGCAAAGCCGCCGAAGAACCAGGCCACGTAGGCCAGTATCTTCCGCGTCATCCTTTCCCCGCCGCCCCGTTCCAGAATGGCGAAGGCCACGACCAGCGGCAGGATGGCGGCCACAATGCCGATATCGACCGGCAGCGAAAGGGCTTTCATCGCCAGATTGAGGACCAGCACGGAGCCGGTCAGTGCGAACAGCCAGAAAAGGAAGCTGCCGAACTCCCGCATCGGTCAGTCCGGATGGGACGGGGCCGGACAGCCGGCCCCGCCCGCGCGGGTTCGATTCCCGGTTACTTCTTCAGGTTGGTCCAGATGGCGTCGTACAGCACCTGGGTCTCTTCCTCGCAGACCTGGACGAACTGGCCTGCCGGCGCATCGGCCGGGGGATTGAGTTCCGGAGACGCCTTGAGTTCGGCGTCCAGCAGGTCATCCACGCCGCCCACTCCCGCGGTGTACTGGGCGAAGTTGGTCACTGCCGCCGCGTTTTCCGGCTCAAGCAGGAAATCCATGAACTTGAGGGCGTTCTCCCGGTTCGGGGCGTCTTTCAGCAGGACAACATTGTCCATCCAGACCAGGTAGCCTTCCTTCGGATAGGAATACTCGAGCGCGGCGTTTTCCCCCCGGGCCTTGGCGGAAAAGCCGTTCCAGATCATGCCGACTGCCGCTTCCCCGGATACCAGGACGTCCTTGGCGCCATCGGAAATGAAAGACGCCCAGTGCTCCTTTGCCCCCTGCACCAGGGCGTTCAGCTGCTTCAGCTTCTCCTTGTCACTGGAGCATTGCTCGATTCCGAGGTGGATGGAGGCCAGCGCCAGCAGTTCGCCCTGGCTGTCGAGGACGTTGATCTTGCCGGACAGTTCCGCCGGGGGATTGAAGAGCATGTCCGTGGTGCGGATGTCGCCCTGGAATGCGTCCCGGTTGACGGTGAAGCTGGTGGAGCCCCACTGGTAGGGGATGGAATGCATGCGGCCGGGATCGAAAGAGACGTCGGCCCATTGCGGCAGGATGTTGCCCTTGTTCGCCAATTCCCCTGCGGCGATGGTATCGAGCATCCCTTCCTTCGCCAGGATCTCCACCATGTAATCCCCGGGAACGGCAACATCGTAGCTGCCGAGCTTGCCGCCTTTCAGCGCCGCCAGCAGCGCCTCGTTGGAGTCGTAGGTGTCCATGGTCACTTCCACGTCATGCTCCGCGGCGAACTTGTCCAGCAATTCCTGCGGGATGTATTCGAACCAGTGGTAGACGGACAGCTTGCCGGCGGACAATGCGGGTCCGGCGCCTAGGGCCAGGCCCGCAGCTGTCAGACAGGTGAACAATGCTTTTTTCATGATGATATCCTCTATTGGTTAGGGGTTTTTTGAGCCCATCCGGCCAGCAAACCAGGACAGGGTGACAAACACGAAGGAAAGTAGCAGAAGCAGGGTGGAGATTGCCATGATATTGGGCTTGATGCCCTGCTTGACTGCGCCGAAGATGGCGGTGGGAAGCGTTTCGATGCCGGCGCCCTTGACGAAATTGGTGATGATGAAATCATCCAGGGAGATCACAAAGGCCAGCAGGAACCCGGAAATGATGCCCGGCAGCATGAGCGGCATCAGCACCTGGAAAAAGGCCTGGCCCCGGCTGGCGTAGAGGTCCATCGCCGCTTCCTCGTAGATGTTCTCGATCCCTTCCAGCCTTGCCGCGATGGGGAGATAGGCGAACGGGATGCAGAACACGATATGGGCCACCAGTATGGTGGCGTAGCCCGCGGTGAATCCGATCGTGGTGAAGAAGATCAGGGTGGCCACCGCGGTGACAATCTCGGGCACCATCAGCGGCAGGCTGATGAGCGCGAAGCTCGCGGTCTTGGCCCGGAACTGGCCCCCCCGGATCATCCCCACTGCCGCCGCCACCGCGATCGTGGTGGAGGTGATCGCCGCCATGATGGCGATACTGAAGGAATTGAAAGCGGCCTTCTGGAATTTCGGCGCCTCCAGGCCGAAGAAGACATCGTAATACCAGCGCAGGCTGAATCCTCCCCAGCGGGTGATGGACAGCGAATCGTTGAACGAGTAGACCATCACGATGATCAGCGGCCCGTACAAAAGCACCATGCAAAGCACGGTCATGGGCAGGAAGCCCTGGTAATGCCGGATGTCGGTTTTCCGTGCCATGGTTCAGTGTCCCGCGCCGGACGTCTGGGCCGCCCGGTTGCGGGCATTGAAAAACAGCACCACCAGCACGACGCTGAGCAGGATCATGGATGCCGCGGCGCCGAACGGCCAGTTGCCCGCGGTGCCCTTGAACTGTTCCTCGATCAGTGAGCCGATCATGAAGTTCTTGGCGCCCCCCAGCAGATCCGGGGCGAGAAACGCCCCCAGGCTGGGAATGAACACCAGGATGCAGCCCGCAACAATCCCGGGCCTGACGTTGGGAATGATGATGTGCCACAGGGCGAACCAGCGCCCGGCGTAGAGGTCCGCCGCTGCTTCGCACAGGGAGAAGTCGAACCGCTCGATGGCGGCATAGATGGGCAGCACCATGAAAGGCAGGTAACTGTAGAACAGGCCAAGCTGGACGGCCACGGGCGTGTTGATGAGGTGGATCGGCTCCGCGATCAGTCCGGCGGACAGCAGCCATTCGTTGATGGGGCCGTTGTCCCGGATCAGGAACTTCATCGATACCGTGCGAATCAGCAGGTTCACCCAGTAGGGGATGGTGACCAGAAACACCCAGATGTTGCGGGTCGCCGGCGGCCGGGTGGCAATGTAGTAGGCGGTCGGAAACCCGATCAGGAGGCAGAGCACGGTGGCAAGCCCGGCCTGCCAGACCGAGCGCCAGAAGATGCCGATGTAGGTCCACTCGATTTTCGGGGGCTCGTCGCCGAACAGTCCCCGGTCCAGGAAGAACTGGTCATAGGCCGCGAGTGTGAATTCCCAGATCACGCCGCCGCGGAATTCCTTGGTGAGGAAGGAATACACCAGCATGATGAGTACCGGCGCCACCATGAAGAAGCCGACCACCAGCCAGGACGGCAGCAGCAGCCAGTAGCGCAGCGGGGTGAACACACCCTGGAAGCCCCTGCTGTTTCCCGGTCCGGCCATGGCGCTCAGTCACCCAGCAGCACGATTCGGTGGGGGTCTATATCCAGCGTGACCCCGTCGCCGGGCGACAGCGCCGCGACGCCGGCCGCCGTACTCTGCACCCGGGCGACCAGTTCCTCGCCCGTGGGCAGGCTGCAGGCCACATGGATGTCGGTACCGAGGAAGATCTTGCGAAGCACCGTCGCCCTGAGGGCAGCTCCCGTCTCTTCCCCCGGGGTGATGCCGATGTGCTCCGGGCGTATGGACATGTGGGCGATCTCACCTGGCTCGTGGACCTGGTTTTCATTGACGCTGCAGGCCAGGGTGTGGCCGGCGAACGTGACCGTAGCACCGCTGTCGCCGATCTCCCGGACCTGGACCTCCACCAGGTTGGTCTCGCCGATGAAGTCCGCCACGAAGCGGTTCAGCGGGTGGTTGTAGATCTCCTCCGGGGTGCCCACCTGCTGCAGCGCCCCGTGGGACATCACGGCGATGCGGTCCGACATGATCAGGGCCTCTTCCTGGTCATGGGTGACGAAGATGAAGGTGATGCCGAGTTCCTCCCGGATCTGCTTGAGTTCGTGGCGCATGGACTGGCGCAGTTTCAGGTCCAGCGCGGACAACGGCTCGTCCAGCAGCAGCACCTTGGGCTCCGGGGCCAGGGCCCTGGCTAGCGCCACCCGCTGCTTCTGGCCGCCCGAAAGCTGGGACGGGCGCCGCTCGGCATACTCCGACAGCCGGACCAGCTCCAGCATCTGGTCCGAGCGCCGGTGGATTTCCTCCGGGGGTCTGCCCTGCATCTTGAGCCCGAAGCCCACATTGTCGCGGATGCTCATGTGGGGAAACAGTGCGTAATGCTGGAATACGGTGTTGACGGGGCGCCGGTTCGGCGGCAGTTCCTGGATATCCTCGCCGAACAATCTCAGGGTTCCCTCGCTGATGTCCTCGAATCCGCCGATGATCCGGAGCAATGTGGTCTTGCCGCAGCCCGAGGGACCCAGCAGGGTGAAAAATTCGTTGTGCTGGATCTGGAAATGGATATCGTGGAGCGCACGCACCGCGTCCGGTCCCGAGCCATAGAACTTGGTCACACCGGCGATGTCGATGGCTGTCTGATTCATTTCGGTGGGGTTATTGTGCCCCGTACGGGGGCACTTCAATATTAGATGGAATCGCGTTGGTACTGTAAATAGCGATTCCCGATTCAGTGCATCCGTCCCGGCTAATCAAAGCCCGGGGTCATGCCCGGTATTGAATGGTCGCTGACGCAGTTGCGGCAGTGACTGATGAAGGCCTTGCGGACGGGGTTGGTCTGGGTGGTGGCGAGGGTGGCGATCCCCAGCGTCAGGACTGGATGGTCTCCATCGAGCCTGATGTAGCGCAGCGACTTGCCGTCCAGGGCATGGCGGTTGAGCGGACGGACATTGGCCAGGCTGTACCCCCTGCCGCCGGCGACGAGGGCCCGCTGGACCTCCGTCAGGTGGGTGCGGGCGCGTATCATGGGCTTGAGACCCTGCTCACGGAAGAGCGACATGAAATACTCGCTGCTCAGCGGAAGGTCCAGCAGGATCATGGGCTCCCTTTCCAGATCCTTCAGGTCCAGGGATTTCCGCGCAGCCAGGGGGTGATCCGCCCCGAGCAGCACGTACGGGGGCAGTCCCGCCAGGGGCAGAAACTGGATATCGCCCTGGAGCTGCAGGTCATAGGTCAGGGCGATGTCGATGGTTCCCTGCCGCAGCAGCTGCAGCAGTTCCGCCTGGTGGGCTTCGCGTACCCGGATATCCGTATCCGGATGAAGGCGCATGAATTCGTGGCAGAGTTCCGGAGTGATGATCGGGGCCAGGGGGTTGAAACAGCCCACCTCGATGCTGCCGAACACCTTCCCGGCCAGTTCACCGGCGTATCCCTCGAGCCGCTCCGCCTGGGCCAGCAGGGCCCTGGCTTCCCGGAACAGTTCCCGGCCGGCAGTGGTCAGCGTCATGCCCTGGGCATGATGCCGCACGAACAACTGGACCCCGAATGTCTGCTCGAGATGGGCAATGGCGCTGGAGATCGAGGGCTGGGAGACGTGAATGTTCTCCGACGCTTTCAGGATACTGCTCGCCTCGCCGGTGGCAACGAAGTATGTGAGCTGCCGGAGCGTGTAACGCATGACAGGGCTACTCGCCGATTCCGTACGGTTGCAGGTAAATTCCCTGCAACGGGAGGTAGACAGGTCCCATGATGGTGACGTGAATTCTCTGGACAGGGGGGTGCATACAGTACTGTCGACGGGTCAAAGGTGATGGTTGATCGCTTCAGGATCTGGTCGCCTGCGTAACAGGAAACACGATTCCGCGCGAATTGCATTCTATCCCGGATTTTCCTGGAGTGGGTGCACGGCAATCCGAGATGGGGAGCCATTGATAATTCATCCGATCTGTACAGGGGGGAATGCCCCGGCACGTTGACAAACAACGGGATGAGGGGAGGTTGTCCGCAATTCGTGAACTGCCCCCCTGGAAAGGAATCACGGGGGGAATTCGGACGTTTGAAACCTTGTTGTGGTCCCAATACCGGCTTACGCCTTACTCTGGCACCGCTTGTTTAGTTTTCGGGCTTGGTTCTGATTCCTGGCCAGGAGGGAAATAAAACATCAGAACCATACAATTTTTCGGGTTCACAACCCACTGTTGTCTGAGGTCGTGTTCATACTGGTGAGATGGGAATAGCGGGGAGTTGCTGAAAGCTCAGGCAAATTCCCGGGGTTGGATCTCGCGCAATGAATCAGCATGGGCCCGTTCTGCAAGTTCGAGTTCATATCGATCCTGAAGGTTCATCCAGCTGCGGGCATCCGTCTTGAAGTACCGGGCAAGGCGCAGTGCTGTTTCCGCTGTGATCCCACGGCGGCCGCGAACGATATCGTTGATCCGAGCCGGAGACACACCGATGGCCCTGGCAAGCCCGGGGGCAGACAAGTCAAACGGTTCCATGAAATCGTGCTTCAGAACCTCACCCGGGTGTACTGGCGCAAGTCGGGTCATGAGTAAATTTCCTCAATTGACAATAATTCAATCAGCGCAGGTCAATGATAATCCACAATCTCGGCATCGTGAGCGTTTCCGTTGGCGAAGCGGAAGCATAGACGCCACTGCTCGTTGATACGGATACTGTACCAGCCCCTGCGGTCTCCTCTCAACGCTTCAAGCCGATTTCCGGGTGGCACCCGCAGAAACTCCAGCGTCGCGGCCGCATCCAGTTGCGCGAGCTTGCGCCGCGCCACACGTTCGATATTGACGAATCGGGCCACCCGATAACCATTGGCAAGCCGCTCGGTGTACCTGCATCGGAAGCTCCGAATCACGTTGGTTCAATCTCGGTTCCCGGTTGATGCAATGCAACATGCGGCATATGCTGTACATGCGCGGATATCTTCCGGTTCCAGGCCCGGATAGTCCTCCAGTATTTCTTCCTGGGAAACGCCTTGGGCCATCAGGTTGAGAATCAACTCTACGGAGATCCGCATATCTCGCACAATCGGTTTTCCGGCGAACACGTCGGGCCGGACCGTGATGCGCTCGAGGAGCGTTGCATGACTTGTCATGTTTTCATCCAACTTCAGGGTTCTGCCCGGTTATCTCGCATCAGGAAGGAATTATGGTGCCCCTAAGGCGCTTTTCGTTGGCGGGAGGCATCGCAAGTTTGACACGGCGTGATCCAGGCAACAGCATGCTCCCCTTTACCGACCAGCCGGCATCGCTGGGAATGATCGTGACATGGAGCCGCCTGAAAACAAGTATACCACCGACACTCCGATTTCCAGATTGCTTGCCTGGCTATGATCACGAATACCTTGCGTAAATTTGGCAAGAACGCTTCAACGACAGGTCTAGCAATCAACACCAAACCTGCAGAACGATCGAGTTTCTGCTATGTGGCTTTTGCAAATCAGGTGTTTCAGTGGTTCCAGATGATCCGATTCACCGGCATCAACGACCGGGATCGGAGAAATGCGCCATGCGCCTGTAAGGGGTACACTTGTTCGAGGGTTCAGTTGACTTCCGGGTTGTACCATCGCAATACGGAAACAAGAATCAGTCAAACCAAGCCAAAGACAAGAATCAACAAAGATGACAATATCCCAGGATCCGCTGCTGCAGCCTTTCACCATCCGGCACCTGACGCTCAGGAACCGGATCGTCAGCACGCCGCATTCCCCCGCCTTTGCGGAGGAGGGAATGCCGAAGGAGCGCTACCAGCGCTATCACGAGGAAAAGGCCAGGGGCGGGATCGGCATGACCATGTTCGGCGGATCCTCCTGTGTGGGGCCGGATTCCCCGTCGGTGTTCGGCCAACTCGATGTGGGGACCGACGCCATCATTCCCTATCTGAAGAGCCTGACCGACCGGGTTCACGGTCACGGCGCCAGGACCGTTTGCCAGATCTCCCACCTGGGCCGGCGCAGCACCTGGAATGCCGGCAACTGGCTCCCCCTGGTGGCACCGTCCCGGGTGCGTGAGCCAGCGCACAGGGGCTTCCCCAAGGAGATGGATGAATGGGACATCCGCAGGGTCGTCGGCGACTATGCCGCCGCTGCCAGGCGTTGCCGTGATGGGGGGGTGGACGGCGTGGAGGTGATGCAGAACGGGCACCTGCCGGGCCAGTTCCTGTCCCCGCACACCAACCATCGACGGGACGGATATGGCGGCTCCCTGAAGAACCGGGCCCGGTTCATGCTGGAAGTCCTGGAGGCGATCCGCGAGTCGGCGGGGGATGATTTCGTGGTGGGCGCCAGGGTGGATACCGACAGCAAGCTGGCGGACGGGCTCAGGCCCGAGGAATCCCTGGAGGCATTGCACCTGATGCAGGAGCAGGGGTGCGTGGACTATTTCAATCTCAATGTCGGCAGGTTCGACAATGATTTTGAGCTCGGCTGGTTCGCGGTGCCGGCCATGTTCCAGAAGCTGGCTCCATGGCTGCAGACCGTCGGGCTGTTCAAGCGGGAACTCGACCTGCCGGTGATTCACGCTACCCGCATCCTTGACCTCGCCACCGCCCGCTACGCCATATCCGAGGGAATCCTCGACCTCGTGGGCATGACCCGGGCACATATTGCCGACCCCTGGCTGGTCCACAAGCTGCAATCCGGGCAGGAGTCCCGTATTCGCCCGTGCGTGGGTGCGGGATACTGCATCGACCGGATCTACAACGAAGGGGACATGGTCTGCACGCACAACGTGGCCACCGGCAGGGAGAACGAGGTGCCGCAGCAGATCACCCGCGCGCGGAAACCCGGACGCAGGGTAGTCGTGGTGGGCGGCGGGCCCGCGGGAATGGAGGCCGCCAGGGTCTGCGCGGAGCGCGGACACCGGGTTGTCCTGTTCGAGGCTTCCGGCGAACTGGGCGGACAGGTCCTGCTCGCGGGCAGGGCGGAGGTCCGGCGGGACATTCTGGGCATCACCGACTGGCTAGCCGCGGAACTCGGGCACCTGGGCGTGGCAGTCCACTGGAATGTGCTAGCTGACGAGGAAACCGTCCTTGCCGAGACGCCCGATGTGATTGTCATCGCCACCGGGGGCCTGCCGGACACCCACCTGGTTCCGGGTGCCGAGGCCTGTCTCAGCACCTGGGACGTTCTGTCCGGCACCCCGGTTTCCGGAGATGTGCTGGTTTACGATGACCACGGACAGCACCAGGGCGCGTCCACCGTGGATCAGATCGCAGAAGGGGAGGCGCGGGTGGAACTGGTGACCCCGGACCGCAGTGCCTGCGCCGAGATGGGATCCTCGAACTTTCCCATGTACATGAGGCGATTCCATCACAAGGGGGTAACCGTCACGCCGGATTACCGTCTGCGGCGCGTGGAGCATGATTCGGATCGCCTGCGGGCGGTGTTCGAGAACGAGTTCGGCGGGGGAAAATTCATTGACCGCGTGGTGGATTACATGATCGTGGAGCACGGCACCGTGCCCAACGATGCGCTCTACGGTGCTCTGAGGCCCCACAGCGTCAACGATGGCGTGACGGATTACGGCGCGCTGTTGTCAGGCAAGCGGCAGCCACATGACGGTGCACCGGCGCTGTACCGGGTCGGTGATGCGGTCGCCAGCCGCAACATCCATGCCGCCATTCTGGACGCACGCCGCCTGTGCCAGTCGCTGTAGGGCTCCGGGCCGGAGCGGGGAAGCCGTGACCTGAGGACCCAGTCGTCCGGGAAACATGGATATCCCGGCCCGGGAACAGCCGGCAGGATTCCGCCCGTTCGGTGTCCCTACCGCCGAAGATAGATGGTGTTCCAGAGCCCGGAGTCGCCTTCCAGAGGCCCCTCGGCGGACACTTCCCAGAGATCGGGATCGATGGAGGGGAATGTCACCGCCCCGGGCGCCCCGATTCTGTCGGGCACCCAGGTGACATCCAGCAGATTGAGCAGCGGCATCGCGGACCGGTAGACCTGGCCGCCGCCGATGACCCACGCATCGCTGTCGCCGCAGGCGTCGAGGGCCTCTCCGGGGCTGCCGTGGCATTCCACTCCCCCGACCCCTTTCCGGGTGACGACGATGTTGCGCCGCCCCGGCAGTGCGGTGGAACCGATGGATTCCCAGGTCTTTCTTCCCATGATGATGGCGCACCCCATGGTGCGGCGCTTGAACCGCCTGAGATCATCGGAGTAGTGCCATGGCAGGCGGCCTTCCAGGCCGATCACGCGGTCCCGGGTCATTGCCACGATGGCACCGCGCAGGGGGACGGGGACTTCCATCAATCTGCGGGTTTCCCGTGGCGGTGCGTCTCAGACCGCCACTTTGAAGCTGATGGCGGGATGCGGGTGGTAGCCGTGGAGCCGGAACTTGTCCATGATCTCCCCGGTATCGAGATCGAGCAGGGGCTCGATGTCGTCCAGGGAACGGATGGATTCATCGATCTCCAGCTGCGGGAGTGCCCGGGGTTCCCGCCCGAGCTGCTCTCTCAGGCCGGGAATATGGTCGTACTCGGCCATGCTCCCGTCGGCCCGGGCGGTGTAGATGTGCGCATCGATCAGGGTATGGCCGAAAATGCCCGCCGGAATGCCGCCGAATCGGGCGAACAGTTCCGCCAGCAGAGAGTACCCCGCGATGTTGTAGGGAACGCCCAGGGCGATATCGCAGCTTCTTTGTGTCAGGTGCAGGCAAAGATGCGGATTACCGGCGTCGTCATTCTGCACGTTGACCACCCAGAACGCATGGCAGGGCGGCAGGGCGCTTGATTGCGCGTTGCCGGGAGCCCAGGCGGCGACCGCCATCCGCCGGCTCATGGGGTTGTTCTTCAGGGTGTCGACAACATAGGCGATCTGGTCATTTGTGCCGTTGTCCGGCAAGGGAAAGTGCCGCCAGAAATTGCCGTAGGCGCTCGGAACCTTGCCTTCCTCGTCCGCCCAGGGGTCCCAGAATTTGCAGCCGTGCTTGCGCAGCAGGGCAATATCGGTGCGGCCGGACAGAAACCACAGGTTTTCGATGACGATGTTCTTCCAGGAAATCTCCTTCGTGGTCAGCAGCGGAAACCCTTCACGCAGATCGATCTCGTAGTTGATATTGAACGTGGACAGGGTGTCCACTCCGGTGCGGTTTTCTTTTCTTGTGCCGGATTCCAGGGTTTCCCTGACGGCGTCCAGGTATTGTTTCATGGGGTGCGGGAATCGCGCGGATTCAGGCGTTCTGCGGCGGTTGAAAGTAGTATTCGAGCAGTTCCCGGGACAGCCTTGCGGACCGCACGTACCATTTCTCCTTGTTGATGCAAAGGGCCGCGAAGGCGATCTTGCGGTGCCCCTGCTCGGCAAACCCGGCGAACCAGTCATAGCGGCCGGCCGGGTCGGTGCCGGTGAGGGAGCCGGTCTTGCCGCCAACGACGACATCCTTGTAGGATTTCCTGTGGAATCCCCGGAAGAATCTCCTGGCCGATCCCATGGTTACCGTGGCGGTCATCAACTGCTTGAGCTTGTCGGAGGTCTCCTGCCGCATGGCCGGTGACACCGCGGGATTCTCGTACACGTACAGCGGGATGCCCTGCGGTCCGGTCACGCGGTCCACCAGCACCGGGGCGATCATTTTTCCGCCGTTGACCGCGGTGGCGGCCAGTGCCGCCGCATGCAGCGGCGAGAGGGTATTGCGCCGCGTGTACCCGGAGGCGCTTTCCGCAACCTGCCACGCATCGGACGGATCCAGTTCAACGGTACCGTTGGGGAAATGGAAATCCGAAGTGAACCGCATGTTGAACCCCAGCCGCTGGAAATAGTCCATCAGCTGTTCACCGCCCAGGGAAACCGCGCCCACGCGCCCGAATACGGTGTTGTTGGACTTCGCGAACGATTCCCTGAACGTGGGTTTCCGCGTCCATTTGTTGTCCTTGTGCCTGAAGACGTTCTTCTTGTACAGGCTGGTCGTTTTTCCGTTGAATGGAATCACCGTGTCCACGTCGACCACACCCTGGTCGAGGGCGGTCACCGCGGTGACTATCTTCGACACCGAGGCCGCGGGGTAGGTGTTGCGCAGGGCCAGGGAATCCTCCGGCAGCGGCGCCCTGCTGCTGTCCGCCATGGCAAGCACGCGGCCGCTTTCCGGGTCCATGGCAACGATCACAGCATAGTCCGGGTTGTATTTCTGCAGCAGTCGCTCGGCTTCCCGCTGCAGGTCACTATCCAGGGTGTAATGCAGGTTCAGATCCGCGTTGAGGCCCGCGCCCCTGATCCGCGCGGACCCCGGATATTCACGCCGTGACACAGCGCTGCTGATATGTTCCGAGATGGCGGAGGGGCTGATGTTGAAGTAGCGGCTGTTCCCGGCTCCGGCCAGGTTCATGGCGGTGGGCCACGCGAATGCAAGCAATAGGCCGAGCAGGAGGCTGGCCTTGCACCAGGAGTGTGTGTTAGGCCGGGACAGAGTGGTACCTTCCGTAAGTTGTGTCTGGATGACGAACGAGGCTTCAGGGATATCTTAACGCATCATCCGCTGATTTGTCTTCAGAAACCGGCTTTAACGCTGTGCGGCGGTCACGGCTTGAATCGTGCTGCACTGCGGGGTGTTGACCGGTACCGGAAAGCTATCCCGTGTCCGAAACAGGCACCGCGCCCTTCCTGATTGCCTGCAGGCAAATGAAGTCGTGGGCCAAAGTGGCTGCCGCGATGGCGGTGATTTCAGACAGATCGTAGGCCGGCGCGACTTCCACCACGTCCATGCCGATGATCTCGAGGTCCCCCAGGGACCGGATGATTTCAAGGGCCGTGGCTGTGGACAATCCGCCGGCGACAGGTGTACCGGTCCCCGGTGCAAAGGATGGGTCAAGGCAGTCGATGTCGAAGGTCAGGTAGGCGTTGTGATCGCCGACGACCCGCCGGATCTCCTCCACGGTTCTGGCCGCACCGTGCCGGTGAATCCACGGGGCGTCAAGCACGGTGTAGCCGTAACGGTTCGCGTTGTAGGTACGTATACCGACCTGTACCGACCGGGCGGGATCGACGATTCCCTCTTCGGCCGCCCTTGCGAACATGGATCCATGGTCCAGTCGCTTGCCGTCATCTTCCCAAGTGTCGGGGTGCGCATCAAAATGAACGAGCGAGATCGGGCCGTACTTCTGCGCATGTGCCCGCAGAAGCGGATAGGTGACGAAGTGGTCCCCGCCGAACGTCAGCATCATGGCGCCGCTTCCGATGATGGTATTCGCGTGTTCCTCGATCTTTTCCACAACGTGATGCGGGTATCCGAAATCAAAATAGCAGTCCCCGTAGTCGGCGACGGCGACATAATCGAAGGGATCGAAACCGAAAGGAAAGGACGGAAGTTCCGCCAGCTGGACGGATGCGGCGCGGATGGCCCGGGGCCCCAGCCTGGCGCCCGGCCTGAACGATGTCGCGCAGTCGTAGGGCACCCCGGACACCACGATATCCGCGCCATCGATGTCACGGGTGTATTTTCTCCTCAGGAACGACAGGGCTCCCCCGTAGGTCATTTCCCAGTGCCGTCCCAGCAGCGATTCGCTTCTGAAGGCACTGTCGCTCTCGAGGTCTTATTTGCTCATTGCGCTTGTCGTGTGCTGCGGATGCCCGGATTGTAACCGACGGCCCTACGCCCTTCCCGGGGCTCACGGGCGCATGCCGGGGGTCGGCGGGGCGCTTCCTGGCACCGGATCCGGCGAGGCGGGCGGCGGCCGGTAGCCGCAGGCTCAGCGGTCGTCCAGCAGGATCTTGCGTGCCTGGTTGATGCTCTGGGCGAGATAGTCGGAGCCGCCCTTGTCCGGGTGGACCCTGGACATGAGCTTGCGGTGCGCGTCGATGACTTCCTCCCGGGTGGCGCCGGGCTCCAGGCCGAGAATCTCCAGGGCCTCCTCCCTGGTCATGCTTTCGATGGGTCTGCCGGTCTCCTGCCGGCGGCCCCCGCCACCGGCGCCGCCGGGATCCCCCCCGCGCCACTCCCGGAAAAAGAACCAGGCCCGTCTCGCCGCCATTGCCCGGTTGATCCAGGGAACCGCGGCGCTGAACAGTGCGAACAGCCAGGGAATGCGTCCCGTGACCACCAGTACCAGCAAGCCGATGCCGATCCCGTAGAGTGTGACGGTCCGAAGCGAGCGCCGGCGCGATTCCGGATCGGCCCTGTGATACCAGGCCAGGTACCACATGATGCCGGCAACGGCAATGAGGGCCAGGAATATTCGTATTGCCATATTGTCCGATCGGTCAGGGCGCGGGCAGGAAGCCGGTGGAAAAAATCTCGGTGGTTATGGTAGGGTGGCGGCCCTCGAAAGCCCCGCCGGGGCGTCAAGTCAATCGGCCTATTCTATCAAGTTCGCAGCGGAGTGCTCATGTCATCCGAATCCATGGTTGAAACCATCGACAGCATACTGACCTTCTGGTTCGGTCACGGTGTGACCGCCAAGGAGATCAGCGACGAACGTCAACCCGTCTGGTTCGGCAAGAATGACGATGTGGACCTGGAAATCCGGACCAGGTTCGAATCGGTGACCCGGGCGGTATTTGACGGCCGGCTCGACCATTGGCGGGAGGCGCCCCGGGGCATGCTGGCCAGTATCATCTGCTGTGACCAGTTTCCCCGGAACATGTACCGGGGCAGGGCGGAATCCTTCGCCTTTGACACGGCGGCGCTGGCAATGGCCGAGGAGATGGTCGCCGCCGGCACCCACCTGGAACTGCAGCCGATTCAGCGGGTATTCGCCTACTTGCCGTTTGAACACAGCGAGGACCTCGCGATGCAGGACAAATCCATGGAACTGTTCGGTGCCCTGGCGGAGCAGGCGGATCCCGAAGACCGGGAGATGTTCGGGATGAACCTGGATTTTGCCCGCCGGCACTGGGAGATCATCGAGCGCTTCGGCCGCTTCCCGCACCGCAACGCCATCCTCGGCAGGGAGTCCACCGATGAGGAGACGGAATTTCTCACCCAGCCCGGGTCATCCTTCTGAAGCACCGGCACCGGGGTCGTCGCCGGTCACCCTGACGGGACAACGGCCGGTTCATGCCGCGGGCGATGGCGGTGGTGGCCTGTTCGTGGCCGCATACCGTACCCCGGATTCGCGGACAACGACGACCGCCGGGTTTGCATCGGCCCGGTGCCGATTCCGGACAGGACCCCGCTTTCTTCAGGGCTGATCCGACTCTTCCCCGTCCAGGGTGTGGTCCATGTCCAGGGCCGGCTGGCTGCTGGAGCAGTCCCCCACCGGCCTTGCCGGCACACCGGCTACCGTGGAATGCGACCTGACATCATTCAGCACCACGCTGCCGGCGCCGATCTTGGCGCCTTCCCCGATCCTGACGTTGCCGAGGATCTTGGCACCGGCCCCGATCAGCACCCCGCTGGAGATTTTCGGGTGCCGGTCCCCGGCCTCCTTTCCGGTACCGCCCAGGGTGACCTCATGCAGCATGGAGACATTGTCCCCCACCACCGCGGTTTCACCGATGACAATGGCATGGGCATGGTCGATGAGGATGCCGCAGCCGATGCGGGCGGCGGGATGGATGTCCATGGCGAAGATCTCACTCATCCGGCCCTGCAGGAAGAGCGCCAGGTCGCGGCGTTCATGCTGCCACAGCCAGTGGGCGATACGGTAGGCCTGGAGTCCCTGGTAGCCCTTGTAGTAGAGAAAGGGTTCGGAGTAGCGGTTGCAGGCCGGGTCGCGGTCACAGACGGCGGCCAGGTCCTCCCGGGCGGAGTCGCCGATGGATGGTTCGTCCGTCAGCGCATGCAACGCGACCCGCTTGAAGTACTCCCTCGGCAGGATCGGGCATTCGAGCTTCTGGGACAGCAGCGATGCCAGCGCATGCTCGAAGTCCGGATGGTCGAGCACCACGGACTGGGCGAAATGGGCAAGGATGGCTTCACCCGCAATCAGCTGCTCCACTTCCGAGCGCATTGACTGCCAGATCATGGCATGGGCTGCCGGGGGCGTCACGGGCTTGTTCATGTCGACATTGTACGGAAATCCGGACGCTGTTTGGTGGCGCGGTACCGCAAGGGATCAAACGCCGCGGCATGCCGCGGCGTTCACCTGGTTCATGGCAACGGGGGGTGAACCGGACTACCCGTCCAGCGGTATCGCCACGTAACGGACCCGGCCTTCCCGTTCGACCAGCATCAGCACGGACTTCTTGCCGTCGTCGATGGCCTGCCTGATGGCCTCCTGCACCCCTTCGGGTGTTTCCACATCGCTGTTGCCGACCTTGGTGATCAGTTCGCCGCGCGCCAGGCCGCGTTCAGCGGCCGGGCTG
Source organism: Gammaproteobacteria bacterium (assembly GCA_022827325.1). GTDB lineage: Bacteria > Pseudomonadota > Gammaproteobacteria > Arenicellales > Poriferihabitantaceae > VYFG01. Next base: position 35,163 of record JAJDTE010000018.1, on the reverse strand, counting down.
TCGGGTGCCACTTCGGTGATGAGCACGCCGCTGCTGCCTTCGGGAATGCTGAACTGTTCCCTGGCGTTGTCATCCAGCTGACCCAGCCTGAGCCCCAGTTTCCCCGCCTCGGATTCGTCGCTGCCGTTGACGGGTCCGGCGGTTGTGCCGTCACTGTTGCCGCCGACTGAAACCCGGATGGTCATCTCCTTCTCATCCCGCCAGACCACCACGTCCACTTCCTTGTTCATTTCGGTCAGTGCGACGATCTTGGGCAACTCCCGCATACGCGGTATGTCCTTGCCGTCGAAGCTGAGGATCACGTCTCCGGCTTTGAGGCCGGCCGCTTTCGCCGGGCTGCCCTCGATTACCTGGGTCACCAGCGCCCCCCGGGCCTGGTCCAGTCCCAGGCTGTCGGCAATATCGTCATTCACCGACTGTATCTGAACACCGAGGTAGCCGCGCTGGACCGAACCCGTGTTCTGCAGCTGGCTGACGACGTTGCTCGCCATGGCGGAAGGAATCGCGAAGCCGATACCCACGCTCCCGCCGTTGGGTGAGAAGATCGCACTGTTGATGCCGATGACCTCGCCCTTCATGTTGAACAGCGGGCCCCCGGAATTGCCGCGGTTGATCGGGGCGTCAATCTGGATGAAATCATCCAGCGGCCCCGAGCGGATATCCCGGCCACGGGCCGATATGATGCCCTTCGTGGTGGTGCCGCCGAGGCCGAAGGGATTGCCGATGGCAACCACCCAGTCACCCACCCTGGCCTTCTCCGAATCACCGAAGATCACGTAGGGGAAGGGCGTATCGCCGTCGATCTCCAGCAGGGCGAGATCGGTTTTGCCGTCCGTCCCCCGCAGCCTTGCCGGAACCCGTGTGCCGTCATCGAACACCACCTCGATTTCATCGGCGTCTTCAATGACATGGTAGTTGGTGACCACCAGTCCTTCCGGGTCGATGATGAAACCCGATCCCACGGCCGTGGTTTTCCGTTCATAGGGGGCTCCGTCGCCGCCGTCGCCGCCGGGCATTTCGAACTCGTCGCCGAAGAAGCGCTTGAAGAACTCTTCCAGTTCCGGCGACTGGTTGCGGAAATTCGGCAGGCGTCTGGTGGAAGTGACCGTGCCGGTTACCGAGATGTTGACCACCGCCGGTTTTACCGCCTCCACCAGTTCCGCGAATCCATCCACGATGTTCACTTCCGGCAGATTGGCGGCCACATGGTCGGCATCGGCCATGACCAAGGTCGGCAGCGTGAACCACAGGAGAAACAGGGACAGCATCGCCACGCCGGCATTGCGTCCCGCCGGTTTCAGGAAAGCAGCTTGGTTGTTCAATTCAATACCTCGATCATCAGATTGTATGGCGTCACGGTAGCAAGCGCCGGCTTGCTGCAATCTGAACAGCGGATTAACTTATCGTAACATTTACAGGGGAATTTTCTGCCCTGGCATGGATAAGGATATGCGTCCGTGGGCCGCCCGATTCAATCCTTCCCGGCTTCAGGGCGTTTCCAGTTCGAATGTCGGCCTTCCCGAGGCGAGGGTCATCTCCACCCGACCCGTGAGTTCCTCCCCGATGAACGGGGAATTCCGGCCGCGGCTTTTCATGGTCTCCGGCATGAACCGCCAACGGTGCTCAGGGTCGACGACACAGATGTCCGCCCGGCCGCCGGGGGTCAGGTGCCCGGCGTCGATTCCGATCACCCGGGCGGGACTGGCGGTCAGGGCGGCGACGGCCCTGCTGCGGGGCAGTACGCCGGACCGCACCAGAGACAGTGTCAGGGGCAGCAGGCTTTCCAGGCCGGCAATACCCGTGGCCGCCTCGCCGAACGGGGCCAGCTTGGCGTCCGCGCCGTGGGGTTGATGATCCGAGCAGATCACGTCGATGGTGCCGTCCAGGACACCCTCGACCAGCGCATCCCTGTCCGTTTCGGTGCGCAGCGGCGGTATGACCTTGTACCGGGTGTCGAACGCACCGATGTTCCGCTCGGTCAGAAGCAACTGGTGAATCGCCACGCTGACGCTCACCGGCAGGCCGGACTCCCTGGCCTCCCGGACCATGCCGACGGAGCGCGCACAGGACAGCAGACTGATGTGCGACCTGGCCCCGCTGGTCTCGATCAAGGCGAGGTCACGGGCTACCCCCACGGTTTCCGCGGCTTCCGGTATGGCGGGCAATCCGAGCCGGGTGCTGATCTCGCCCTCGTGAACCACCCCGTTGCCCATGAGCCAGGGGTCCTGCGGGCTCAGGAACACGGGAATGTCGAATGTGGAGGCATACTGCATCGCACGGCGCATGATCAGCGTATTCTCCACCGCTCTCAGGCCATTGCTGACCCCGACGCATCCCGCATCCGCGAGCATGGCCATGTCCGTGAGCCGCTCTCCGGCCAGCCCCACCGTCAGGGCCCCCAGGGGATGGACCCTGCTGAAGCCGCCGGACTCGGCCCGGTCACGGATCATGTTGGCCATGGCAGGCGTGTCGACGACAGGCCAGGTGTCCGGAGGACAGACCAGGCCGGTGATCCCGCCGGCGGCGGCAGCGGCGGTTTCGCTGGCGATGGTGGCCTTCTGTTCCTCGCCGGGTTCCCGGAGGCGGGCGCACAGGTCCACCAGTCCGGGCAGCACCCAGCGCCCGGAGGCGTTGATGGTCCGGTCGGGGCTGAATCCCGGTTCAGCGTCTCCGACAAACCGGATGCGGCCATCGGCGATGCCAACATCCGCCTCCCGGTCCACCTCGTTGGCCGGGTCCACGACATGACCGCCGGTGATCAGAATCTTCATGGCGTCACCGGTCCGTTCTCCCGGTCCGTCCCCCCCATCAGCGTGGCCATGATGGACATCCGGACGGCGATGCCGTTCGTGACCTGGGAGAGTATCACCGACTTTTCCCCGTCCGCGACGCTGGAGGAGATCTCCAGTCCCCGGTTGATGGGGCCCGGGTGCATGACGATGGCATCGGGACTGGCAAGATTGAGCTTGTCCTCGGTGAGGCCGTAACGGCTGAAGTATTCCTGTTCGCTGGGGACCAGCTGTCCTTCCATCCGTTCCCGCTGGAGACGCAGCATCATGATGACATCCACGTCCCTGAGCCCTGCCCGCATGTCGGAGAAAGCCCGGACCCCCATGGCCTCGATTTCCGTCGGGATCAGGGTGCGGGGGCCGATCACCCGGATCTCGTCCACCCCGAGGGTGCCGAGGGCGTGAATCTGGGACCGCGCCACCCGGGAGTGGAGAATGTCGCCGATGATGGCGACACGGAGTCCCTCGAACCCGCCTTTCTCCCGGCGGATGGTGAACATGTCCAGCATGGCCTGGGTGGGGTGGGCATGGCGGCCGTCACCGGCATTGATCACCCGGACGTGGGGCGGCAGGTGGCTGGCGATCAGGTGGGACGAACCGCTGGCCGAATCCCGCACCACGAACATGTCGGTATGCATGGCTTCCAGGGTGCGCACCGTGTCCAGGATGGTTTCCCCCTTCGAGGTGGACATCCTGGTTGCGCTCAGGTTGATGACATCCGCGGACAATCGCTTGGCCGCGATCTCAAAGGTGGTGCGGGTCCGGGTGCTGGGCTCGAAAAACAGGTTGACCAGCGTCTTTCCCCTGAGCAGCGGGACCTTGCGGATTTCCCGCTGGCCGAAGCTGATGAAAGACTCGGCGGTGTCGAGAATGCCCAGCAGGGTTTCCCGGGGCATGCCGTGAATGGTCAGGAAATGACGCAGCCTGCCATGCGAATCGAACTGTATCGCGCTGTCGGAGGGAATCGGACGGCTGTCGCTCATGGGACCCTGGTCACGATCTCAAAATTCAGGACACCGCTGCCGTCCCGCGTGATCTTGGCCTGCTTGTCGGCGTCAAGCTCGATCTTTCGTCCAACCACGTCCGCCTGTACCGGCAATTCCCGTGCGGGACGGTCCAGCGCGACAGCCAGCCGTACCAGGGATGGCCGTCCCCAGGAGAAGATTTCATTGAGGGCGGCGCGGATGGTGCGGCCGGTATAGAGCACGTCGTCGACCAGGATCACCTCCCGGCCCTCCACGTCGGCCGGCAGGGAGGAGGACCGGACCCTGGGATTCAGTCCCACCCGGCTGAAATCATCGCGGTAGAAGGAAATGTCTAGGCTGCACAGGGGCGAGTCGATGGCGAGAGAGCGGTGCAGGCGTTCCGCGATCCATGCCCCCCCGGTATGGATACCGATCATCAGCGGATCGTTCATGGCCAGGTCCCGGATTTCCTGGTCCATGCGGGCGAGAATCGGCTCCAGCGCTATCGGTTGCATGTCGGGGCCGGATTGTCCGCCAGATAGGTCCTGACAATCAACTCCGCCGCGATGCTGTCCCTGTGGGCCAGACGCCGTCGCTGACGGGACTTTCCGGGGGTCGATCCGAGCGTGAGGACATGGTCGGCCTCGCTGGAGCTCAACCGTTCGTCCACCAGGGCCACGGGCAGGCCGGTGCGGTTGGCGAGTTCGTCCCCGAAACGCCTGGCCTCACGGCTGAGATGGCTCTCGCTGCCGTCCATGTGCAGGGGCAGCCCGACCACCAGTTCATCCGCCCGCCATGTGTGCACCAGGTCCACCAGCCGTGGCCAGTCCGGGCCCTGGCTCGTGGCCGCGACGGTTTCAAGCGGCGCGGTGGTGCCGGTGGTGCGATTGCCACTGGCGGTTCCGATCCGTTTGTGACCGAAGTCGAAGCCGAGAACCCGACCCTTCACGCGTGGCCCACCTGGCCGGTCAGCTTGTTCAGGTCCATGCCGATGATCGAGGCGGCATGATTCCACTTGTCTTCCACCCGGGTGTCGAACAGTATCCGCCGTTCCACCGGCGTGCTGAACCAGGCGTTCTGCAGGATTTCCTGCTCGAGCTGCCCCGGACCCCAGCCGGCGTAACCGAGGCTCATCAGGGACTCCCGGGGACCGGCGCCCCGTGCCATGTCCACCAGGATGTCCCGGGAACTGGTAAGCGCGAGGCCGTCACTGATCCGGAGGGTGGACTCCCAGTGCCGGTCGGGTTCCAGGCTGTGCACGACCAGCCCGAATTCGCGATGCACGGGACCGCCCTCGAACACCGGCTGGGCCGCACTGTGACGATCCGCCACCCGGATGTTCAGTTGCTGGTAGATCTCGCCGAGGGTATGCGCGCTGAGCCGGTTGACCACGATTCCCAGGGCCCCGTCGGCATCGTGCTGGCAGATCAACGTCACGGTACGGGCGAAATTGTCATCCATGAACTGCGGCATGGAGACCAGGAAATGATTGGTAAGGTAACCGTCTGTCATGATGATCCGCAGGTCCGGTGGACCGGCCAGTCAACGGGTGACATCTGCAAGCGTGTTGTGACTGAATCTCCAGGTCCGGATAATGTGCAGGATATCATAGTCCCGGCGCAGGCTTTCCGGAATTTCATCGAAAGGCGCGGCCATCCGGACTATGCGTACGGCACCGTCGTCGAGAATTTTCTGGCCGGAGGATCTGAGAATCTTGATGTCGGCAACGGAACCATCGGCGCGCACCGCCACGTCCAGCACGAGTTCGCCTTCCAGTTGCTGCTTCCTGGCGGCATCCGGATAGTTCAGGTTGCCCACGCGTTCCACGACCATCCGCCAGTTCTCCAGGTAGGGCGCCAGATCCGAGACTCTTGAGTTGGCGTGCACGAACCGCTCCCTGGGATTCGCCTGGGCGTTGAGGAAGGCGGTATCGATGCGCTTCATCAGGGCGTCCCGGTCAGCTTGATCCATGACCGGGATGTCGGCGGCGTCGGCCCTGGGCTCGGACGAGAGCCAGGCATTGACCTGCTGCTCGAGCAGCAGCTGTTCCCGTTCGAGCTGTTCCACCAGCCTGGCGCCCGCATCCATGGACAGCCGCAGGGGCTCCGCCCCGTCGTCCGCACCCAGGCTGTTGCTCTGGGCCAGCGTGTTGGTATCATCCGGCGCGGTCTCGGTGGGTGTGGAGACCAGCATGATTTTCATGGAAGGCGCGAAGCTCCGGTTTCCCGCCTGGGAGGGCATGACGAATGAAATGCCGAGAACAAGGATGCTGTGCACCAGCAGCGAGACCAGCAGAACCCAGCCGAAACGCCCCCGGGACCGGTACTGCCTGCGCCGGCCGGACGGCAATGGGCTGGTATCCCTGGTCACGCGTCGAATGGGTGGTCGAACCTGTTCATTTTCGATGATGTAAGTTATTATAACCTATTAATTTATCATACAAAACGGAGATGGTCTGTTGACAGGTAGGGAAGTCGCGCAATGCAGCATGGGAACGGGATCTGGCGCCCCGCTGATCGCCCCGGGACCGGTTTGTCCGGCGTGACGCTGCCCCGGTCCGGACCAGGGAGAATGCCTGCATGAAGAGAATCCTGGTGGTGGATGACAGCCAGACCATCCTGCGCCAGGCAAGCGGGGTGCTCGAGGGAGCGGGGCATGAGGTGGCCACGGCAATGGACGGGTTCGAGGCGATCGCGAAAATAGCGGATTTTCAACCCGACCTCCTGTTTGTCGACATTCTGATGCCCAGGATCGACGGCTACCAGACCTGCTCGCTGGTGAAGAACAGCAGGCATCACGGCGGGATACCGGTCGTCATGGTATCCAGCAAGAGCGGTCCGTTTGACCGCGCCCGCGGCAAGATCGTTGGCGCCGAGGGTCATATCAGTAAACCGGTCGGCGAGACCGAACTTCTGGATGCGGTGGAACAATACGCCGTTCAGGCAGCGCAGATTACAGAAGGAATATGAGGAATATTGCAGGAAAAGGGTCAATGCCCAGAAAGGCTGAAGCCGCCCCGAAGGACGGCTTCGTTGCTCCTTCTACACATGGCAGATGAGCTACCTATATTATCGTCACCAGATCGGACAAACTCAAGGAATACTTAATGGATTATCTGGAACCACTGCGGCAGTGCCAAGGGAAAACGCCCGGAGACATACACCCGTGAGGAGATACTGGAGGAATGGTTCACGGAACAGCTCGACAGTCTACGATTAGATGACGAGGTGCTCGCCTGTAGGTCACAGGCTCTGCGGATCATCCACGGTGATGAGATATCTGCACTATGAGGATGCGGACCGGTGGATACAAGCCGACGTTTACCCCATCGGCGGCACCTGACCCGCACCGTTCTGATCGGGGGCTGGCATTGTCCGCTGGCGCTGCGCGGGACGCGACGGCCGTGGCACCCAGGGAGCGTCCGCCCGCCGTGCGGATGAACCTGATCATGCCCGGCGCCAATGGATTCCCGGCCGCGCGCATGCGGTACAATGACCCGGATACAACGTGTATTCCCATGATCATCGTGCCATCCAAGAACATGGTTTCCTGCAGGATGCGGGGTCTCGGGCGGGATACAGCGGGGTATATAGCCAAGCCGTCCGACAACCAGGAACCGATTGAATCCCGGGAGTCTGCATGATTCTCGAACCTGGATACCGTCTCGACGGAAAATACCGATTCCCCCGAAAGATCGAAGAGACGTGATCGACGGCAACCCCACTCCCCTGGAACAGCTGCAGATGCTGGAAGCGCAGTCTCTGGGCGCAGCGGCGCTCGAAAGCAGCGTGGTGGCGGATCGCAGTTGGCGTGGATACAGCCTGCGCGTGGGTGACTGGAACCTCGTGTTTCCGTTCTCGGATGGGTTCGAGGTGCTCGCCGAGCAGGAGATACAGCCCGTGCCGTGGGCGGCGCACTGGGTCAGGGGGATGACGAATATCCGGGGGGAAATCCATACCGTGGTCGATTTTTCCGATTTCCTGGGGTTTGGCGCTGTTCCATCCCTGCGCACGGCGATCCTGTTCAGGCTGCCGGACGAGAACCTGAAGAGCGTCCTGTTGCTGGAACGGTGGGTTAATCTCCGGACCTTCCCCGAGGGGCTTGAGCAGACGGAGGATGCCGGGATTCCCCCGCCGCTTTCTTCGCTGGTCAGTTCGGTCCTGGTGGAAAGGAAGCAGACATGGGTGGTGCTGGATGTTGACAGACTTTGCCGCATGCCGGAATTCATCTCGATCGCGCGCCGGGCGGCAGGGAATTGAACACAGCCAAAGAAAAGCCGGCAAGGGAACTCGTCGAGCCGGTTCTCGGGGGCCCGGGAGGTACAGGTTCCGATTCCGGTCCGGGTGGTTCCGCCATCCGGGAGGAGGCGCCCGTCGTCGGACCGAACTGGGCGGCGATGTTCTGGATTTTGATTCTGGCCGCCACCCTGTCCATCCTCCTGGCGGGCGTGGTGATCGAAATCCAGGAAAGACAGCGGACCGCCGGGTTGCGGATTGCCGCTCTCGGAGTGGAATCCGATGTCAGGGAAATTGCCTACCAGTCCCTGCTTGCAGTGAAGGGAACCGACAGTGCGTTCGACCGTCTGACGGGCCTGCGGGCGCATCTGGGTCGGAAAATCTCGTCCCTGGACCCCAGGGTGCTGGAGGGATACGGCAACCGGGCCACTGACGGCCTCAGGGCCGTCACCGGCGAATGGAGCAGGCTCGATCCCCTGGTGGCACTGCTGATATCCGGCCATGGAGTGATTGGCAGTACCCTGACCCAGGTGGATGCGGTCGGCAGCCTGGTTCCGGAACTGGCGGCGCGGGCGGACGGCATTGTGGACAGGCTGATCGAAAACGAGGCCTCGCTGGAACTGATCGGGCTTGGCCACCGTCAGCGTCTTCTGGTGCAACAGGTCGGCGCCGGCGCCGATGAATTTGCCGCCGGCGGGGTGGGTTGGCGCCGGGCGGCAGGAAAGATGCAGGACGACGTGCAGCGTTTCGGGGAGATCAGCGATGCCATCCGCGGCATGGGCGGCGTGGCAGTGGCCGGGGAAATGGCGGGCATGGACACCCTGTACCAGCAGCTTGTTTCCAGTGTGGCGGGCATTGCGGGCAATGCCGACGACTACATTACCATGCTGGATGCAGCTGCCAGGATCGAGGACCTGTCAGCATCCATGCAAAAACATGTTGCACAAATCATCCGGGAACTGGATGCAGGCCCGGAACGCCCGGCATGGGTCCGGGACCTGCCGTTGATGCTTGCTGCCGCGGGCTCGCTCGGCCTGATCGGGCTGATCTGGTCCGTGGTCCGTCATGGGCGACGCCGGGAGCGGGCCGATGCATTCCGGAAGAAGCGCTCCCGGGACGCCGTAACGGGCCTCCTGGAGGACATGGACAGCCTCGCCCATGGAAACCTGGCCGTGGAAGCGGAAATGGCCGATGAGGCGACGGACGTGATTGCGGATTCCATGAACTTCGCCATTGGAGAAATACGCACGCGGGTCAGCGAAATCAGGTCCGCATCCGACGAGTTGACTGCCGAGGCAGGACAGTCGGGCCGGCACATTGAAGAGCTGCTGGCCAACAGCGATGCCCAGGCCAAAGGCATCGCGGATGCCGCGCGGGAAATCGAGCGGATGAGTGAAACCATCAATCGCCTGGGCCAGTCGGCACTCCACTCGTCGAAACGCGCGAGGGAGGCGGGGCAGACCGCCAAGGACGGCGCCGGGGCGATCCGCGACACCGTCGAGGGGATGAACGCCATCGGCAGCCGGGTCCGGGATACGGCAGCAAGGCTGGGCCGGCTTCAGGAGAGTTCCCGGCGGATCAATGAGATCGTCAGCCTGATCAGGGACGTGACCGAGCAGACCAGCGTACTGTCCCTGAACGCCTCCATACAGGCGTCCATGGCTGGCGACGCGGGAAAGGGGTTCGCCGTGATCGCGGACGAGGCGCAACGCCTGGCGGAACGTTCCGCCAGGGCCCAGGACGGCATCACCGACATCGTGAAAACCATCCAGCAGGATGCCAGGGAGGCGATCCTGTCCATGGAATCCACGACGGGCGAGGTGACTGCCGGTGCAAGTGTTGTGGACGAGGCGGGCCGGGCTCTTGAGGAAATCGAGCGGGTCGGCCAGGAACTGCTCGCTGCCATCGAGTCCCTGGCGACGGAGGCTACCGAGGAGTCCGGTGTCGCGAACCGGGTCTCCCGGGACATGGATGATCTGCGCCGGGCTGCCCGGCAGTCAGGGCTCGGTGCGTCGCAGGTTGCCGCCGTCCTCGGGAACATCCGCGGGACACTGGAGAAACTCAACAGGGCCGTTGCAGGATTCCGGCTGCCCGACTGAGCCCGCCGTCCCGACAGCCGTTCCCTGTACACCCCGTCCCCATCCAAGGTCACGCGATTCGTTGAAGTGAGTATTCCGGCACCACATCCACAGGCATACAGCCGGGTCAGGCAGGCCCTGGACGGGGCCATGGGCGAGGCCATGGCCGCAGTGGCCAGGGCACAGGATGAGTTCGACTTCAGTTGCCTGGACCGGCTGGTCTCCGGGTTGCGGGATGTCCGGGACCTCCTGCAGGCAATGGAACTGGATGCGGCCGGCGTGCTCGCGCGCAAGCTGGAGCAGCTTGGCCTCCAGGTCGGCAATTTGCCGGGCATACGTGAACAGTACCGGGGCATCCTGGTGCTGCGCCGGGGCATGGAGGCGCTGCATGGCTATGTCGATGCAATCTCGCGTCAGGCAGCGGAATCCCCGTTGTCACTGGCGGAACCGATCAACCGGGCCAGGGATTGTCTCGGCGAGCCGCCGATCAGCCGCTTCGCACTGTTCAATCCGTCAATTGATCCGGCCCGTTTCGGTCCGGACGGGCCCGGCCCGGCCCGTACCCCGTCCGGGGAGATTCCACAGGGTGTCCGATCCGGTCTGATCGCGCAGATTCGCCGGCAACACCGCCGGGAACTGCTCGGCTGGCTCACGGGACAGTCCGCTGACGATGATGAGGGCGGGGGGAACACCGCGCTCGGCCGGATACGGGTCCTGATGGAAGAGCTGCGAAGTGTCAGCACATCGGATTCCTTCCGGTTGTTGTGGTGGGTCGCCGGCGGATACCTGGACGCCGTTGCATCCGGGGAGATCGAAGTGAACGCATCGGTGAAGTCGCTGCTTGCCCGGCTTGACCAGGAGATCGTCAGGATGAAGTCGGAGTCCGGCTCCGGTGAAGAGGCGAACCCCGGGGACGGTGCGGGACAGCCGGATGAACTGCTCCGCAGCATGCTGTTCGAGCTCGGACCGCTGGACCGGAGCGGGTCGGAGCGGGTCCGGGACATCCGCGGCGGACTTGGGCTCGATGACTGGTTCCGGGTCGGAACCCCCGAAATCAGCGGACTGGCCCGGATTCCCCCTGCGCTTCTGGAACTGAAGCAGTCGTTCGATGACGGATGGTTTGACAGCCTGCAGACCCTGTTCGGCCGTGCCCTCGAACGAGGGCCGGACGACGGGCGCGAGGCCGCTGTCGATGAACTTGCCCAGGTACTGGAAGAACTGGCCTGTCGTGCGGATGCCCTGGGGCTGGATTCCGTAGCCGGCCTCGCCCGGGCAATCGCCCTGACCTCCCGGGAGGCCTGCCGGCCGGACGGCGGTGAGGCCCCTTCGGCGATGGAGGTCCGGGTCGCGGCATCCATCCTGCTGCTGCGCCATGGCGTGGTGAACCCCGAATCGGTGGACGCCGAGTGGCTCCGGGCGGTAACCGGCGCCGTCGGGGAACTGCGTGGCGCCGGCATCCCCGGGGAGAACGAAAGCGAACGGGCCGGCTGTATCCGCCGGGCGGCGGAATTCGAGCATCGGCATGCGCGCCTGGCGGCAATGGGGGCGATTCGCCATGACCTGGCGGGGATCGCGGCGTCCTTGGCCGGGATCGGTTCCGGCCAGCATCAGGCGGCCGAACTGTCGGCGGCAGCCGGCCTGCTGCAACAGGCGGGGAACCTGCTGGACGTGCTGGAATTCGGCGCCGCGGCCCGGTTGGCACATCAGGCCGCGGAGCTCCTTTCCGGCGTGGCCGGGGAGCCGGACGCGGCGTCACGGATGAATCCGGAAGACATCACCTTCGTCATCGCCGCGCTTGATCTGGCCGCCGATCAGCTGCCGCAGGATGAACAGGCCGTGGACGGACTCCTGTCCGTGGCGGCGGAGAAACTCGACCGGGCCCGGCGAATGCTGCGGTCGCCGTCATCCACGGTGGATGCGGAAGCCGGGGGGACGGACGAGGCCGGTCCGGCGGTGCCCGGCATCGACATACTGGACCGGGACCTGAGGGAAATCTTCACGGAGGAATTCGGGCGTCACATCGAAACGCTGGAGCAGTCGCTGGATGCCCTGCAGGGAAGCCCGCCGGGGGAAGCGGGCGTGGAGGACATCATCGAAGACATCGAAGACTGCGTGTACACCCTGGGCGACAATTGCCGCAACCTGGGATTCGACGAGGTTGCGGCGTACGCGGAAGGCAGCCTTGGCCCGTTGCGCGATGCGGTGGACGGCGGTGATCTCGAGTCGGCCGGCGCAGGATACAGGAGCGGTCTAGGGCTGCTGCGGTCTGCGCTCGATGAGATCGTCGCGCGTGGCAGCTATTCCCGGGAACTCGCGGACAGGCTGCTGGCGGGGGACGGTGCGGAGGACGGCCCGCCGGAACCCGGAGAAGGGCGACAGGCAACGCATTCGGGTCCGGCGTGGACCGCACCGGAATCCGCTGACGTTGCCGAAGAGGCCATCGATGCCGACATTCTGCAGATATTCCTGGACGAGTCCAGGGGTATCCTGGGCCGGATCAACCTGTCCCTGATGCGCTGGCGTGAACGTGGCCCCGAACAGGAGAACATGGCAGCAATCCGCAGGGAGCTCCATACCCTGAAGGGTACCGCCGCCGCCGCCGGAAGGGACGGGATGTCCCGCCTGATTCACCGGGTGGAAACTCTGCTGGACAATTACCAGGCGCAGAACCTGTCCGGCCAGTCGGAACTGCTCGGTCTGCTGGAGGAGATCCATGACGGACTGGCTGCCGAACTGGGGTTGCTGGAATCCGGGGACGGGGCGCACCTTCCCGGGCTGGAGCGGAGGATTTCCGATTTCCCGACCGTCGGGGAAGCGCGGACACTGGAGGAGGCCCAACACGATCCAGAAGAACCCGCCGGGAGTGCGCCGGATCCTGGGTCCTGGCGTTCCTTGACCCCCGATGGCGGCAAGGCGCGCGGTGCCGCGACGGCCGCGGGTCCCATGCCAGGAGTGGCCCGCGGGGCGCATCATTCCGACCTGGCGGTATTGTCCCATGCATCCGGGGAAATGGATCTGGTGCGGATGCAACTGCACAATTCCCTTGACGCCACACGCATGGATCTGGAGTTGTTGCGTATCAGCATGATCTCGATCCGGGAGGGTTTGCGGGAGGTGGAAACGGAGGTCTGTACACGGCTCCTGCCCGGGGCGGAGGAAGGTGCCGGCGGAACGGACGATGCCCCGGACCCGGAACGGTCCGACCGTGATGCGCGCCTCAGGAAACAGTTCCGCGAACTGTCGGGACGGCTTGAGCAGCTTGACAGGGTGGAACAGGAACTGGTCCGGCGGGCCGCCGGCATCGACGCGGCGCTGGAACACCAGCGAAATCTCGGCGATCGCCTGCAAAGCGGCTTGAGGAGCGCGCGGATGGTTACCCTGGGGGAATACTTCCCGCACCTCCGGCACCTGGTGAGGGAAACCGCCAGGAAGGCGGGCAAGGAGGCAAGCCTTGAGTTCCAGGGCGGTGACATCCAGATCGACCGCCAGGTGATCGAATCGATGATGGCTCCCTTCGAACACATGATCCGCAATGCCGTGATCCATGGAATCGAGGAAGGGGATGAACGCCAACGGTCGGGCAAGGATTCCAGGGGGGTCATCTCCATCAGCATATCCCTGCAGGGTTCCGAACTGGTGGTCGGCTTCAGCGACGACGGCAGGGGACTGGCGATGGACCGGATCACGGCCCGAGCCGGGGAGCTGGGACTCCTGGACAACGACGGGCTGGTGAGCGAAACAAACGCACTGAGGATCATCACCCAGCCCGGTTACAGTACTTCCGAGGAACTCAGCCTGGAGGCGGGACGGGGCGTGGGCATGGAGATCGTCTACCAGACAGTGCGGGATCTGGGCGGCTCCATGCAGATGACCCATGCCCCCGGGCAGGGGGTCGGTTTCCAATTCCGGCTGCCGGTCACCCTGGCGGTAACACCCGCACTCATGGTCAGGGTCGGCAAATGGCGTTTCGCCTTCCGGTCCCGTTCCGTGGAGCGACTGGTGAGGATTTCCCGGGATGAAATGCATCGTGACGGGGACAGGTGGTTCGTCGAGGTCGACGGGGTGCGGGTACCCGTTGTGCTGCTCCAGCAGCGGCTGGACATCAACGCTGACCAGGCGGACCCGTCCATCGTGCTGGTGGTCATCGTGCGCCTGGTGGACCGGCTTGCGGCTTTCGAGGTGGATGAATTCATCGATTCGGTTGACATCCTCAGCCGGAATCCCGGCATCCAGCTGCTTTCCATACCGGAAATTTCAGGGGTGACGGTCCTGTCCGACTCGAGCATCGTCCTCATCCTCGATCCCGAAGCGTTCATCCACCGGATCGGTTCGGAGGCCGAAATTCCGCTGACGGACAGGATGGCCGCGGGGGCCGGCGATCTCAGGCGGGTGCTGGTGGTCGATGATTCCGCGGTGGTCCGCAAGGTGATGCAGAAGGATCTTGAGGCGGACGGGCTCGAGGTGGATACTGCGGACGACGGGGTAAGTGCCCTGGAAATGCTGGATAAGCACCCCTACGATGTGGTACTGGTTGATATCGAAATGCCCCGCATGAACGGATATGAATTGCTTGAGCGGTTACGGGAGAATCCGTATGAACCCAATCCTGTCATGATTGTCATCACCTCGGGATCCGGCGAGGAGTACCGCCAGCGCGCCCTGGAGCTCGGGGCGGATGGCTGCATCACCAGGCCCTATGATCTCGCGGCCCTGAACCGGCTGATGCGGGATGCGGTGGTTTCGAGGGGAGGTCCGGGCTGATGCAGGTGCTGGCCATTCCGGCCCAGGGCTTCCAGCTTCTGGTGCCGGTGAGCATGGTGGCGCAGGTCGCCGGACGGCTGCCTCTGACACCCACGTCCCTGGACATTCCGGGCGCGGCGGGCATCATCCAGTGGCGCCAGTTCAGTCTGCCGCTTTTCCGTACATCCGAACTCCTGGGCGGCGGCGCCGCGGACGACGACAATTTCAGGCATGTGGTGGTGCTGTGGCCGATGAAATCGGCCGGAAACCGTTCGTTTGTAGCCCTGACCAGCCCGGGTCCGCCCCGGGTGATCGACGTGGACGACCTCCCGGCGGCGGAAGGGGATGCCGGGATGCCCTGGACCCTTGCCCGTGCCTCCCTGCCAGAGGGTCTCGGGGTGATACCGGATATCGATGCCCTGGCCCGCAGGGCATGGAACCGCAATGCATCGGGTGCCGGCAATGACTGACACACCGGACGGACAGCTGCCGTCCCTGGCCGGGCTTCGCGACCTGGTGGTGGGGGTCTCGGAGGGGGTTTCCGCACTCAAGGGCGGCGGTTCAGTGGTCTCGGAAAAGATCGACGGCAGCTATGTCACTTCGGTGGACCAGGATCTGCAGGACCGCCTGCTGCGTGCCCTGGACACCCGGTGGCCCGGGTACGGCGCCATCGGGGAGGAAATGTCGCATTCGGACCAGGTCTCCATCTGCCAGTCCAGCGAGAACGGACTCTGGGTCATTGACCCGCTGGACGGTACCACCAATTTCGCCTCGGGATTTCCCTGCTACGGCATATCCGTCGCCCTGGTGATCGACGGGGATCCGAAACTGGCCGTCGTGTACGACCCGGTCCGCCGTGAATGCTTCTCTGCCGGGGTGGGTCAGGGCGCGTGGCTGAACGGGCAGGCCATTCGCTGCCTGGAAACGCAGATGCTGGATGACTGCATCGCGAACGTGGACTACAAGCGGCTGGTGGGGGAACTGGCGGTACGCCTGGTGCAGTCCCCTCCCTACCGATCCCAGCGGAACATCGGGGCGTCGGTCCTGGAATGGTGCTGGCTGGCCGCCGGGAGAATCCAGCTCTATCTCCACGGCGGTCAGAAACTGTGGGATTTCGCCGCGGGGTATCTGATACTCACCGAGGCCGGGGGGGCCGCCACGACGCTGTCGGGCGCTCCTTTGGATTGCGGCAGCCTTAAGAAGCGGTCCGTTGTAGCCGCTTCCAGTTCGGCGCTGCTGGCACAGTGGAGCGCCTGGATCAACATCAACCGGTTCGACTCGGACACCCCGGCCTGACCGGGTGCCATCGGTAATCATTGTTTATGACAGGAATCAATAGATTGATTCCCTGGCCGCCCCGTCATCTGTTATGTTTGCCCCGGGCCGGCACAGCCGGTTTTTTACGTCCCTGCTCACCGCTGGCTCGCGGTGTGCGGGCTGTGATCCAGAACAACCGGAATTTGAAGAATGCCTGACGTTAGCCGGCGGGAAAGGGCAAACGCCATTCGCGCCCTCAGCATGGACGCTGTGCAGAAGGCCAAGAGCGGCCATCCCGGCGCCCCCATGGGGATGGCGGACATCGCCGAGGTGCTGTGGAACGATTTCCATCAGCATAATCCAGCCAACCCGGAATGGCCCGACAGGGACCGGTTCGTCCTGTCCAACGGCCATGGTTCCATGCTGCAGTATTCCCTGTTGCACCTGACGGGGTATGACCTGCCATTGGATGAGTTGCGGAATTTCCGCCAACTGCATTCCAGGACCCCGGGACACCCCGAATACGGCGACACGCCCGGAGTGGAGACCACCACCGGCCCCCTGGGCCAGGGCCTGGCCAACGCGGTGGGCATGGCGATTGCGGAACGGACCCTGGGCGCGCAGTTCAACCGCCCCGGACATGAAATCATCGATCACCGGACCTGGGTGTTTCTCGGCGACGGGTGCCTGATGGAGGGAATATCCCATGAGGCCTGCTCGCTGGCCGGAACCCTGGGTCTCGGCAAGCTGATCGCATTCTACGATGACAACGGCATTTCCATCGACGGTGAAGTGGCGGGCTGGTTCACCGATGACACGGCCGGACGGTTCCAGGCCTATGGCTGGCAGGTGATCCCCGACGTGGACGGACATGACCCCGATGCCATCCGCAATGCCATCGACACGGCACTGGCGGACGGCGCGCACCCCAGCCTGATCTGCTGCCGGACGATCATCGGTTACGGCGCCCCGAACAAGCAGGGCAAGGAGGAATGCCACGGGGCTCCCCTGGGGGATGACGAGGTTGCCGCGGCGCGAATTGCGCTTGAATGGGAGCATCCGCCGTTCGTCGTTCCCGACGCCATCGCCGAGTCATGGAATGCGCGTGGCCGGGGGGCGGAACAGGAGCGTGCGTGGCGGGCTGGGATGGAGGCTTATGCCGCTTCGTACCCGGCGGAGGCCGCGGAACTGGATCGGAGACTGGCCCGGGGGATGCCCGCGGACTGGGAGGAACAGACCCGGAGGATCATATCCGGCATCAGTGAGAAGGCGGAATCCATTGCCTCCCGGAAGGCTTCACTGAATGCCCTCAACGCATTTGGACCGCTGCTGCCGGAACTGATCGGGGGTTCTGCCGACCTGGCCGGATCCAATTACAGCATCTGGTCCGGCTCCAGGGACGTCCGCGAGTCCGCGGACGGCAACTACGTCTATTTCGGCGTGCGGGAGTTCGGCATGTCGGCCATGGTGAACGGCCTCGTGCTGCACGGCGGCTTTCGCGGCTATGGCGCGACATTTCTCATATTTTCCGAATACGCCCGCAACGCGCTCAGGATGGCCACGTTGATGCGCATACCGAGTATCTTCCTGTTCACCCACGATTCCATCGGCCTGGGGGAGGATGGCCCCACCCATCAGCCGGTCGAGCAGGCCGCGACCCTGCGGATGATTCCCGGAATGTCGGTATGGCGGCCCTGCGACACCGTGGAATCCGCGGTTGCGTGGCAGCAGGCCATGCAATCCGTGGACCAGCCGTTCAGCCTGATCTTTTCCCGGCAGAACCTGCGGCACCAGGAGCGCGGCCCGGACCAGATCGATGCCATTGCACGGGGCGGGTATGTCCTGCGTGACAGTGACGGCGAGCCCGAGGCCATCGTGATCGCAACGGGATCGGAAGTGGAAATCGCCGTGGACGCGGCGGAAGCCCTGGCCCATCGTGGCATCAGGGTGGTCTCCATGCCCAGCACGGATCGGTTCGATGCCCAGGATCCGGACTATCGCGAGTCGGTGCTGCCGGCAGGCGTGCGCCGCCGCATCGCGGTGGAAGCCGGCGTGACGGACGGTTGGTGGAAGTATGTCGGCAGCGAAGGGGAGGTCATCGGCATCACCACCTTCGGCGCGTCGGCGCCGGCCGCCGATGTATTCGCCCACTTCGACCTGACGGCGGACCGGGTGAGAAGGGCGCTCGAGCGGCTGTTGCCGGACAGCTGACAGGCCAACCCGGCGGCGGACGATGGCAGTGCCCAGGATGCGCGATCTGTCCCTGGCGGGTCAGCGGGTGCTGATCCGGCAGGACCTGAACGTGCCCGTCTCCGCGGGCCGGGTCACCTCGGACCAGCGGATCCGTGCGTCCCTGCCCACCGTCACCGCGGCGCTGGAAGCAGGCGCCGGGGTGATGCTGATGTCCCACCTGGGACGACCCGAGGAGGGAAGCCCGGATACCGGATTCAGCCTGGCCCCGGTGGCCGAGCATCTGTCCGGACTGCTTGGGCGGACGGTTCACCTGGAGACCGGGTACCTGGAGAACCCCGTCATCTGCAATCCCGGGGACCTGGTGCTGCTGGAGAATGTCCGCTTCAACAGGGGCGAGAAGTCGGACGACGAATCCCTCGCGCGCCGTTACGCTTCGCTGTGCGATGTCTTCGTGATGGACGCCTTCGGCACCGCGCACCGCGCCCAGGCCTCCACCCACGGCGTGGCCAGATTCGCCCCCCGGGCTTGCGCCGGACCGCTGCTGCTGAAGGAACTGGAGGCGCTGGGCAGGGCACTGACGGATCCGAGGCCACCCACGGTGGCAATTGTCGGCGGTGCGAAGGTGTCCACCAAGCTGACCCTGCTGAACAGCCTGTGCGGCAAGGTGGACGTCCTGGTGCCGGGAGGAGGCATCGCCAACACCTTTCTCGCGGCCGCGGGATGTTCCGTGGGCAGGTCGCTGTACGAGCCCGACCTCCTTGATGAAGCGGGGTCCGTGCTGGAACGTGCGCGTTCCCGGGGGGTGGAGATACCGCTGCCCGTGGACGTGGTGACCGGCAGGGCGTTCAGCGCCGATACCGAGGCGGCCGTCCGCGAGGCCGATGCCGTTGGGCCTGACGAGATGATCCTCGATGTGGGTCCCCGGACCGCCGGGCTTTATGCCGAGATTATGCGGTCCGCCGGGACCATCGTCTGGAACGGACCGGTGGGCGTCTTCGAATACGAGGCGTTCAGCGAAGGTACGCGGGTGCTCGGTGAGGCGATCTCGGCCTCCGGGGGGTTTTCCATTGCCGGCGGCGGCGATACGCTCGCGGCGGTGGACCGGTTCGGCCTGTCCGGCGGAATTTCCTACATATCGACCGGCGGCGGCGCGTTCCTTGAGTTCCTGGAAGGGCGTACTCTGCCCGCCGTGGCGGTACTCGAATCCCGTGATCGGGAACAGGAAAATGGCGAATGATATAATTCAGCCGGACTCAGACCGGATTCGGGCACAGACCCGGACCGCCGGACCGGCATCCCAATCCAGGTTTTGATTTCAACGAAGAGGTATTCAACATGGCAATCATCTCCTTGCGGCAACTGCTCGATCATGCAGCGGAACGCCAGTATGGCTGTCCGGCATTCAACGTCAACAACATGGAACAGATGCAGGCGATCATGGAGGCCGCCGACGAGACCGATTCACCGGTGATCGTCCAGGCCTCCGCCGGTGCGCGCAGTTATGCCGGCGCCCCCTTCCTGCGCCACCTGATCCAGGCGGCCGCGGAACAGTACCCGCACATCCCCATCGTGGTGCACCAGGACCACGGCACCTCTCCCGCCGTCTGCCAGCGCTCCATCCAACTGGGGTTCACCTCCGTCATGATGGACGGCTCGCTCGAGGAGGACGGCAAGACCCCCGCCAGCTATGAGTACAACGTGGACGTCACCCGCCGTGCGGTGGACATGGCGCATGCCTGCGGTGTTTCCGTGGAGGGCGAGCTCGGTTGCCTGGGATCCTTGGAAACCGGCATGGCCGGCGAGGAGGACGGCATCGGTGCGGAAGGGGCCCTGGACCATTCACAGCTCCTGACCGACCCGGAGGAGGCTGCCGACTTCGTCAGCAAAACCAGTGTCGACGCACTGGCCATCGCCATCGGGACCTCCCATGGCGCCTACAAGTTCACCCGCCACCCGACGGGGGACATACTCGCCATCGACCGGATCAAGGAAATCCACGCACGCATCCCCGATACCCACTTGGTCATGCACGGCTCCTCCTCGGTTCCCCAGGACTGGCTGTCCACGATCAACGAATACGGCGGCGATATGGGAGAGACCTACGGCGTGCCCGTCGAGGAGATTGCCGAGGGAATCCGCCATGGGGTGAGAAAGGTGAACATCGATACGGACCTTCGCATGGCATCCACCGGCGCCACCCGGAAGTTCCTGGCGGAAAATCCCTCCGTGTTCGACCCGAGGAAATACCTGAAGGCGGCGACCCAGGCAATGAAGGTGATCTGCATCGAGCGCTACGAGGCCTTCGGCACTGCCGGCAACGCTTCCAGGATCGCTCCCGTCAACCTGGAAGCGATGACCAGGCGGTACGAGTCAGGGGAACTGGATCCCAAGATTCACTGAACCTGCGCTTGTTCGGGCGAAGGCCCGTAGATCACCGGGATTCGCCTCGGGTCCGGGGGCCATGTTCCCCCGGAAGATCATCGGGGTCGGTTCAACCCGCTACCACCTTTCCGGCCTGGTACAGCCCTCCCGGCATGGAGCGTTCCAGTTTCCATAGGATCTTCATGGGCCGTGCCGACTCGTGGCTTTGGTAGTGGGCACGCCCGAGGCAGTGGTAGGGAGCGGTTTCGCCTCTGCCGTCCTTTTTCCGCTCGCGCACGAACAGGACGACATTCGTGCCATGGATGGGCTGAGTAATATACCGGTGGCCAGTGGGCGTATCCGGTGATGCGCTGTTCTGCGATTCCCAGTGGAACAGGTCCGGAGAGATCGGGTAGTCGGCGTAGCGTGTCGTAGGGGAGTAGTCCTTGTCCGATTTCTCCAGGGTGACGAACAGGAGATCGGTCTTCGTCGGCTCATTCCAGAGGATCCCGGTTGGGGGCAAAAAAAGTGCACCCTGTCTCCCGGTACGCTGGTACGCCGCTGTGATCTCACCTAGGGTATAGGTAGCGTGGCTTGAAAGGGGAATTTCGCCGGCACCATCCAGTGGTTGCGGAAAAGTTCGGATACGGTCGGACAGGATTTCCAGCAGATCGCAGATTTCCCGAAGCAGTTCTGCGGATTCTTGAACGCTGTTGATGACCTGGTCGGCTTCGGCAACCGGCTGACCACGCCCCCCGAGGATGGCAAACAACATAAGACCCAGCCGATAGTCGCGTCCCCGGAGACTGGAGATTGGGTTGGGATGATCTGTCAGGAGTATGGATTTCCAAAGATCGATCCTCTCCGGATCATCCACATGGAGCATCCGGCCGATGGCGCGTTGCAAGGGATCCTTTTCGGGTTGCCGGTCGGCTTCCTGCCAGAACCCGGCCCTTTGACGAAGTTCGGAGAAACAGTGACCCGATTGGGGCCGGGCGTAGATGTCCTCAAGCTCAAGGTCTGCCTCGTGCATGAATTCGGCCAGTCGGATATCGGAGTCGCAACCACGCAATTCCCCGACCAGATGTGTGCGGGCATTTTGTACGGCCTGCTTCAGGTTCTGCAGTACCGTTTCCTTCGCAATTCGGTCCAGCTTGAGGGCGCATCCTGGAGGCAGGAGAGGGAAGTCTGCCTCAACGGCTTTCTGGACCTGATGGCGGGTTCCGCCCAGAAGGGCCCGATATCTCGTGTCGTAACGGTATTCACGCCGTACCTGGCCCACGAAATCAAGCACGGTCAGTACCCGTTTCCCATCGGCCCATCGCAGGCCCCTGCCGAGTTGTTGCAGGAACACGGTGGCACTCTCGGTAGGCCGCAGCATGAGCACGGTGTCGACTTCAGGCAGGTCGACACCTTCGTTGAACAGGTCCACCGCGAAAATGGCCCGGATCTCCCCCCGTCGCAACTCGTTCAGGGCCGCGTGACGTTGGTCTCTCGGGGAATTGGCGTCCAGCGCTACGGCAGGATATCCGAAACGCCGGAATTCTCCCGCCATGAAGTGCGCATGTTTGACCCCGGCACAGAAACCCAGGGCGCGCATCTGGTGCGGGTCGGTCACCAGATTCTCAACGGCCTGGCGGATACGTGTGGCTCGGGCGTGGTTGCCGGTCAGGACGTTGTCCAGTTCTCCCGAAGCATACTTCCCGTCCCACTTTACTGCCGAAAGATCCGTCCCGTCATTCACCCCGAAATAGTGAAATGGACAGAGCAGCCCCTGTTCCAGGGCATCCCACAACCGGGATTCATAGGCAATGCGCCCGTCAAACCAGTCCAGCACTGATTTGCCGTCGGTACGTTCGGGCGTGGCGGTCAGCCCGAGGAGGATGTCTGGATTCAGGTGCGACAGGATCCGGTCATAGCTTGCGGCCGCAGCATGGTGAAATTCATCGACGATGACCACCTGGAATTCGTCGGGCCGGATCTCCCCGATGCGATTGGCAAGGGACTGCACCGAGGCGAACACATAGCGGCCCGTGCTCGGGCGTTCGCCGCCGACCAGGCGCTCACCGAAATCCTGCTTGCGCAATACGAGTTGGAAGATCTGCTGGCTCTGGAGAAGGATCTCTTCACGATGCGCGATGAAGAGCATGGAACCCCCCAATCCCTGGAGACGAAGCTGCTTGAAGTCAAATGCCGCGATCCAGGTCTTGCCGGTGCCGGTCGCTGACACAACGAGATTGCGGCAGTGCCCCCGGCTGCGCTCGGAATCAAGCGCCTCCAGGGCGACAGCCTGGTGGGGTTTCGGAAAGACATCGACCAGTAACGTAGGCACGGGACTTCTCCCGGGAGCAACCCCCTGACCCTGTTTCGTCAGCGCGCGGTCGAGACGATCGGCATCACGTTCGGGTTCATATTCCTCGAATTCGGGTTCTTGCCAGTACTGCTCGAACGTCGCCTCGAAGCGGTCGATTACCTCCGCGTTCTCGATTGCGCTCACACGCACGTTCCATTCAAGCCCGTCGACCTGTGCCGTATGCGTGAGATTGGACGAACCGATATAGGCGGTATGCAGGCCGCTGTCACGGTGAAACAGCCATGCCTTGGCATGCAGTCGAGTCCTGGCGACATCGTAGGAAACCTTAACCTGGGCACCGAGGTCGACAAGCTTGTCAAGTGCACGCCTTTCAGTGGACCCGGTGTATACGCTGGCGATAACCCGCACCTGCGCCCCGTCCCTGATCCTTGCCCCCAGTTCGGACAGGAACAGGCGCAGACCGGAATAGCGAACAAACGCGCACAGGAGATCGATCCGGTCGGCGCTCGGAATCTCTTTCGATATCTCGCTGGCAATCTGGACATCCCGCCTTCCATTGACGAGTAACCCGGTCCGGCGGAGGGAGAGGGTAGGGCGGGGGAAGGGTGCCTTGCCCAAGCCGGGTCGCTCGATCACCTCGAGAAGCAGTTCTGCGGCTTCAGCAATGCATTCGTCAACCGATGCCCCATGTTCCACGAGAGTCGCCACCAGCCGATTCACGAGTGCGACCTGGGCGCCGATCTGTGAGGTTCCTTCTCCCGGGACATCCTCCAGGGCGCGTCGAACAAGGGCATAGACGTGGCGCGCAAGGAATTCGGGGCGTGCGGATGTATCCGCAGGTTCTTTCAGGATTTCCCAGTCCTCCCTGTCCAGGGCGGTAATTTCTGCCTCCATCGCCGTGGTCAGCAGATCTTCATAAAGACCGGGTCGAAGGAGGGGTTTCACCATTCGTTCTGAAGGAAAGAAATCAATGGAAGAGTCATTGCCAAAGGGGAGTCATCGGGCCCCGGGTCACCGTATCACGTCCGAACCACGCAGTTCGCAGATTTCCGCCCTGTATTGCCCCAGGGTTTTTGGCGCAAATCCAAATTGCAGCGGAATCCAGGCAACATCTCCCGACCGATCAACGGACAGCCGATCTGCAATTCCCGGGCAGTAGTAGTATGGCCGCAGGAATTCCCTGGCCGCGGTGTTCGTCCAGCTGCTCATTGCGGGTTCCGGTTACGGGCCGTCAGTCCTGCTTTCGTTGATGATCTGCCAGTGGTTGTCCCGGTTCACCCAATATTGGCGTTTCCGCATCACGCTGTGGTAGTTGTCGCTGCGGTAGTCCTGGGTGAAGGAGACAAGCAGCATTTTCTCGTCGCCCGGATAGCCGTAAATGCTCAAGTCGCTGAGTTCCAGCTCAACAAATTCCTTGTTCCGGTTCGTCTGTCTTTTCTGGTCGGCAAACTCGTCATAGTTCTGGAGGTCCGTGCGGGAATAATGCTCCAGGTATTGTTCGGTATCCAGGCTTTCCCAGTCCCGCTCCCATTGGCCGAGCAGCTCCAACGCCGACGATTTGCGGGATTTCAGGGTGGCAGGATCAATCCAGTTGAATGTCCTTGAGATGATGACCGGGGTTGTACCATCCGTGGAGATGTAGCGCCGGATACGGGTGAATTCCGTGTTGCTGAGGGAGAGGCAGCCGTCGCTGGCAAGGGGGACCTTATTGATGAATTCCGGTTCCGTGCCATGAATCCAGATTCCGTAGCCCGTACGCTGGAGTTGGCGGTCGTATTCATTGGGGTAATTGATCGGGAAGGCGCCCGGGCCGTACCTTGGGGGCAGATTCTCGCCGGGCAGGTAGGCGGTGACAAAATACACGCCTTCCGGTGTGCGCAGATCACCTTCCACGTTCTTCACCATGCCCTCCCTGCCGATAGTCATGTAGAAGTCTTCAGCCAGCCGGTAGTCCGTGCCCGTGTTCTCATACACATACAGACGGGCATGGCTGGCATCCGCCACCAGGATGTACCGCTCCTCGGGGGTGGAGAGAATCAGGTCGTCCGGGATCATTCCCCTGGCTGCCGGAGTCTGCCCGTTGACCTGCATCCAGCGGGAGGAGAGTTCATCGCGCAGGCCATCCAGCTGGTGACGGTCATCGGAGAATCGCGAAATGAGATCGGGTGCCCCCGCCCGGGCCGCAAGCAGGTCTCCCAACAGAAGATGGCCGAGTTTGCTGTTGGGGTATTGCCTGACCAGCGCTTCCAGACTGGAGAGGGAAGCTGAAAGGTCGGATTCGACGATGGCGTCGACAGTGCGCATTACCCGGGTTTCGTAGTCCTCACCGGCGGCCCAGGAAGTTAGCGGCAGCGCGCCAAGGGAGCAGATCCCGGCAAGGGATGCGGTGCGAAACCAGAGGCGAATGCGCCGCGAAAGTGAATTGTCTGAATTGGTGAACATGTTCCCGGATACCCCGATCAGTTCAGTTCCCGGACGATCCGCCAGTCCCCGTGCTCGTTCCTCATCACCAGCGTGATCAGGGACGTTTCTTCCGGGGGTCCAGACCCGAGGTGCCTGGAAAAGCGCACCGTCGCAGTGTCGCCGTCAGGCTGTATGCTGAATCCGTCCACGGTTACCTCCATGGCCGGGGGATCTGTGCCCAGGTGTTCGTGAAGCCGGGTTTGCCATTCGTCTATACCCATGCCGTTCGGCGGCACGAACTGGTCCGAGTAGTGTGACAGGTAACGCTCCGCGTCACGGCTCGACCACGCTTCGGCCCAGTCCGTAATCCGTCCAATCAGCACCTGATCCCACTGGCTGGAATCCCCGGCGGGCTCTTTGGGTGTGGCAGCGGGGCCTGTGGAGGCCACCGCCACGGAGGGCGCCGCACCCTGCGCCGAAGAACCGGCAACGGTTTCCGTTTCCCGTGTGGGTGTCTTCTCATCCGTAGCGGGCGAGGGGAGTTCCGCCGGGTCCTGTTGCCCGGTCACGGTGGATTCGGCCGACCCTTCTGATCCCGCCTCCGACATCGACTCTTCCAGTTCGCGCAGGCGAAGCTCGAGTTTTTCCAACCGCTCCATGGTGTTCTCTAGATGCTGTTCCTGTACCAGCAGCTGTTCCCTTGACGCCAGGTCCAGGTCCTCGAGATGGGTCCGGATGGCGGTGAGAATGTCGCGCTTCATCTCCTCACCGGTTTCCGGTGGATCCTGCAGTCCGGATTCAGCGGGTTCGGTGGGCTGCGGATCCGTGCCGGCTCCGGCGATGGCGACGGGCTCCTCGGGAGCAAGTACGACTCCCCCTTTCCGGGTCTCCTCGGGGGATTCCCCCCGTGGTGCGCTGTCAACGTATTCCATTGCCTGCTCTTCCGGGGCCGGCTTCCGGTCTCCCGGCGCTACGGGCAGCGAGTCGATCCGACCCAGGGTGGCGAGTTCCGGGGGAGGCAGGGGAGTCGTGGCATTCAGGGCCTTGCGGTAGGCGGCGCCCGCCAGTTGCCCGTAGACCGCGGTGAGATTGTCGTATGCCGTGGCAACCTCCGGGTTGGATCCGAGCGCCTCTTCCAGGATCCTTGCGGCAGCTTCGTAGTCACCCTCCCTTGCATGGTGAACCGCAAGGTTGTTGTACGGCGCCATCAGGGTCGGATGGTCGCGGATCAGCATCCCGTAGATTTCAGCCGCCTTCCCATGTTCTCCCCTGCGCTCGGCGATGAGCGCCCGGGTGAACAGCAGGGAGGGATCACCGGGAGCCTCCGCCAGCAGGGCGTCGACACGTTCCTCTGCCTGGTCCAGCCGGCCGTCGCCAAGCAGCGTCTCCAGTTCGGCGGTGTCCGAACCCCGGGCCGAGGATAGTACAAGCGGGCAGACGGCAAGGAGAACGGCGGGCACCAGGAGCAGCAGCCGTTTCATGATGCCGGTGTCCGTCGGATACGGGACAGCCCGGTACAGCAGGTGCACCCCACGGCTTCTGGCACCGGTCTGCTTACATTCCCGCAGTGACGATGTTCCCGTCATTTTCACGCAAAAAGGGAACCGTCCCCGGAAGCGGGCCAGACATGATGTATGCGGATTCCTCGGTTTCACCGGGTCACATGATCTTGGTACTGGTATGCGGCCAAGGCCTCGGCGACATGCGAGGTCCGGCCAGTCCCGCGGGAGAATCCCCTTCATCCGGGTCATCCCCGGGGGCGATCATTGTACTGTAGTTTGACCGCCAAACCCTACCCCGGATCCGGGTAGGGCGGTGCGGTTCAGCCCATGACGGTGGCGATATCCAGTCCGCCCTCGATAATGAGCTTGACAGCCACGTAGAGAATGACCAGCAAACCGAGGTAGCCGATCCAGCGATGCTTGTTCAGCAGGTCGGCGATCCAGGTGGCGAAGAACATCATGAAAATGATCGACAGGGCCAGGCCGATGACCAGCAGCCCGGTGTGTCCTTCCGCGACCCCCGCCACCGCGATGACATTGTCCAGTGACATCGAGACATCGGCCACGATGATCTGGAAGATCGCCGACGGCAGCGGCGGATTTTCCGGTTCCGCCCCGGACTGATCCTCAAGTTCGCCGGGCACGGCCGCCTCTTCGGTTGCCCGCAGATCCTGCCAGAGCTTCCAGCAGACCCAGAGCAGCAGGAGCCCCCCCGCCAGGGTGAGGCCGATAATGGCCAGCAGCTGCACGGTGAGCAGGGCGAACACCACCCGCAGGAAAACCGCCGCGCCGACTCCCCAGAGAATCACCTTGCGGCGGTAATCAGGGGTGAATCTCGCCGCGACCATGCCGATCACGATCGCATTGTCCCCCGCGAGTACCAGGTCGACCAGCAGGATTTGGGCAAGTTTTGTAAGCTGGGTGAGGATATCCACGGCGGGGTCCGGATGGGCAAGCGGGGGTTTGTACCCGTTTAGGGGCTTCCATGCAACACTTGCCCGCGACACGCTTGCCTGCAACCCGTGCCTGCCGGGAATCCCGGGAACAGTCCCCGGCCGTGGAGCACGACAGGCCGCCGGAGAACCGCGCCAAATTCCTTCCGGCGTGATGCCCGGATGGCGGGCGTCCTGTACTATGATCGGGCCCTTCCAGCCATCACTGCAAGGTTCCGGATGTCATGATCAACCGCAACGTGCTGCTCCTGGCCGCGTGCCAGGGGCTCATGCTGTCCTCCACGTCATTGATCATGGCTTCATCCGCCCTGGTCGGCTTCATGCTGGCCGCGGATCCCCGGCAGGCCACGCTGCCCCTCGGACTCACGTTTCTCGGCATGATGGCAACCATGATTCCCGGGTCCCTCTACATGCGTCGCCACGGCCGGCGCAGCGGGTTCGTCCTGGGCGCCGTTACCGGCCTGTTCGGCGGCCTGGTGTCCGGGGTCAGCATCCATCTCGGCAGCTTCACCGGGTTCTGTATCGGTTCGGTGCTGGTCGGCGTGGCCAACGGTTTCGCCCAGTACTACCGTTTCGCCGCGGTCGAGGTGGTGGATTCGGAGCACCGTGCACGGGCCATTTCCTGGGTGCTGGCCGGGGGCCTTGTGGCGGCATTCGTGGGGCCAAACGTGGCCCGCTTTACCCGCGACCTGATTCCCGGATCGGTATTTGCCGCATCCTACGGCTGCATCGCGCTGTTCTGCCTGGGGGTGATCCTGGTGCAGTTCCTGCTCAGGATTCCCCGGCCGTCCCATGAGGAGATCACGGGAAAACGACGCCCCATGGCGGTGGTACTCACGAACCCGGTCTTTCTCGTGGCCGTGGTCTGCGGGATGGTCTCCTACGGCACCATGAACCTGCTGATGACCGCGACGCCCCTGGCCATGGACCTTCAGCGGATTCCGTTTGCCGGGACCGCCATGGTGATCCAGTGGCATATCGTCGGCATGTATGCGCCTTCCTTCTTCACCGGGAACCTGATCCAGCGGTTCGGGGTGCTGAGGGTGATGTTCACCGGCGTGATTCTTCTCATGGCCTGCGTGCTGGTGGCGCTGACCGGGGCCGGGTATGCGCATTTCTTCGCCGGGCTGGTGCTGCTCGGCCTGGGATGGAACTTTCTCTTTGTCGGGTCGACCACCCTGCTGACGGAGGCCTACCTGCCGGCGGAGAAGGGATCGGTTCAGGGCATCAACAACTTCCTCGTGTTCTCGGCCACCGCTTGCACCGCCCTGACTGCCGGGTATCTGCATCATCTGCTGGGATGGGAGCGCCTGAACCTCTATACCCTGCCCCTTTTGATGCTGGCGGGACTGCTGATCACGCTGCTTGGCGCGTCCCGCCGCCACGCCACATCCGGGGTGGCCGGCGGGAATTGACGCGGGCAAAGGGCGACTACCGCTGTTGGCGTGCCATCTCCAGCCGGGATCTGGAGGCGATGTCATGCCATGTGCGGCGCTCCGGATCCCACAGGGACCAGAGAAATCCCAGTCCAAGCGCGGCCCATGACATCCAGGCAACCGCCAGTCGCAGCAACGCCTGCTTCCACCCCACCGGCAGGTATGCATCCGGACGGGATGCCGCGTCCACCAGCCTGAGTCGCCATGCCCGCATGCCGAGCGTTTGCCCGCCATGGACCCAGAACCAGCCATAGAATGCGTAGACCACGCAGCCCAGATAGGCCAGGCGCCAGCCCCTGGACAGCCACTGCGGCCACTGGTCGTCAGGGACGAGGGGCACCGGCAGCCAGGCAATGAACACCAGGCACACCAGCACCAGGCTGTCGTAGACAATGGCGGCCAGCCTGCGCCATAGGGACACGCCCGCTTTCCCTGGGCGGCGATTTCGGGATTCCGTCATGACATCGCCCTATCCGGGAGCCGGATGGTTTTGGCGTCCGGAGCCCCGTTGATTGAGGTTATTCACAGTTGTTCAGGTACGGAAATTGCTCCTGATAGGAAATGATTTTCATGTTTCCTCTAGTTTAAGTTTTCCAACCGATTGATATAAATACATTTTTTAGACATTCTGCCGGACTTCACCATCGGCGGGCCGGCACGTGCCCGCATCGGAGCGGTTGCCGCCACAGTTTATCCACAGAGTTATCCACAGCTGAAGATGACCGGCGGGCATGTTCTCGGCGGCGGCAGACCCCCGCCGGTCTTGCCAGCGGTACGGATCGGGATAGAATCCTGCCGGTCTGTGATCCGGCCGTCAACATGATCCTGTCCGATGCCTCCGGGGTGAATTTTTCCGCCGACCTTCCCGCTGCCGCGGCGGTCACCGTGATCGGCGGAGGGGTGATCGGCGTTGCCACCGCCTGGTACCTTGCGCGGGCGGGCCTCAGGGTGCTCCTGTGCGAGAAGGGGAGGATTGCCGGCGAGCAGTCGAGCAGGAACTGGGGCTGGGTGCGCCAGCAGTGCCGTGACGAGGCGGAATTGCCGATCATGATGGAGAGTAACCGGATCTGGCGGGAGCTCGCCCGGGAGATCGATTGCGATGTCGGGTTCCGCCAGCATGGGGTGCTGTATATCGCCGAGTCCGGCCGGGAGCTTGCGCATTACGAGGACTGGGTCCGGCTGGCAGCGGGACACGGGCTCGAGTCGATCCTGCTCACGGCGGCGGAGATCCGGGAGAAACTGCCTTCGCTCAGGGGCGAGTGTCTGGGCGGCGTGTTCACGCCCAGCGACGGCAGGGCCGAGCCGTTCGAAGCGGTACCCGCCCTGGCCAGGGATTGCCGGCGACGCGGGGTCACGATCATCGAGGACTGCGCGGTGCGGGGACTGGAACTGTCGGCGGGCCGGCTCTGTGCCGTGGTCACCGAGCGCGGTGCGGTGCGCTGTGACACCGCGGTCCTGGCCGGCGGCGCGTGGTCGTCCATGTTCCTCGGCAACCTGGGGGTGCGGTTCCCGCAGTTGACGGTGAAATCCACCGCGGCGCGCACCGCGCCCGTGGCGGATTTCTTCTCCGGCAGCGCGTCCTGCCGGGGACTCGCCTTTCGCCGCCGCCAGGACGGCGGTTACACCGTGGCGCCGTCGGGCTATCAGGAACACATGATCAGCTGTGACAGCGTGCGTTTCATGCGGCCGTTCGTCCACGTACTGAAACAATCGTGGCGGG
The DNA here is from genome assembly GCA_022827325.1 of Gammaproteobacteria bacterium. Classification (GTDB taxonomy): domain Bacteria; phylum Pseudomonadota; class Gammaproteobacteria; order Arenicellales; family Poriferihabitantaceae; genus VYFG01. Next base: position 4,217 of record JAJDTE010000018.1, on the reverse strand, counting down.
ACATACGGCTCCGCCTCGGCGCCGATGCGCCGGGCAGCCGCTGCTATCCGCGCCGCTGGAGACTTGATCAGTCCACCCCGTTCGAGCGCCAGCGGGTGCTGAATCCCACGCCTGATCCCGCGTTGGTGCGGATGCTCATGCAGCGTATGGGGGACCGGATTCCCCTGCTGGCGGAGACGCCCCTGGCGGAATGCTGGGCCGGCATGATTGACACCACCCCGGACGTGGTGCCGGTGATCGACGCCGTGGAGACGGTTCCGGGGCTGTACCTGGGCAGCGGTTTCAGCGGCCACGGGTTCGGCATCGGTCCCGCGGCGGGCCGCATACTGGCGGACCTGGTCCAGGGCAACCCGGCCGGGCACGACCTGGCCCGGTTCAGGCTTTCCCGCTTCAGTGACGGCAGTCCCATCGTCCCGGGCCCGGCTCTCTAGCAGCGGCGCGGCTGTCCGCCATTCCAGCCCCGATCCACCGTTCCGCACACCTGCGAAGGAGGCCCGGCGGACAGGCGGGACCGGGATTCCGGTGGACCGCGGTCAGAGAATCGCTGCGGCAATGACCATGCCGGCAAGCATGATGGTCACCCAGAGCACCATGCCCCCGCTCGGCCATGTGCGCGCCAGGATGCCATGGGGGCCATGATGACGATACAGGCGCTGGACAAACCCCTCGATCCGCATCCTGGCCCGTTGTTCCATCCGCTCAAGGGCGTGGGATGAGCGGATGGTGAACTCGTCCGCCAGGATCCGGCCGAAACGGCGGTAGAACCAGTCGAAATCCAGGCTGATGGTGAGGCTCCGCTTCATCATGGGAAGCAGGGCGAAGAAGGCGAAGCCGGAGAACAGCAGCAGCTGGCTCTGGGACACCAGATGGCCGGCGGTATAGGGCTGGTATTCCGTCTCGAAGGGAAGAATGCTGTACAGGGAATCGGGGTAGAGACCGATGGCAATGCACAGGAAGGAAAAGAACCACATGCTGAGGCGCATGCCCAGCGGGGGATCGTCGGGCCGCAGGCCGGAATCCTTCTGGAAAAACACGAACCAGGGGAACTTGATGCCGGCGTGGAGGAACACGCCCGCGGAAGCGGCCATGAGCAGAAACCACACCAGCATGAGGCCCTGGTCCGCGGCTGCAGCCGTTTCCAGGGACTTGCTGACAAAGCCGGAAGTGAACGGGAAGGCGGAGATCGCCAGTGCGCCGACGATGCCGTTGATGGCGGTGACCGGCATGGACTGGAACAGCCCCCCGAGATCGGTGCACTTGCGTTTCCCGGTCATGTAAAGGACGCTGCCGGCGGACATCAGCAGCAGCGCCTTGTAGATGATGTGGGCAAAGGCGTGGGCGGCGGCGCCGTTCAGGGCCAGTTCCGTGCCGATGCCGATGGCGCAGACCATGAAACCCACCTGGTTGACGATGCTGTACGCGAGGATCCGGCGCATGTCGTTTTCCAGCAGGGCATAGATGATGCCGTAGAACACCATGTAGAGGCCGATCCAGATCAGAACCTCTGCGCCGGGAAAGCCGACCAGCAGGGCGAACACGGCGGTTTTGGTGGTGAACGCGCTCAGAAAAACCATGCCGCTCGGGCTGGCTTCCGGATAGGCGTCGGGAATCCAGGCGGACAGCGGCGGAGCGCCCGCGTTGACCAGGAAGCCGATCAGGATCAGGATGTTGGCGGGGTTGTCCGGCAGCATGGGACCGAAGTCGGCGGTTCCGGTCATGCTCACACGCCATACGATCCCCGCCATTAGGATCACGCCGCCGAGCAGGTGGATCAGCAGGTAGCGGAAGCTGGCCTTCCAGGCGCGCTCGCCGCCCGCCGCCCAGATCACCAGGGTGGAACCCAGGGCCATGATCTCCCAGAACACGAACAGGGTGATCAGGTCGCCGCTGAAAGTCACTCCCACGGCGGAGCCGGCGTACACGTACGCCGCGACCAGTTCCGTCAGCCGAGCGCGGCCCATGGCGTAGACACCCCCGGCGAATGCCATGAGGCAGAAGATGATGGCGAACAGGCGGCCGCTCGCGGTGGCGTGCACCGGCGCGATCCGGTAGTCGAGAAACTCAATCGCGACCTGCGTGCCGACGGGCAGGGACCACACCGCCATGAGGGCCAGCACGGGCAGGGCCAGGATCACGCCCCGGCGCACGGCCCCCCGGACCAGCGGCAGGATGAACGCGCCGATGATCAGGATGAGGCCGGGCGGGAAGGCGATGTCAGTCATCGTAGTAGGTGTCCTTCCGCTTGAGGAAGATGCCGAGAATCTTGGCCCCCGCGACCATGCCGGCGCAGGTCAGGAAGCCGTACCAGGCGAAGAAGCCGAACGAGGCGTCAACGGAGGTGCCCCGGTCGGGAAAATGCGCATGATGGTGAACGAAGAACTCGGGCAGCAGGGCCAGCAGCAGGACGGCCGCGAGGATCATCCACAGTTTCGGCAGGTTTTCGGTCCGGTAGAACCAGTGTTTCTTGGGGTCGCTGATCATGTCGGTATCCGGTGAACGAGTTCCAGCGCCAGGCCGGGAAACAGGAACAATGATACGGTGATTGCCGCGGTGGCGCAGACCGCCGCCACCACGGGCCAGGGGGCTTCGCCGTAGGTCAGCATCGATTCGGAAGCCTCGCGCCTGAAAAACGCGACGTAGATGATCGGGACGAAGTAGGCCGCGTTCAGCAGGGTCGAGACGACGATGACGCCCACCGCAACCAGCTGTTCCGCTTCGATCGCACCCGTGAGCAGGTACCATTTCGAGACGAAGCCCGCCGCCGGCGGGACGCCGATCATCGACAGCGCGCCGATGGCGAAGGCGGTCATGGTCCAGGGCATCCGCCGGGCGATGCCGTCAAGCTGGCTCACCTCGGTCTTCTTGCTGCTGGTGTAGATCGAGCCCGCGGCAAAGAACAGGGTGATCTTGCCGAAGGCGTGCGCCAGGATGTGAAGGGCCGCCCCGACGATGGAAATCGGCGCAAGCAGCATGGTGCCGAGCACGACGTAGGAAAGCTGGCTGACGGTGGAATAGGCAAGTCTCTTTTTCAGGTTGTCCTGGCGCAGTGCCACCAGCGATGCCACGATCACGGTGAAGCCTGCGAGCCACAGGAGCCAGTGGATGCCCGGGGCGCCGGTGACATGATCGATGCCGAGGATGTAGACCGTGACCTTCACGACGCTGAACACACCGGCCTTGACCACAGCCACCGCGTGCAGCAGCGCACTCACCGGCGTCGGGGCGACCATGGCGGCGGGCAGCCAGCGATGCACCGGCATCACCGCCGCCTTGCCGATGCCGAGGAGGTACATCAGCGCCAGTGCGGTCAGCGCGGGACCCGCCAGCCTGTCCGCCAGGATGCCGCCGGCGGTGAAGGTGACGGTGCCCGCGACGTTCCAGGTCCAGACGATCGCAGGCAACAGGAGTCCGATGGAGGTGGCCAGGAGAATGCCTAGGTACACCCGCCCGCCGTCCCTGGCGGCATCGTTGCCCTTGTGCGCAACCAGCGGGAACGTGGACAGGGTCAGCACCTCGTAGCACAGGAACAGGGTGACCAGGTTGCCGGCAAAGGCCACGCCCATGGCGCCGAATATGGCCACGGCGAAGAAAAAGTAGAAGCGGGTCTGGTTCTTCTCCTTGTTGCCGCGCATGTAGCCGATGGAATAGACCGAGTTGATCGGCCACAGGACTGCCGCGATGGTGGCGAACAGCATGCCGAGCGGCTCCACCTCGAAATGGATCGCCAGCCCCGGCAGCATCTCCACGAGGATGTATTCGGGACGCGCACCGTCCAGCACGCGGAACAGCATGGTGATCACGGCCAGACAGAGCAGACCCGAGGTGACCAGGGTGCAGGCCTCCCGCAGGTTGGGCTGCCGGCCCGTCAGGATGATGCAAAGGCCGCCGGCCAGGGGGAGCAGGAGGGCGGTGACGAGCAGCGCTTCCGTGGTCATGGCAGGTATCCCCCGAACAGGGCCTCAGCGGCCCCGGACGCGAGGCTGGTCACCAGGCCCGGGTTGACGCCGAACCAGACGTTGGCCAGCACCAGTGCCCAGGTGACCGCGAGCAGGGCCGGCGGCGCCTCGGCGACGGTCTCGGCGTCTTCGGGCCGTGGATGCAGGTAGGCGGCCTCGACCACCCGCCAGACATAGATCACCGCGATCAGCGAGGCGATCACCACCACCGCCACCACCGGCCACCAGCCCCGTTCCACCGCCGCCAGGATCAGGTACCAC
>JAJDTE010000163.1:0-5752 GCA_022827325.1 Gammaproteobacteria bacterium | reverse complement strand
TCGGGCGGAGATTCTGACCCTGAAGGAGGAGCTGACGGAGCTGAGGCGGCAGGTGGCCTGGTTCAACCGCCAGCTGTTCGGGGACAAGTCCGAGAAGCGGCATCTGCCGGACCCGCCGCCGGACCAGGCGGACCTGTTGGCGTCCCTCGGCCTGAAGCCGGACGCCGCGCCCCCGCCGGCCATGGAGAAGATCACCTACGAGCGCCGCAAGCGGGGACCCAAGAACAGGGAGGGGGCCGTCAACGAATCGGGGCTCCGGTTCGACGAGACGGTTCCGGTGGAGACCATCCATCTGCCGCTCCCGCCGGAGGCGGCGGCGATACCGGAAGGCCGCCGTGAGGTGGTGGGGGAGAAGGAGACCTACCGTCTGGCGCAGCGTCCCGGGAGCTACGTGATCCTGAAGTACGTCCGCCCGGTGATCAAGGACAGGGCTGCCGTGGGCAAGGCGAAGCTGCACACGGCGCCTGCGCCCGCGAACGTGCTGGACCGGAGCATCGCGGATGTGAGCCTGCTGGGGGCGATGCTGGTGGACAAGTTCGTCTATCATCTTCCGCTGCATCGCCAGCACCAGCGGATGGCGGACTGCGGGGTGCAGTTGTCCCGGAGCACGCTGTCGGTGCTGGTGGGCAGGGCCATCGACCTGCTGGAGCCAATCCGGGAGGCGCAGTACCGGAGCGTACTCGAGAGCGCCGTGGTGGGGATGGACGAGACCCCGATCAAAGCCGGCCGCAAGGCGAAGGGGAAGATGCGCCGGGGCCAGCTGTGGCCGGTGTACGGCGACAGGGACGAGATGGTGTTCACATATACGGAGTCCCGGGAGCACCGCCATGTGCGGGAGATTCTGGGAGACGACTTCACGGGGACGTTGCTGACGGACGGGTTCGACGGCTACGCCCGGTTTGCGGAGATGATGTCCGCGGTGACCCACGCATGTTGCTGGAGCCATGCCCGGAGGAAGTTCGAATCCGCTCTGGATGCGGAGCCGGAGGCGGCGGATCATGCCCTGGCCCTGATCGGGCTTCTGTACGCCCACGAGAAGTGGATCCGGAAGAAGGAGTTGTCCGGGGAGGCGAAGCTGGCGTACCGGACCCGCCACAGTTTGCCGGTAGCCAAGGCGTTCTGGGATTGGTGCGATCGACAGTGCAGCCGCCACGACCTGCTGCCGTCGAATCCGCTGTCGAAGGCGCTGAACTATGCGATGACCCGCAAGGGTCCCCTGCAGGTGTTTCTGGCGGACCCGGACGTGCCGCTGGACACGAACCACGTCGAGAGGGGGGTGCGGCCGATTGCCGTGGGCCGGAAGAATTGGATGTTTTGCTGGAGTGAAGTCGGAGCTGCCCGCGTGGCGGTGATCCAGAGCCTGCTGGTGACCTGCCGGATGCAGGGAATCGACCCCCATGTGTACCTGGTGGATGTACTGCAGCGGATCGGGCGGCACCCCGCGAAGGATGTGATCGACCTGACGCCCCGGGTCTGGAAGGAGAAGTTCGGGGACGATCCGCTGAAGAGCGACCTGGACCGGATCGGGGACACCCTGCACTGACCTGCCGTCGGCGGCTTCAACTCGTCGCCGGCCTTTCACCCCCCCCGAATGTGGATGTCCTGGTGCTTGCCTGGGCAAAACCAGTCAAGCGTATCCAGGCATGGAGACAGGGGGAAGAACGCCTCAAAATGGCCGGTTACGCGGTGGTCGTGGTGGGCAGCCCGTTCCTTCAAAACATGACCGGAACGGGCGAGAAGAAGCCGGAGACGCCCCCTCTACGCAGTAGAGGGGTAATGGTCAGCGCCTGTAGCAGAAGAAAATCCCGCCGGGCTTGCGGCGCCGGCGGGTCATTGCAATAGAAGAAACTGAATGCCCCGACAGGGGCGGCGGAATTCTATCAGAGTCGCGGGGAGGTTCCGGTCAGAAAAGATCCCCACCGGCAGATGGGACTGCGCCGGCGGGGATGCTTGAAGGGAGCACACATGAAAAAAACAAGCCTCGGATTGACCAAGGCACAGCCAGTCTATCACGCGCCCGGCCACCATGGGGTTTGGTTTGCGGCAGTTACGGTTTGATTACTGCCAAATCCCGAGATCCACAACGTGACTCCGCAGGAGTACTCATGCCTGCGCCCATGCTCCTGGATTGCGTCCTGCGCAATTACAGTGCCCCGAAGCGCGGCGTCTCGCGGGAAAGAAGCAACGTTTACGGCAAAGAAGGGCGAAGGGGCTTCCCAAAACGGCCAGCACCGGATGCGGATAGTGTCGACGACAACTAACCGGTTAAAGCCTTGCCAGCCTCATTGACGGTAACATAGTGAGCGAGGCTTAATCCTTTGTTGATTTCGGCCCCATAGCGGTATTTGCCAGTGGCCAATTCCGCGATCCTGGCCGGGGATTCCTCACAAGCCTGGATTTCAGCCGCATACCTGATTCCGAATAAATGGATCATGGCACTGGCTTCGCCATGTCGCTTATTCTCTGCGCCTTTATCAAGCCCTTTGTAATACATGCGCCTCAGAATTTTCACTAACTCGCTTGACTGCATCGACATCCCCCGGACACAAGTTGAATGGAGGATGCTACTTGGGATCAAGCTGCGGGGAAACCGGAATCAGCAGGAATAATACCTTTATCGTCGCATATATGTGTCTTTCCACGGTTCCGGTGGAAGAATCGCGCACGGTAATACACGGGGAAACGCCGTACAGGGGCTGAATTCCATGCGTTCGGCGATTTCGCCGACACTGCCTGACCCCGTGTAGAAGACGACGGATTCCAGTTTGATGACGTAAAGTCCCGATGATCAACAGCGGGACGACGCAGGAGCGTACATGCATTCCCTTATCGTTCGGGATCGCATTCGCGCAGTAGATCCCGCCGATCATGGAAGCGGGTTCGCAAAGGCAGATTCCCCGGTGGAAATTGCCGGCAGCGATGGTGCAGGTATCGTTCCGGATCAAGTCCGGATAAGGTCCCGACCGGTCAGTCGGTGAGGTTGGCCTGTTCTTCGCGGTATCTCCGGGTGAGTTCCCGGTGTTGCCGAGCGGAAGACAGATGATCGTCCCCGGGACGGATACGCGACGCACGGTTTCCCAAGGCCAGGATGGTTGCGGCCGCGGCGATCATCAGAATGAGCAGGGTCAGCAGGATGTTCTCCATTGTTTTTATTCGTCATGTTCGACCGATGGGAGACGTATGCCGGGGATGTCATATATCCCCGAACAACCTCCATTTTTACTATAGCCGGAAGCCGGGGCGGCATGCATGCCGGGGACGGGGGTAATTTCGTGGCGAATTCATGGCTCCCCGGCCTGTGCGCCCCCGGCTGGCGCAGCTCTGCCAGATCGCATTCCCGGGCACCGGACCCGGTCCGGAATGCTGCGAACTTGGCGTTTGCACCGACAGCGCCCGCCTCCGTGTCAATCTTATCCAGCTGCGATTCGATGCCGGAAAACATGATCATCTCTGTATAACGTTGAAATCCGGACAGGATTTCCGGGGATCGCGTCATGCACGTGTAGGTGCTGCCAATGACTGACAATCGGGTTGCCATCAAACCAGCGAGCCGGGTGCGGTCCGCACCGACATCCGGCCCCTGATTGTGCGGACAGGCTTGATTCTTCATTGCCCTGGGTGACTTTCATCACTTGCGGCGTACTTTTCGATCTTGATGGTGCGGCGGATCAAAAGGGTGTCGACGGACTTGCACGGAGTCTCATTGATCCCGAACCGGCTATCCGTGTGCGTCTTCTCGACCCCGCACCCGATTTCCCAATCGCTACTCGGGCCCACAGGCAGCTGCGGTCTGGAGGCCCTTGATCATTGGAAATTCCGTGAGCCCGTTCCAACTCTGTGGTTCACCCACATCGACGTATCCTTTCGCATGATAGAACCGATGTGCGGTGCGGGTACTGGAAAGTGAGCTGTACGCGCATCCTTCGGCTCGGAGATACGCCTCCAGGGTACTCAACACTGTCTTGCCCACGCCATGAAAGCGCGCCTCCGGCAGCACATGGTTGAGGGTGATTCTGCCGGACGCCAAGGCTGCACCTGCCCCGACGACCCGCCCACGTTCTTCCGCGACGACTAGATGTCCCGACGCCTCGATCCACGAGCGGACATCATGTGGTGTCTTGTTCGCGAGCCATCGCGCAACAGTTTCCGGATTGCTGCCATGATCGACGATACAGAGATCGGTGATGGATGCGCACACCACCGCCGCCACCTCCTCCGTGTCGCTCGGTCGGGCACGGCGGACTGCGACATTGGCCCCGGGTCGTGTGTTCATGGCGGCTTCGTGCAGATCTGCAGGACATCAGGCGAAGATATCATAAGGAAAATTCCGGCCCTGAACCGCCGCGGCAGTTCAGTTCGGACAGTCATCCGGGGCGGTCGGGACTAGCGATACGTCATCCACGTGCTACAGCTTGTGCCGTAAAGGCTGCGCTGATCGAAACGAAGACCGCGAAGACAATCCACTGGCTAAAGCTCCGGCCCAGAAAGCCGAGTCGATTCAAACCGGATAACAGCACTCCCGATGCACCGATGGCGAAATTTACCGCTCCGCCGACAAAACACAGCAAGGCGCCCAGCAGGAATGCGTGGAGTGCCGGCCCCGTCGCATCGTCAGGAATGAACTGCGGGATGAACGCGGAGAAGAATATCAGTGCCTTGGGGTTGGAGATATTGGTTACTGCGCCACGCAGAAACAGATTTCCAGACGTGGGTGCAAGTGCAAAAATGTCCGCGGGCCCGGCCCGGGGCAGGATCGTGCGCATGGCGACGTAGAGCAGATAGAGGCAGCCGACAAGCTGCAGCGCGAGAAGAGCCGATGGGCCTATCGCCAACGTGGCGGCCACGAGGAATGCAGCGGCGACTGCCAGAACCAGCCCTCCGGCACTGATCCCGAGCGCAGAATAAAACGCGCCGCGCTGGCCATAGGCGATGCCGTTTGCCATGACAAAAGCCATATCGGGACCGGGGATGATCAGCAGTGCCAGAACGGCGAGCAGGAAAGGCATCAGGGTATCGGTCATGGCGTTACCCTTCGGGAGAGCCTTGTGCTGCAGGGGTTTCCAGATCCGGAGACAGGGACCTGACAACAGGGCGGGCGGTGTCACCCAAGACACTGTTTCGAAGGATACTACGTTCGGGGCCGTGTTAGGCCGTAGAAAATCGCCCTGGAAAGGATTTCAAGCCCAGCATTTCATCTGACTTTCTCGCAAAATGACCATGGTTGGTGCTTCCTTCCGGTGGCCGGGAAGACTTCCGATCATCGGATGGCCCTCCCCCAATGCAAGCGCCCGGAACGCGAAACTGGGCCGCAGGTCGTGAATGCGTACGCCCGGAAGATTCATCCGCTCCCGGATCCGGAGCCAGTGCCGGTCCAGGGCGGAAATGCGGGTATCCCCCCTCCGGCCAGCATTGATCCTGGGGCTCCCCGGCCTTGGTGGAGATATACGGACTGCACCGTTACCGCCGTGGATTGCTGGGCAGCCCGTTTCTGAGACTGTCCGCGGAGATGGAGACGTCCGCCGCCGGGGAGGATTCCCTGGGGGCGGTGTGGAGGTCAGGCTGCGGTGAGCGGCCATGGCCAGACGGCGGATGGCGACAGGGCTGCCAGGTTGTTGTAGCCGGAAAGTCCCGATCCGAGCATGCCGATATCGGCATGCTCGGATCGGGATGCCCATGGTCGTCGGCGACGGCATTCATCAGGACCGATTGCCGTGGCCGGAGAGTAGTAGCACGATCGGGCCGGACTTTCCAT
>JAJDTE010000193.1:0-5886 GCA_022827325.1 Gammaproteobacteria bacterium | reverse complement strand
CCGGGCGGGCCGGCGGCAGGGATGATTAAGCCCCCGTTCAGGCCGGGTGGCCGACAATGGCGTTCCGAACCCTATGGCCCTGGAGGATCATCATGAACCGAAAGCCGACCATGATTCGCCGCCTTGTCACCCCGCTTCTGGTATCGGGCCTTCTGGTCGCGACCGGAAGCGCCTCGGCCGACCACAGGCGGCATTCCAATGACGTCGCCGAGGGACTGCTTGCCGGCGCCCTTGCGGCATTGACCATCGGGATCATCGTCGGGGAGATCGATGGATGGCATGACCGGGGGGTTACCTATTACCGGCCGGACCCCTACCACCCGTCCTGGCGCTATCGTTATGCGCCCCGCCATCACGGATGGGGTCATCGCCACTGGAAGGGCCATCGTCACTGGAACAAGCATCGTCACTGGAAGCGGCATCGCCATGGCTATCGTCACCGGCCACCACACCGGACAAGGCATTGGCGGGCCGAGCGCCGCAGGGACGGCAGCCGCCCGTCCCATGACCGTCGGGGCTGGCACCGGGTGCATTGAACGACCCGGCGGGGCCCTGACTGTTCCGGGCCGCGCTCGGGGGTTCGTTGAATCCCCCGGTCCCTGCAGGCCCGTCGCGGGCCTTTCGGCCTGCGCTGACACAGCGGCTGGGATGAACCGGCGGTTCCATACCGGCTTCGTCCTGCCGCCCGGGGCAATGGCAACGCGCCTTCTCGATTCGTCGGCCAGCAAATTCCGGTTGACGGCCAGGCATCGGTGCGGCGTCCGGTTTTCCGGAACGTGACCTGATCGCGATTGCGGGATGCCGGCCCGGGGGCCGGCCGATTCCGTTCCCGGGTCCTTCTTGCCGGGAGGAAGGCCGGCCGCGGGCATTCGCGATAGAATTCACCCATGATCATCCATCGGGCCTTCATCCGGGAGGTGCTGCAGACCGCCGGCGCGGTCATTGTCATCATTCTCTCGATTTTCCTGGCAACCCGGGCCGTGTATTTTCTTCGCCAGGCGGCGGAAGGCGACATACCGATCGGCGGCGTGACCCTGCTGGTGCTGCTGAAGACGATCACCTACCTGGACATCATGGTCCCCCTGGTCGTCTACATCGCCATGCTCATGGTGCTGGGACGATGGGTCCGGGACAACGAACTCACGGTGATCAGTGCCTGCGGCATCAGCATGGGCAGGTTCATCCGTCCGACGTTCATGCTGTTCCTGGGGGTGGGATCCGTCGTTGCGCTGCTCTCGCTCTACCTGTCCCCGATGTCCGTGGAAATCTCCCACCGGAAGGAACGTGAATACCGGAACCGCACTGACGTCGCCGGCCTTCTGCCGGGAGTGTTCACCGAGACCCGGAGCGGCAGGGGGGTGATCTTCGTCGAGCGTTACGACAGGGACACCAACACCTTTCATGATGTCTTCGTCTACAACGGCAACGGCGAGGAGGAAAGCGTCGTGGTGGCCGGAGTGGGCGAACGGTCGTTCGACGAGGCCGCCGGCAGCGATTTCCTCGTTCTCAAGGAAGGCACCCAGTACCGGGGCAAGATCGGGGCAGCGGAATACGGGGTACTGGATTTTGAAAGCTACGGCCTGCGTCTCGATCGGAAACCCGTTGCCGATCCCGCCCTGCCGCCCAAGGCGTGGGCAACCCGGGACCTTCTCGCCGGCGACGATGCCGCGACCGCGGGCCAGTTCCACTGGCGCCTTTCCAAGGTGGCGATGCTGCCGGTTCTGATGCTTTTCGCACTGGCGTTTTCCTCCATCCACAGTCGCGGGACCCGCTTCCCCGGCATGTTGATGGCGCTGCTGGTCTATTTCGGCTACTTCAATTGCCTGGGCTTTGCCGCGGCGCTGGTCAACCGGGGGGCGGCCGGGCCCTATTCGACCCTCTGGGCCATACATGCCGGTTTCCTGGCGCTCGCGCTCTGCCTGTTTCACCGGCGGAACCGGAACCAGCCTCTCCTGCCCTGGCCGGCGAACCTGGGGCCGAAGGCATGAAGATCCTCAACCGCCATGTCGGCCGCACCATCCTCCGGCACACGATGGTGTCCATGGCGGTGCTGCTGGTACTGTTCGCCGTGATCGAGTTCATCGAGGAGATCGGCAACGACGACTACAGCTTCTCCCAGGTCTCCCTGCTCGTGCTGCTGTCCGTCCCGCGGATGGTGTACGAACTCTTTCCCATGGCGGCCCTGCTCGGCACCACGGTCGGCCTGTCCGTACTCGCTGTTGATTCCGAGCTCGTCGTGATGCGGGCCACCGGCGTATCCATCGCCGGCATCACCATGGCGGCGCTCAGAATGGGCGTCCTGTTCGTCATCGCCGCAATGCTGATCGGGGAGATCGTCACGCCCGTCACCGAGCGCCAGGCCCAGCGCGTCCGCGCCGGGGCGCTGCAGCAGGATATCCAGCAGAAGAGGGACTTCGGGCTGTGGATACGCGATGCCCAGACCTTCGTGAATATCGGCGAGGTGCTGCCGGATCTGACGCTCCTTGGGATCAGGATCTTCACCTTCGACGACGAAAGGCGCCTTCGCTCCATGGTCGCCGCGGAGGAGGGGGTGTATGCGGACGATCACTGGCGCATCAGCGACGTCCGGCAGACCCGCATCGGCCCCGAAGGCCATGTTGAAGCCATGGCGGCGCAAAGCGACCGGTGGCGGACCAGGGTCACGCCCCGGGTGCTTTCCGTGTTTCTGGTCCGCCCGGAACAGCTCTCCTTCTGGCAGGTCAGGCACTACATCCGGCACCTGGCCGCCAACCAGCAGCAGACGGAACCCTTCGAGCTTGCCTACTGGGGCAAGCTGATGCTGCCGCTGTCCACCGCCCTGATGGTGCTGCTCGCCATCCCCTTCGTCTTCGTCAACATCCGCTCCGGCGGCGTCGGCCGAAGCCTGTTCATCGGCATCATGCTCGGCCTCGGCTTCTACGCGGTCAACCAGGGATTCGGCTATGTCGTTCTGGCAAACGGCATCTCCCCCTTCCTCGGCGCCACGGTTCCCGTTGCCGGGTTTCTGCTTCTCGCCATGGTCATGATGCGGCGGATCGGGTAGGCCCCGCTGCCAGGCCGGGTCCGGGGATCGGGCAAGCTCCCCGGCAACCGCTCACGCGGACACTCGGGAAAAACCGGTCAGAACGAGGCGTGCCATCCGGCGAGAAGGGAGAGTCTCGGCCTGGACTCCACGTCGTGACCGGCATGGCGGGTTGCGATGGTTCCGAGCCGGAGGGAGCCGGCGCCGAGCGGCCGCTCCCAACGCACCGACAGGTCGATCTGCCTCCCCGTGGGCGCCAGGTCGGCGGTGAACTGCCGCCGCAGGATACCGCCGTCCCGGGTGCGGCCCGTCGGGACGGACAGGACGGCATCGCCTGCCTCCACCCTGAGCGGCTGTGCAAGGGAAACCTGCAACGTCCCGGCCCCGGCGAGGGGCCGGGAGGCATGGAATGCGAAGGCGCTGGTCGCAAGGGGCTCGAGACCGGTGATGATTCCTTCGTCCATGCTCGGCCGGACCATCCCGAATTCGGGGCCGCCTCCCAGTTGCCAGCCCCCGGTTTCGGTACTGAGATCGAAACCGACGAAGACCGAGTCGGCGGTGAGGTTGCCGAATGCCCCCTGTCCGGTGCTGGAAAGCATGCTGCCGCGCTCGTTGAGCCAGCCGGCCCGCAGGCCGAGGGGCGAGCTCTCGGGGCGCCAGGCGATGGATGCGCCGGAAACCGGCCGCGGGTTCTCCCCGACGCCTTCGGTCGTGAAGGCGGTGGTTTCGATGCCCCGTAGCCGGCGGGCCGTGAAGGTGACGGCATCGTCAGGGAGCAAGGCATGGCCGCTGCCCGTCCTTGCCGGTGTCCGCCGTATGTCGAACTGCAAACCGGCCAGCGCCGTGTTGCCGCGCAATCCGGCGTCAACTTCCCTTGGGTCTGAAGGGTGCGGCGTCATGAAGTCGCGAAGCTGGGTATCGAGCAGCGGCCGGTCCGATGGCACCACCAGGCGGCCGAGGTCGTACCAGAACGGCGCCCCCAGCGTGTCGAAGGCCGCGATTTCCTGCCCGGAAAACGCTCTTGCGGGGCCGTCGCCGAACGCCGTGCCGGGCCGGAGGCTGGATTCCCCAAGGGGCATCCCGGCCACCCCGATGCCGTCTCCCGGGACGACGGTCGGTTCGCCGTACGGCGACAGCGCCGCATCGAGGTCCATCATGCCATGTCCGTAGAGGGAGCGGTCTGCATAGATTCCGGTGCTGTCGGCGGTCTCGAAAAGCCTCTCCACCAGGTCCTCGCTTGAGAGCTGGTCACGAAAGAAGTGCTTCATCAGCGCGAGTCCGCCGGAGACCATCGGGGCCGAAAACGACGTTCCGGACAGGCGTGCATAGCCCCGGAAAACCCGACCCTGGTGCGGACCGAAATAGGCGGCCCACACATGGAATCCCGGTGCGGCGATGCACCAGTCGGCGGCAATTCCGCAGCGGTTGGAAAAGGGGGCGATCACCCCGTCCTCCCCCGTCGCCACGGAGGTCACGGAGTGATCCTGGAGCTCCTCGATTCTTGCCATCGCTCCCGAGAACAGGGCGGGGGAACTGGCGTCAAGCAGGCCCGCCGGGCGTCCGAGGCGGTCTCTTTCACCGGCACCGACACAGCTGGCGGTGCCCGGGCGGCAGAGCAGCCCATGGCTGTTCCCGGCCGCCCATACGAGAATCGTCTTGTTCTCCCGTTCGGATTGGGCCAGCACCCCGATCGTCCTGCCCAGCGCCGCCCGGATCTCCGCCTCGTCCTGGTAGTTCTCGATCGGACCGATCACCCCGAAGCTCAGGTTCAGGACGTCCAGGTCATGGGATAGGACCTTCCGGAAGAGATCCGCTTCCGATTCGTCCAGCCGGGCCAGGCTGGAGAGGGGAACCGCCCTGACGGCAAATTTCGGGGGAGGCGGTTCGTTGAGAGGGATGGCAAACATTCTCAGCGCGGCGTGGGGCACGATGCCGGTCAACTGGTATCTGCCGGCCGGGTTCTCCCTGCCCGCGATGATGCTGGCAACGCCGGTGCCGTGGGAGAATCTCTCCCGACCGGTCTCTTCCGTGGCGCCGGAAAGGAACTCCTCGGTCACCAGGCCGGCCGCAGCCCCTTCCTGAAACGTTGGATGGTCAAGATCAATGCCGGTATCGAGCACGCCCACGGTGATGCCGAGGCCGGGCCGGTCGGAACCCCGGACCGTCCGCAGATGCCCCCAGGCTTCGGCCAGCCTGATTTCCTCCAGCCCCCACCGGTCCTCGAAGCCCGGGGACGTCCGTATCTCTTCGGCAGCATCCAGGACCGCGGCGTTGTACGCTTCCTTCTCCAGGCAACCCTGGGCCGTGTCGACACAGGTCTTTCCCCCTTCGCCACCACCGCCACCGCACCCCGCCAGGAGGGTGAAGGAAGCGAGGAGCAGCGCGCCCGCGTGAATTGAAGCACCGGAGACCGGGCGCGGATAGTTCTTCATGACGGTATCGGGCGGTGGCCAGGCATTGGGCGACGACGCAACGGTACTTGATCCACGGGCAGCATGCAAAAGATTGTACCCCCGTCTTCCGGACAGCATGAAAGGCTGTCCCGGATGGCATCCCTGGGACTGTAACCGGCGAATCCTGTCTGCCGTTCCCGGCCGGTTCCCTAGAACACCCGGACCAGGGTCAGCTCACCGAACGTGCGTTCATAGTCGTGCAGCTGCGCGTTGCTTTCGCGCTCCTCGAACACCAGCGACACCTTCGGACTGAATCCCCGCCACGAGATCGCACGGTGGTGTCCGCTCACCCGGTAGCTCCGAAGCAGGTCCTCCCGGGACTCCCCGTCCGTGAAGGGAAACCAGTTGCCCTCGTAGTCCGTCCACCGGAACGTCGTCCCGCCGCTCACCGTCAAGCCCCCCGCAAACGCC
>JAJDTE010000130.1:0-6019 GCA_022827325.1 Gammaproteobacteria bacterium | reverse complement strand
TCATGACGGGGGGGACGCGGAGACCGGTTCCGGAATCGAACTCGGAGCGGGCGTATCCTGGAGCAGTCCGGCCGCGGGAATCCGTCTCGACCTGTCCGGCCGCACGCTGGTGAGCCATGACGACGACGACCTGGAGGACCGGGGGTTCTCGGCGGACCTGTCGTTCGATCCGGACGGGAACACCGGGCGCGGCCCGTCGTTCAGCCTTCGCCAGGAGTTGGGGGGTCAATCCCAGGGCGGTCTCGACGCGCTGTTCGCTGCCGGCCCGCTGTCGGACCGCGCGGGGAGTACATCAACCGCGGATGAAGAAAACCGGTGGACGCTGGAGGGGGCGTGGGGTTTTCCGGCCTTCTCTGGCCGGTACACGGGCAGCCCGCACGCCGGGATGGGCATCTCCGGGGATACGCGGGACTACAGCGTCGGCTGGCGCCTGGCGCCGGAGTCCGGGTCGGCCGCCGACCTTTCCTTCGGGGTGAGGGCGACGCGAAGGGAGAGTCTGGACACGGCACCTGAGAACATCTTCGGATTCGAAGCATCCTTGAGATGGTGAGTTCAAGCGTTTCCCGGTGAGATCATGCCCCCGATCCGGAATCGCTGTTCCGGATCGGGGAGGGTATCGCTGGGGCGGGCTGGAACCCAGGATACGGTGACAGACAGGCGGCATGGTCCGACGACGGACGTGCCCAGGGCGTTGACGCCGGAAAGAGTGAACCCGATGACGGAATATCCGGCGATCATCCTCCGTGCGGGTCATGGATGTATGGGGTGACTGACCATGTCACCGTGAGAAAGGGATTCCGGGCCGGTCAGCCCGGGACCACCTTCACCGCGGCCGGGCTCCGGTCCCGGCCGAAGGCCACGCCGATCAGGTGGACCGGTTCGTTCCGGTTCTTGTACTTGTCGGCATAGCCCTTTTCTCGTATCTGCTCGATGGCCTGTCGGGCAGCGTCGTCCCTGTCGTCTTCCCCGTCGGCCATCTTGAACTCGAACACGAACACCTGGTCGCCATGTAACACCACCATGTCCGCACGGCCCCTGCTCAATGAATCCTCCACCCGGATATCCAGGCCGATGGTCCGGAAACAGGCGTACAGCATCCCGGCGTACCAGGCCTCGTATCGGGCGGGGCCGTTGGTTCCCTGCCACTGGTAGGGAATTCCCGCGAAGAACGATCTGAGCCTCTCTGTAAACCCCTCGAAGTCGTTGGCCGCCAGCAGGCGGCCGAGTTCCTTGCCGCTGTCCGACACCTCCTTTCCCTGCCGGCCCAGATAACCCAGCAGCCCCTGGTTCAGGCTCTGGCGGACTTCAAGATTGGGATAGTCAAGGGTGTAGAAAGTCTGTATGCCATCCCGCTCTTTTGCCGTGATGGTCAGGTATCCGGTCTGGAACAACAGTGCCTCGATATCGATATCGTCGACGTCGAAGCTGGAAATCTGTCTGGTGTCCGTGGTCAGGTTCTCCAGTTCCATGGGACTGACCGCCCGTTCCATCATCATCCGGAACAGAAAGGTGGGGGAACCCGTCTCGAACCAGTGGGCCTCGAAGTTGTGGGTCCGGAACAGCAGGAGAAGGTCGAAGGGATTGTAGAGCTTCTCGTCCCCGAGCCAGTGGTAGCCGTTGTACCATTCCCGGACTTCGTCCCGGTCGAGTCCCGGCAGTTCCGGGGCGAAGACCGTATCCAGGTCCCTGTCGGTGTAGCCGCAGATGGTGGCAAATTCCGGATCGAGACTGATATTCCGAAGATTGTTCAAGCCGGAAAACAGACTCACCCTGGAGAACATGCTGACCCCGGTGACGAAGACGAAACGGACATCCCGGGCACTGTCCTTGATGATGCCGTAGAAGCCCCGGAGGTAGTTCTGATTGGCGGTGGCCATTTCAGGATTGTCGATGACGTCCAGAATCGGCTTGTCGTACTCGTCCACCAGCACCACCGCCTGCCGGCCGGTAGCACGGTGCAGGCGGTCAAGAAGCGTCCGGAGGCGTCTGGGGGCCGTTACTGATGATTGTGTCGGTTCAAGGCCAGCCTGATGTTCAGAGATTTCCAGTTGGTCGAGAATATCGCCATCGATGTCGTGGGGATTGTCGTACTTGCCGCCGAAACTGAGCCGTACCACGGGGTGCCTGACCGCCCAGTCCCAGTGGCCATGGATATCGAGTCCCCGGAACAGGGGCTCGTTGCCCTCGAACAGTTCCCGCAGGGTATCCACCAGCAGGCTCTTGCCAAACCGGCGCGGACGGGACATGAAATAATACCGCCCCTGACTCACCAGCCGTTGGATGTGGGAAGTCTTGTCGACGTAGTAGAAATCCTGTTCCCGAATGGTCCGGAAATCCTGAATGCCGATCGGGAGCTGGCGGCTGGTCATGGCCCATGACTGACAGTAGAGTCACAGGATCATATCACGCCCCGAGAATGGGAGACTTGGAGAAACGGGTGGCTGGTGTGGCCCGTCAGGTCCCTGGCTGTGAGGCGGGGATGAAAAGGCGGAGTTCTGTCAAAGGGTTTCACTGACAGGCCATTGGAAGTGGCAATATCCTTCAATCCGCTCCCATTGCCTTCTGCAATGCGCCCCACGCGAAATCCCAGGCGATCCGCTCCTGCTCGAGCGTCTTGCGCTGTATCTAAGTTCCTGTAGAGGAATGGATTTCCGGGGCCTGCGGAAACTCTTTACCCCACAAGGACGGCGTATTTGCTGAGGTTTCCTGTTTCCGGCTCCCGGGAACCACGATTTTCACCCCAGGAATCCATGCAGGGGATTTCCCCGCTTCAGGCTCATTTCCCGTTGGAATCCGGGGAGTGCAGGGCTGGCCGCCATGTGTTCCAATCGGAGGCGGATTGTCATTTCCCACGAGGAGGTTTCCATGACGGCCAGCACCACGAGTATATTGTTTTCCTGGAAGCGGGTCGATGACCTGCCGGACCTTGAGCGTCTGGAACTGGTTCTTTCGCATCTACCCGACGGGGAGATCATCGCCGCCCTTCGGAAGCGCCGCGGCCGTGGGCGCAATGAGTATCCGGTGGGGGCCCTGTGGCGGGCTCTGGTGGCCGGGGTGGTGTTCCAGCATCCGTCCATTGCGTCGCTGGTGCGGGAACTGCACCGCAACCCGGCGCTGCTGGAGTTGTGCGGATTCGACCCGCTGCCGCGGCAGGGCCGTCCGCGGCGGTGGGTGGACGAGGACGGGGTCGCCCGGATCGTCCATGAGCCGCAGCGGCGGCTGCTCCCGGGGGAGTGGGCATTCTCGCGGCTGATGGTGAACCTGGTGAAGCTGGAGGAGGATCGGGGCCTGGTGAGCGCCATGGTGGACCGTCTTCGGGCATCCCTGATGGAAGTGCTGCCGGACTACGGCGAATACCTCGGTGCGGACGGCAAGGCGATCGGGAGCCACTCCACCGGGCGGTTGGACAGGAAGAGCGGCAGGACGTCCGATACGGACGCGGACTGGGGGACCCACAAGACCCGTGGGGTGGACGGCCAGGGCCGCGCCTGGGAGAAGGTGAAGAGCTGGTTCGGGTACGGACTTCATCTGATCGCGGACACGAAGTACGAGTTGCCGGTGTCGTACCGGATCACCCCGGCCTCGGGTTCGGAGCAGCCGGTGCTGTGCGCGATGGTGAAGGAGCTGTTTGCGGAAGTCCCCGCATTGGCGAAGCGGTGCCAGGAGTTCAGCGCGGACCGGGGCTACGACCAGAAGGGCCTGAAGAAGGACTTGTGGGAAGATTACGGCATCAGGCCGCTGATCGACACCCGGCTGCTGTGGCAGGAGGAGAAGAGGGCGCCGGATTACGATCCATCGGAGCCGATACTGCGGCTGCTGGCCCCGGACCGTGCGGACAACATCCTGTACTCGGAACGTGGCGAGGTCCGCTGCCGGTGTCCCCGGAGCGGGGAAATCCGGCCGATGGCGTACCAGGGATTCGAGGCGGACCGCAACACGCTGAAGTACCGGTGCCCCGCGGCGGCGTACGGCCTCGACTGCAAGGGCCGTGAGGCGTGCCTGGCGCGGAGCCAATCCAGGGCCGGACCCTACGGACGCATCGTCCGGATCAGGCTGGACCGGATGAACCGGAGGATCTTCACGCCGACGCCCTGGGACTCCCCGTCATGGAAGCGCGGATACCACCGAAGAAGTGCGCTGGAGCGGATCAACGCCCGGCTGGACCGGGTCTACGGCTTCGAGGTGCACTTCATCCGGGGCATCGTGAAGATGCGTGCCCGGGTGGGGTTGGCCTTCGCGGTGATGATGGCCATGGCGCTGGCCAGTATCAAAGCGGGACACGGGGGGCGGATGCGGTCCCTGGTCCGGCCGGTTCCGTTTGCGGATACCGGGTAGTCCGGCCGGCCATTCCACTGCGGTTTCCGGCTTGCCGTCGGCTCGCCGGGGCCTCAACTCGCCTGCATCCCCATGGCAGGCCCGATTCCGGCCCCGAGCCAATGGAAATCGGTGAAAATGGAACCCGAAACACCCTCGAAGTGCTATGATCCGGTCTGCTGTGATGGTTCGTTATGATGGCCCATGGTGACGAATTCCGACACCGACACTGAAAAAAACTTCACAGCGCAAGCAAATCTGGGCAGGCTGGAGTTGCACCGTTCGCGCCAGTGGGGAGCGTGCTGGCTGGCCCTGTGGCTGTGGGATGTTCTGGACCTGGACGGGTACTGGGGTGAGCATTTGCCGCCGAGCCGGAAGGGGACGCGGTGGCTGGACATTCTGAAGGTGCAGGTGTGCTACCGTCTGATTGATCCGGGCAGCGAGTGGCGGCTGTACCGGCGCTGGTACGAGGACAGCGCGATGGGTGACCTTCTGGGTCTGGACCGGGTGATTCCGCGGGACACGCTGTACCGGGTCCTGGACCGGCTGGAGGCCCACCGGCGTGGTTTCTTCTCGTATCTGCGGGCCCGCTGGGGCAGTCTGTTCCAGGCGCGTTTCGAGGTGCTGCTGTACGATCTGACGAGCACGTACTTCGAGAGCGATCCGCCATTCGAGGACAAGCGCCGGTTCGGCTACAGCCGTGACAAGCGCCCGGACTGCGTGCAGGTGGTGATTGCGCTGATCGTGACGCCGGACGGGTTTCCGCTGGCCTACGAGGTGATGCCGGGGAACACCTCGGACAAGACGACGCTGCTGGAATTCATGGCCAGGATCGAGGATCAGTACGGCCGTTCCGAGCGGGTGTGGATCATGGACCGTGGGATCCCGACGGAGGAATCGCTGGAGGCGATGCGATCGGATCCTTCCGGGATCCGCTACCTGGTGGGTACGCCGAAGGGGCGGCTGAGCCGGATGGAGCGGTCGTTCCTCGGCCAGCCCTGGCAGGCCGTCCGGGAGAACGTGGAGGTGAAGCTGCACCGGGCGGACGGGGAGTTGTACATCCTGGTTCGCAGCGGGGGCCGGGTCAGCAAGGAGAGGGGCATGCGCCGGCGGCGCCTGAAGAAGCTCTGGGGACGCCTGGGGGAACTGCGGCGCCAGACCAACAGCCGCGACGAGCTGCTGCTGAAGCTCGGTGCGGCGAAGAAGGAGGCCGGCCTGGTCTGGCATCTCGTTGACCTGGAGATCGGGGATGGTGATTCCGGGGTGCCGTTCACCTGCCGCCTGCGGCGCGGGAAGCTGCGGCAGACCTTCCACCGGGAAGGGCGCTACCTGCTGCGCTCCAACATGGCCGACGGAGACCCGGCGGAACTGTGGCGGCAATACATGCGGCTCACCGAAATCGAACAGGCATTCAAGGAATTGAAGCATGACCTTGCCATCCGGCCGGTGTTCCATCAGAAGGAGCAACGGATCGAGGCCCATATCTTCCTGTCGTTCATGGCCTACTGCCTCCAGGTCACCCTGAAGAATCTTGCCAGACCCCATGCCCCCGGCCTGACTCCGCGGGAAATACTGGAAAAGTTCGCCACCATCCGGATGGTGGATGTTCACCTGCCCACTGCCGACGGACGTCATCTCATCCTGCCCCGCTACACCCAGCCGGATGGGGACCACAAGCTCCTGCTGCATCAGCTTGGCCTGAAGT
>JAJDTE010000151.1:0-3226 GCA_022827325.1 Gammaproteobacteria bacterium | reverse complement strand
GGTCTGGCCCAGGACGGCCTTGGAAATCAGGGAATCGATGTACTCCAGCAGCGAGCCGTGCGCCGTGGCCTGGCTGCCGCTGCTGCCGCCCCCGCTGCCGGACACCTGGGCGAACTCCAGCATCATGGACTCGGGGATCATGGCCGCCGCGTCGGTGCCGAGGGCGTCCTGCATCTCGACCAGCTCGTCTTCCAGGGTTCCGCTGTCGAGCCACTCCTGGACGATCTCGGCGTCGCCCTTCGCCTCGTCGTCGTCACCCACGGGGATCACCTTGATGTCCAGCTGGGCCACCTGGCGCTTCCTGGTGCCGAGCACGGACAGGTAGTGAAGGTTCTTCTCCACCATCTCCTCCGCGAGCTCCAGGTACCGGATCGCGTCGCCGGTCTCGGCCTCGCGGAGCAGCGCTCCCAGCCGCCCGGGCGTCAGGCCCTGGGCCGGGTGCTCGGAAAGGATCGAGCGGATCCCGGTGAGGGTCGGCCCGGCGATCTCCTAGCGGAGGATAGACTTGTTTACCGGGTTCCCGTACTGGTCGACGATCTCGGGCATCTTACTCCGGGTCAGTAACCTCGATCCCCAAATGGTCGATGATCGCGTCCAGCTTGCGTTCCATCCTGCCAAGCCTGCTCTTGACCTCGATGAGTTTGTTTTCGATTTCTCCGGTTCTTCCACTGATCCGGGCGAAGTTGTGCTCGACGGTATTTGTCAGGTCCAGCAGACGACTGGAAAAGTTCTTCATCCATTCCGACGCATCCTGCTCCGGGGAATTATCACGGGGTGCTTTGGTCATTCAGATACCTCCGGTTGCCGGGTGGCGCGCATCCGCTGAAGTTCATTGGACCCGGAAATCGTCAGCCGACCTACGAGGCACTGCAGTATCTCGGGAACCCGGCCGGTACCGCTCGGGAAACCCTTATAGGACCGAAGCCAGCCACGCTCGCGGCACAACTCCGCATGATAGCAGACCTGGTCGCGCGTCCAGCCCGACATCTCCGGCGGCGCTATGCCGCCGGAGGTGTCCACGCTGTCCCGCCATTCAAGGATGGCATAAAGCAGATTTTCATTGATCCCCACGGTCAGTGCCTCCGGAATTGTGTGAATACAGTGGAAAATGTATCACACAACCGGCCGGCGGGTTTTACCGAGTGAATTTCACCGGCAATAACCAGGCTTCGATGGCCCCGGCACGGTCCCTCAGCCGCCAGCAAGCCTCCGCAAGGCGGGCGAGAAGATCCGGCCCCGGTCGAATTCGGGTTCGGCATGTACCGAGCGCTTCACCCCCTCCAAGTCGAGGCCTTCCCGGTACGCCCGGGAAGCATGGCAGTCGGGTACACCGGATCGTATTCCCCGCCCTCCAGGGCCCTGCCGATGTCCCGCCAGAACGGCACCAGGAAATCCCGGGCGCGGCTCCCCAGCAGATCGGATGCCGCCGGCGCCACTCCCGCTCCATTTTTTTCAGGCGCTCATGCCCCTCGCCCGTGTCGATGGGCGGGGGCAGCCCGAGTGCGTCGATCAGCGTACGCGCATTGTCTCCCCGGCGGTGGCCAGGATCGAGCCGGTCAAGGTCCGCCAGTCCCTCCCGGGCCCCTGACGCATCGCCCGCCGCCAATGCGTCAGCCAGTTTCATCACGGCTCTCGCCGGGGCGGTGTCCAGAAACAGGTCCGTCTGCTCCTTCCCCCGGACGCGCGGGAACCGGGTCCGCAGCAGCCTGTCCAGTGCCGGGTCGTGCGACAGGACCAGAACCGTCCCCGCGCTCTCCTTCCAGCCGTGGCATTCCACGACCTCCGGTTCCAACCCCAGCCTCTCCGCCCAGGACCCCGCTTCCCTGATCAGCTTCTCCACACTGGCATGCACCCCGGAGGCCGCGGCGGAATCGGCGGCGGATTCGGTGGATTCGGCGGAGTTCATCGTGCAGGCAGCAGGGATGGAAAAGCCGGCGACGCCGTCATTCCGGCAGCCGGTCCAGCGTGTCCATGATCCGGGCCGCACACCTGGCCAGCGACGCCCGGCGCCGGTCAGCATCGCCGGAAATCTCCGACAGTTTCTTTCCAACATCCCCGACGATTTCACCGTCCCGGTCGATCAGGCCCAGGCACCACAGCATGTCCGCGAACTCGCGTTCCAATCTCTCGACATCTCTTTCGACTTCCCGGTCAAACTCCACGACCTCCGGCATGCGGCTCCACTGACAGGGTAATCAACTCCCTCCATTATGTTTCTTTCTTGCCCTGCATTTCCAGCCTTTCCGGTTCACATGCCGCATTATCCCCCGCAGTTGGCCGAAGCCGGTTCCGGGACCGAGTTTCCGGCCGGAACATACCCCGGCAGAATGTCCATTGCGATGCTCTCCGATATCCGCACCGCCGCCGCCCGCACCGTATCCCGCCCGAGGTGCGCGTACCTGGCCGTCGTCTCCACCTGGCTGTGGCCCAGCAGCTTCCCGATCGCCGGCAGGCTCTCACCCAGCGCCAGCGCCCTGGACGCGAAACTGTGGCGGATGTCGTGAATCCGCATGTCCTCCAGCTTCGCCATCCGGCACACCGCCTTCCACGGCGCCGTCAGGTTGAACAGGTGCTTCCCTTCCACCTGCCCCGGAATCACATAAGGGTTGCCCTTGATTCGGGGAATACCCTTCAGCACCTCGATCGCCTCCGGCGACAGCACCACCGTCCTCCGCCCGGTCTTGGTCTTTTCCAGCTTCAGTTCCCCGGCCACGAAATCCACGCGGCTCCACTTCAGCCCCAGGATCTCGTTCTTCCGGCAGCCCGTCAGCAGTAGCAGCCGGATTGCCGACACGGAGTAGATCGATACCCCACCAATATTTTTCCAGTCGGCAAGGGCTTCTCCGAGGCGCTTGAACTCCGCCTCGCCCAGAAAACGCTCCCGGCGGTTCTCACGGTAGCCCGTCACCTCCCGGCAGGGATTCGTCCGCTCCGGCAGGTCACCGCGGACCTCCGCCGCGTTCCAGATCCGCAACAGCACCCGGACCGAATGGTTCGCCATCGTCGGCGTCCCCCGGAGCGCGTGATGGAATTCCACCACCATCCCGTGGGTCACGCACAGTGCCGGGGTCTTTCCGAACACCGGCAGGAGGTGCTTTTCCACGATCAGCCAGTACATCTCCACGGTCTTTGGCCTGCAGTGGGTCTCGACATGCTGTTCCAGCCAGCGGGCCGCCAGTTCCCCCACCGTGGGGGAATCCGCCCGCTTCGACGATTCCGGCGCCGG
>JAJDTE010000058.1:0-9029 GCA_022827325.1 Gammaproteobacteria bacterium | reverse complement strand
GCACCCGGGCGGTGATGTGGTTCCAGACGGTGTCGTCCCACCCCATCAGGTGGGTGAGGCGGAACATGGCCGCCAGGTCCACCCGGACCGCCCATTCCTCCTGGTTCGTCGCGCTGCGGCTCTGGAAATCTTCTGCGGACACTTCACGGTTCATGATCTGCACCTCGGCAGTTCCGGAATGTTCCAGGCCCGTGCGTGAGCCCGATTCCGGCGTTGCGGATGGAAACCTGCGCTTGCCCGGGCATGCCGCGGGCAGGAAGGGGCGGGTGTCGGCATGGGTCAGGGATGCACCGTCTGGCGGTCACGGCACCTTCCGTGACACCGGGACCGGTGAAATCGACAGTGGGACATTGGAAGGGTCCGTCATGGCACCGCACGCCAGAGATGGTGCGATTGTATCGGGCACCCGGGCCGGTGGTACGTCTGTGGAACCCGGGAAATTTCCTTTAAGCGTCAGCCGGTAGTTATTTTGGCCCAGGGACGGGAATCGACGGCGCGGGCCTGGGGGCCGTCCCCGGCATGGACCCGGAGACGGTCCGCGGGAAGTCCGGCTAACGGTTGCGGGCCGGGCCCGCGTTATGCCCCCGGTTCGTTACCGGGTTTCCACTTGATGTTGCAGCCCATGGACGGTTTCTGGTCCCCGGCGACGGGTTCCCCCGACAGCAGCGAGTCCATGGCGGCCTTCAGGTCCCCGCCCGTGGGACTGCTGTCCGAGGAATCGTAGTTACCCGAGGAAATGCGGTTCGGGCGGGTGTCGTCGAACTGGCCCCGGTACACCAGTTCAAGGTCGCCGTCGAAGAGGTAGATGTCCGGCGTGCAGGCGGCGTCATAGGCCCGGGCCACTTCCTGGGACGGGTCGAGGAGATAGGGAAACGGGTAGCCGCGGCTTGCCTTTTCCCGGACCATGTTCTCCAGGTTGTCCGCCGGGAACGCCTCGGTGTCGTTGCTGTTGATGGCAACGAAGCCGATGCCCCTTGCCATGTATTCGCGGGCGGTCCCGGCGAGGGCATCGGCGATGTGGATGACATAGGGGCAGTGATTGCAGATGAACATCACCACGGTGCCGCGCTCGCCGCGCTGGCCGTCGAGGCTGACGGTTTCGCCATCCGTGGAGGGGAGTGAGAAATCGGGCGCCCTCGTCCCGAGCTGCAGCATTGTGGAAGGCGTCAGGGTCATGGTCGGTTGCGGTGTCTGGGTGAACGGGCCCGGAATCCCGGATGCACACATGCGCCCGGAATTCCCCCGGAGGACGGCAAAGATAGCACACCCCGGAACTGCGGCGACTCCGTGACCGGAAGCCCGGTTTCGGGCGGCGGGTTCCTGCCGGCGGCCCCGGGGGTCACACCGGGTCCTGGTCCGGCTTGCCCTCGGTGAAGATGCGGCTGGCATGGATCTCGGCCGCCTCGATGGTCATCAGGTCGTCCTTGCTGATCCGGGTGGGTTTCTCGCTGAAGAGCCGGTTTGCCTGGCGCAGGCGGGCGCGGTCGAGTGCGTTCCGTATGGATCTTGCGTTGGCGAAATGGGGCAGCCGCATCCTCCGGTCGATGTACTCACTGAAGGCCTGTTCGCCGGATTCGCTCAGGTGGTAGTTCTGCTGCTCCAGCATCAGCCTGGCGATCGCCATCAGTTCGCCGGCGTCGTAGTCCGGGAACTCGAGATGATGGCCGATGCGCGAATGCATGCCGGGGTTGCTTTTGAAAAAGGTGTCCATCCGGTCGGCATAGCCCGCGAGGACCACCACCAGGTCCTCGCGGTTGTTTTCCATGATCTGGAGCAGGATCTCGATAGCCTCCTGGCCGTAGTCCCGCTCGTTCTCCGGCTTGTAGAGGTAATAGGCCTCGTCGATGAACAGCACCCCGCCCATGGCCTTCTTGACCACTTCCCGGGTCTTTGGTGCGGTATGGCCGATGTACTGGCCCACCAGGTCGTCCCGGGTGACGGTGACCAGGTGGTTCTCGCGGATATAGCCGAGACGGTGGAGTATTTCCGCCATGCGAAGGGCCACCGTGGTTTTCCCGGTGCCCGGGTTGCCGGTGAACGACATGTGCAGGCTGGGCTTTTCCGAGGTCAGTTCAAGACGCTGGCGCACCCGGTCCACGAGCAGCAGAGCGGCGATGTCCCGGATCCGGGACTTGACCGACCTCAGGCCTATCAGCTCCCGATCCAGCTGGTCGAGGACCCCGCCGATGCCGGACTCCTCGTACTCCCGGGCGAGATTGATGGCATCGTCCCCGCCTTCCGTCACTGCTTCAGCCATAGCGGGACCCGGCCGGTTTCTGGGCGGCGTAGGAGTGGGTGGTGTAGGTCATGCTGCGGCCCGGGCCCTCCGTCCGGTGAAGGCTGAAGCCGGGTTCCTCGTCGGGGCGGTTGACGATGAAGCTGAGCTTCAGGCTCTCGACGCCGTTGGTGGAGTCGAAGGCGTTGATGCGGATGTAGTGCTGGGGATAGGCCTTGCGGCATGCATTGACCTCCAGCAACACGCCGGCGGGGTCCCTCAGGTCGAACATCGGATGCCCCCACATCTCCCAGTAGGTGTTGCGGGGATGGGGGTCATCGGTGAATTCCACCGACGCCGCCCACCCGTTGTCGAGGATGTACTTGACCTGCTTCGAGATCTGTTCGTCGGTCAGGTCCGGCAGGAAGGAAAACGTGCCTTGTGTCACTCTCATGCTTGCAAATTCTCTCAAGTTCAGTGGTTGCGTGGGATTACACGGTCGCGGTTTCGAGCGGCACGAAATCCGGGGTGTCGGTGGAGGCATAGTCGAAGGTGACATCCTTCCAGGTGTCGAGCGCCGCCTCGAGCGGCTTGCAGTGCCTGGCCGCGTCCTGGAGGATGCGGGGCCCTTCCGCGAGGTAGTCCCGCCCCTCGTTGCGTGCCAGGATCATGGCCTCCAGGGCCACGCGGTTGGCGTTGGCGCCGGCCTCGATGCCCATGGGGTGGCCGATGGTGCCGCCGCCGAACTGCAGCACCACGTCCTCGCCGAGATAGTGGATGAGCTGGTGCATCTGGCCGGCGTGGATGCCGCCGGAAGCCACCGGCATCATCCGTTTCAGCGATGCCCAGTCCTGGTCGAAGAAGATGCCGTGGGGCAGGTTCTTTTCGTTGTAGGTGTCGCGGCAGACATCGTAGATGCCGGCCACGGTATTGGGATCGCCTTCCAGCTTGCCGACCACGGTGCCGGCATGAATGTGGTCCACGCCCGCCATGCGCATCCACTTGGCGATCACACGGAAGGCCACGCCATGGGTCTTCTGCCGGGTGTAGGTGGAGTGGCCGGCCCGGTGGAGATGCAGGATCATGTCGTTCCTGCGCGCCCATTTGGCCATGGACTGGATGGCGGTGTAGCCGATGACCAGGTCGATCATGATGATGACCGAGCCGAGATCCCTGGCGAATTCCGCCCGCTCGTACATGTCCTCCATGGTGGCGGCCGTGACGTTGAGATAGGTCCCCTTGACCTCGCCGGTCATGGCCTGGGCCCGGTTGACCGCCTCCATGCAGTAGAGGTAGCGGTCCCGCCAGTGCATGAACGGCTGGCTGTTGATGTTCTCGTCATCCTTGGTGAAGTCGAGGCCGCCCTTCAGCGCCTCGTAGACCACCCGTCCGTAGTTGCGGCCGGACAGTCCCAGTTTCGGCTTGACCGTGGCGCCGAGCACCGGCCGGCCGTACTTGTCCAGCCGTTCGCGTTCCACCACGATGCCGGTGGCGGGGCCCTGGAAGGTCTTCATGTAGCCCACCGGTATGCGCATGTCCTCGAGGCGCAGCGCCTTCAGGGGCTTGAAACCGAAGATGTTGCCGATGATGGACGCGGTCATGTTGGCGATGGAACCCTCCTCGAACAGGTCGAGGTCGTAGGCCACGTAGGCGAAATACTGGGGGTCCGTGCCGGCGTCCGGGCCGGTGTTCGGAACCGGGTCCACCTGGTAGCACTTGGCGCGGTATTTCTCGCAGGCGGTGAGGCGGTCGGTCCAGACCACGGTCCAGGTGGCGGTGGAGGATTCCCCGGCGATGGCGGCCGCGGCCTCGATCGGGTCCACCCCGTCCTGCGGCGTGATGCGGAAGACGCAGATCACGTCGGTGTCCTTCGGCCGGTAGTCGGGTTCCCAGTAGCCCATTTGCTTGTACTCGAGCACGCCGGCCCTGTATCGTTCGGCGGCATCTAGTTGCTTGCCCATGATCAATCCCCAGGTGAATGGTTGGCTTGTAAAGTTCTGTGAATACGGACCCGGGATGGTAGGGAGAACCGCGGACAAAGACCAATCAGAGTTTGCTGGTCATTATATAAGTGCAATTTATTATATGATCTTAAATAATAAATTATTACTTATATTAAGAGAAACTATGCGACCACGGTGAGCGCGCCGCGCGGCCGGTCGGCTCACGGCCTGCGGGGCGTCCGTCCGTCAGGGTTGACGCCGCGGAATTTGCTGTATCATCCGCTTACCGTTCCATGCGGCACCGACCGTGCCGGGACGTCCGGTACAGGGAAGTCGCGAACATAAGTGGAGGGAGCCCGTCACCTTACACTGATGCGCGCGCCATGAATGAGAAAGCACCGGTACGGCTGCAGCGGTTCGATGACCTGTCGTTCACGCCCAGGTTCGAATACGGCGACATGGCCCAGGTTACCGAACTGTGCGGAGAATCCCAGGGCACGGCGCTCGGGGCGGGCTGGGCAAGGATGACCCGCGCCAGGATCCCCTGGACCATCCGGTACGACGAGGTGCTGACCGTGTTCGAGGGGGAACTCAGGCTGCACGCCGACGGCATGGTCCATGTGCTGGGCCCGAGGGACGCCATCTGGCTTCCCGCCGGCACGGAACTGATCTACGAGGCGGACGACGCCCTGGTCCACTACGCGATCCATCCCGCAAACTGGCAAGGCGGGGACGCGTGATGCAGAAAGTCGGCCTCCTGCCGGACAACGACGCCACCAACGGCTGGAGCCGGATCCTGCCCCCCCGGACGCCGAGGGCGCCGCTTTCCGGGGAGGCGCGCGCCGACTGGGTGGTGGTCGGCGCCGGCTACGCCGGGCTGGCGGCGGCCCGCCGCCTGGCCGCAAACCGTCCCGGTGACGCCATCGTGCTGGTGGAGGCCGGCGAGGCGGGGGAGAACGCTTCCGGGCGCAACTCGGGATTCGCCATCGACCTGCCCCACGTCACCGGCAGCAACAAGGACGAACTGGAGGGGGCGCACCGGTACATGGCGCTGTCCCGGGCGGCCATCGGGTACCACGAGGAGCAGATCGAAAAGCACGGCATCCGGTGTGACTGGAGCCAGCCGGGGAAATACCAGACAGCGGTCACGGACTGGGGCGTCAGGGAGTTCCTCGAGCCGTTTGCCCGGGAACTCGAGAACCTGGGGGAACCCTTCACCTGGGTGGACAAGCCCGACCTCGACCGGGCGCTCGGGACCTCTCATTTCAAGGCGGCCATCTATACGCCGGGCTGCCGGCTGCTGAACCCGGCAGCGCTCGTACGCGGGCTGGCGGACAGCCTGCCGGACAACGTCACGCTGTACGAGAACACGCCGGTCACGTCCCTCGACACGGCCGGCGGCATCCGCCTGGACACCCCGGACGGCAGCATCCGCGCAGACCGGATGATCCTCGGCGTGAACGCATTCGCACCGTATTTCGGGTACTACCGGAACCGGGTGCTGCCGTTCGCGGCCGACGCGAGCCTGACGAGGCAGCTGACCGAGGCGGAAAGGGACGCCCTGGGATGCGAGAAGGAGTGGGGAGTGACGCCGGCCAACGCGTTCGCTTCCATCACCATGCGCTACACCCGGGATCACCGAATCCTCATTCGCCAGAACATCTATTACAACCCCCGGCTTCGGGAGAGCCGCGCCTACGGAGCGGCCGTGGCAAGAAAGCACAAGGCGATGTTCGACGAGCGGTTCCCCATGTTGCCGGATGTGGGCATGGAATACACCTGGGTCGGATATATCTGCTTTTCACACAACGGCGCGCCCGGCTTCGGCAAGGTGGGGGAGCGGGTGTACTCGGCGGTCTGCCAGAACGCCATCGGCGTCACCAAGGGCACCATCGGCGGACTGCTCGCCGCGGACATGGCCTGCGGCGCGGACAACGAGCTTATCGGCTACATGCTGAGCCTGGGCGAGCCGAACTGGTTGCCGCCGAGACCCCTCCTGGACGTCGGTGTCCGCGCGCGCACCTTCTGGGAAATCCGCAGGGCGAAGATCAGGAGCGAGGTCTAGCCTCCCTCAGCCCCGGCGTAACTGCTCCCGACCTGACCCGAAAACGGCGAAAGAAACCATGCCCGGAATGAAAGCGGTTGTCCTGACCGGCCATGGCGGCCTGGACAGGCTCGAGTATCACGAGGACTGGCCGGTCCCGGAGCCCGGTCCGGGGGAAGTGCGGATCCGGGTGGGCGCCTGCGGTCTCAACAACACCGACATCAACACCCGCACCGCGTGGTATTCGGATTCGGTGACCGACGGCATCACCGTGACCGGCGCCCGGTCGGGTTATGCCGACGCCGACGCCGCCACGGGCAGCTGGGGCGGTGCCAGGCTGGCGTTTCCGCGCATCCAGGGGGCCGATGCGGCCGGGCGCGTCTGCGCGGTCGGGGAGGGCGTCGACGCCGGGCGCGTCGGGGAGCGTGTGCTGGTGGATCCCTGGCTCCTCGGTCACGGGGACCCGACGGACCCGGCCCACGCACGCTACTTCGGTTCGGAAACGGACGGCGGATTCGCGGAATACGCCGTGGTGCCGTCCAGGAACGCCATCGCCGTCGACAGCCCGCTCAGCGATGCCGAGCTCGCCACCTTCCCATGCGCCTACGGCACCGCGGAAAACCTGATCTGCCGTGCCGGGCTCAAGCCGGGCGAGACCGTGGTCATCGCCGGCGCCTCCGGCGGGGTCGGGACCGCCGCGATACAGCTTTGCCGCCTGCGCGGGGCCAGGATCATCGCCGTCTCCACGGCAGCCAAGGCCGGCGAACTGCGCCGGCAGGGCGCCGATGCGGTCATTGACCGCCGGGAAGGGGATATCGAAAGCGCCATCCGAGCGGCCGCCGGGGGGGAAGCGGATGTTGCCCTCGACGTCGTGGGCGGCGCCATGTTCATGGCCCTCGTCAACACGCTGCGCCATGGCGGTCGGTACTCCACCTCCGGCGCCATCTCGGGGCCCGTGGTCGAGTTCGACCTGCGCCGGCTCGTCTACCGGGACCTCCAGTTGACCGGGGCCACCATCGTGCCCGCGGGCACGATGCAGCGGATCGTCGGCCTGATCGAGCAGGGCCTCCTTCGGCCGCTCCTGGCCCGTACATTCCCGCTGCAGGAACTCGCGGAGGCGCAGCAGGCGTTCATGGACAAGCGCCACGTCGGCAACATCGTGGTCGAAGTGCCCGGATGACCGGCCATCCGCTGCCGAAAGCAGACTGCAGGTCGAATTGATTTCCGTCAATCCACCCTCCGACCGGCCATTCGCCGGCATGCTGCTCATGGTGGTGGGCATCGCCTCGTTTGCCTGCATGGACGCGATCGTCAAGTGGCTGACCGGCGTCTACCCGATCCTCCAGGTGATTGCCATGAGAAGCTGGTGCGGATTTCCGTTCCTGCTGCTCATCGTCCATTTGCACGGCGGATTCTCCCGGCTTGAGACCCGGCGCCCGGGAGTTCACCTTTTGCGCTTCCTGTTCGTGCTCGGACTGACGTCCTTCTTTTTCTGGGGGCTCTCGAAAATGAAACTGGCGGACGCGGTCGCGCTCACGTTCGTCGCGCCGATCCTCGTGGCGGTCCTGTCCGTGCCGCTCCTGGGTGAATCCGTGGGCCGACATCGCTGGACGGCGATCCTGGCCGGGTTTGCCGGCATCCTCGTGATGCTGCGGCCCGGCAGCAGCCTGTTCCAGTGGGCTTCGGTGGTGGTGCTGATGAGCGCCCTTTGCTATGCCCTGCTCATGGTGTCCACGCGCCGGCTCAAGTCCACCGAGAATATCGAGGCGCTGATGTTCTGGCCGGCAACCGGCGTTGCGGTGACGGGGCTCTTCATCGCGCCCATCCAGTGGGTGACCCCGGCCGCCACGGACCTCCTTCTGTTCGTGGCGGCGGGCATGTTCGGCAGTTTCGGCATCGTCTGCCTCACCCATGCCTTCCGGCTTGCCCAGGCCGCGCTGGTTTCGCCGTTCGAATACACCGCCCTGATCTGGGCCACCCTGCTCGGCTACCTGCTGTGGGGGGATCTCCCGGACCGCCATACCCTGCTCGGTGCGTCCATCGTCATCGCCAGCGGGCTGTACATCCTGTACCGCGAGACCCTGAGGAACGCCGAGGCCAAGGCCGGTGCCGCCCGACATCGGCCCGGATGACCCGGCACGATAAACTCTCCTGAAACAGACAGACGCGCGGACACCGGCCCGGCGTCATGGGATACTGCCGTCCCACATCCCTTGAAGGGATTGTTCCCGGGCATGGGTCATCCCGTTTGCTGGATAAAACAAACGATAAAACAAACAAGGAAGATGCCGGTCCTTGCCAGCCTTTTCTACCGGACTGGCTGCAAATATCTTTCCGGCATCATATCCAGAGCGCGCTGATCTCCCGCTCGAATTCCGTATCTCACTCTCCCTCCAATGTTGTCTTGTCGACCCGTAATCCGGGTCAGGGACCCATGCAACACATTTATCGGTCAGTCAATCCGCGGAACTTCCGGCGCCCAATCGGGGTCATCCGGTAAAGGGCCTGACGCATCGCTGTCAAGGATGGTTCAGGAAGCCGTTCAGGGGATGGGAACGAACCCGTTCGGCAGTGGAAATCGGCCCCCGAAAATTATTTCAGGCTAGCTCGAGGCAAGGACGATGGAAAGGACAGGAAAAATTTATTCCAGCAAAAACAGGAAGTTATGCCATCCAGGCTCGATTTTTTGTGCGCGATAAATACATTTATCAGGCGCAAAGAATATATTCCCACGCCTGCACAGTCAAGGCCTTGGAGCGCAATTCGAAGATTCGTGATTTCATTGACGCTTCCCGGGATCATTCTACCACGAAACGGAATATTTTTC
>JAJDTE010000101.1:0-44046 GCA_022827325.1 Gammaproteobacteria bacterium | reverse complement strand
TATCCTTGTGAAGCCCGCGCAGTTATCATTTGAACCAACCACCGATACAGAGGAATCTGACATGAAACACTATCAAATCCTGCTGCCTGCCCTGCTCGCAGCGAGTCTTTCAACCCCTGCACTTGCAGAGAACAAGCCGGTCGGCATCACGCCGGACCTGATGTCCGTCAGCGTGATGCACAACGGCCAGTCCGTGGAAGTCATGCGCAACCAGGACAACAAGAACACGGTCATCGACGCATTTGCCAAGACCTCCCGTCCCTGCCCGCCTTTCTGCATCCAGCCGATGGTTCTGGCCGAGGGCGTGGAAACCCTGGGTGAAGTGGAGGTTCTCGACTATGCCGCGAAGATGTCCGCCGGCGACAGCAGCATCATGCTGGTTGACTCCCGGACACCCGACTGGGTATCCAGGGGCACCATTCCCGGCGCGGTGAACGTTCCGTGGACCCTGCTGACCCCGTCCCAGGGCGCCACCACGGAAGTGATCACCAACACCATGACCGGACAGTTCAATGTCGCCCTGGCCGAAGGCGTTGACTTCATCGAGATCGATGATGCCATCGCCAACAACCGGGTGAGCGAGGTGTTCGACTATGGCAGCGCCAAGACCCTGGTCATGTTCTGCAACGGGATGTGGTGCGGACAGTCCCCCGCCAGCATCAAGACCCTGCTCAAGTACGGCTACCCCGCAGCAAAGATCAAGTGGTACCGTGACGGCATGCAGGCCTGGGAAATCCTGGGTTTGACTACCGCGAAACCCTGATACCGTCCACATCCGGACTTTCAAGGGCGGCCCCGGCCGCCCTTTTCATTTGGCGGTCCACACACCGGATCCCGGAACCGGCCGGGAGATCCCACGCGCCGATGGACCGACGGGCCGCGCACAACCTCCTCCGTCGGTGTGCGCACACGACCTTTTGATGAGACCTGCCTGTCTTCCCGCGCATACCGCCCGGCAGACTGTTTTTGCTATCATAAACCGTAATAATCCAGAAAATTGGAGATATCACCATGACCACAGTAGGAACCCTGATCAGGGCCAAGTCGGAGAAGCCGGTGATTCACAGTGTCCGGCCCGACCAGATGGTGCGTGCCGCCCTGGAATTGATGAAGGTGCATGATATCGGCTGCGTCCTGGTCATGGAGGGTGACGAGCTGCGCGGAATTTTCAGTGAGCGAGACTACGCCCGCAAGATGATCCTCCTGGGGAAAACCTCCCATGACACGCCGGTCAGCGAAATCATGACCCCTGAAGTTATCTGTACGTCCCCGTCGAACAGCGTTGACGAATGCCTTGCGCTGACGAACAAGCACGGCTTCCGGCACTTGCCGGTCAAGGATGGCGACCGGGTCGTGGGAATGGTGTCCACCGGGGATCTCATCTCGTCCATCATCAAGGAACAGCAGGAAACGATCGATCATCTGCAGCAGTACATCGCCAGCTGACTCAACCCTTGTCCGAATCACCTACCTTCAACGCCGCCGGCCAGGCGGCATAACCGGATCAGCCATGCCCCCATTACTGCCCAACATCGACCCGGACGGTCTGCTTGAATATTCCGTGGTGTTCACAGACCGCTCCCTGAATCACATGTCGGAACGGTTCCAGCAGGTCATGAATGATCTCTCGTCAACGCTCAGGGATGTCTACCAGGCCGAGGCAACGGTATTGGTTCCCGGAGGCGGCACCTATGCCATGGAGGCAGTGGCGCGCCAGTTCGCGGAAGACCGCAGGTGTCTGGTGATCCGCAACGGCTGGTTCAGTTACCGCTGGACGCAGATCCTGGAAACCGGAAACATTCCCGCCGCATCCACGGTGCTGAAAGCATCCCGTGCTTCGGATGAGCCCGAAGCGCCGTTTGCTCCGGCTCCGCTGGAGACGGTGGTGAACACCATTCACCGGGAAAAGCCCGAACTGGTATTTGCCCCGCACGTGGAAACCGCCAGCGGCATGATCCTGCCGGACGACTACCTGCGCGCGGTCACCGGTGCGGTGAGGGAAAACGGCGGCCTGACGGTCCTCGACTGCATCGCGTCCGGGGCGGTCTGGCTGGACATGGCCGATACCGGTGTCGACATCCTCATCAGCGCCCCGCAGAAAGGCTGGAGCGCATCGCCCTGCAGCGGCATCGTCATGCTCGGGGAAAGGGCACTGGAACGGATCGTGGACACACGCAGTTCCAGTTTTGCCGCGGACCTCGCCAAGTGGCTGGAGATCATGCGCGCCTACGAGAGCGGCGGTCACGCCTACCACGCTACCATGCCCACGGATGCGCTGACCGTGCTTCGTGACACCATGATGGAGGTGCGTGATTTCGGCTTTGACCGTGCCAGGGATGCCCAGTGGGAACTCGGGCGCCGCGTACGGACACTGCTCGAGGGCCGCGGATTTGCCAGCGTTGCCCGGGAAGGCTTCCAGGCGCCGGGCGTGGTGGTGTCCTACACCGGGGACCCGGCCATCCAGAACGGCAGCCGGTTCGCCGCCGCCGGGCTTCAGATTGCCGCGGGCGTGCCGCTGATGTGTGACGAACCGCCGGACTTCCGGAGTTTCCGCCTTGGCCTTTTCGGACTGGACAAGCTGTCGGACATCGACCAGGCCGTCGGCAACCTTACCGCGGCCCTGGACACCCTGTAGAACGCCCCGGGCCGCCGGATCAGTAGCTGACCTCCACGCGGCCGCCCGCGGGCGGCAGGGCGTCCCCGCCCTCCACAACCATCTCCAGGCCTTCACCGTCGGCGGCCGGAAGTACGGACTGCACCCGGCCGGACGTGGCGTGATCCCCGGCCACCAATGCCACCGTCGTCCCCACCGGGGGAACAGCCGCACCGGGCGCCACCCGGGCCCGGACCACGGTGACTGCCGAACCGAATACCAGGGCCGGGCGGGAGGCGCTCTCCAGATTGACCCGGTCTCCCGGCCGGGCATTGACCTCGAGCACGATACCCGTCACGGGCGCGGTGATGCGGCTGCGCCGAAGCCGGCTTTCGCTTGCGGCGTGGTTCGCAGCGCTGCGGCGATATTCCGATTCCGCCTGGAGATGACGGATGCCGCTCAGATCCAGTTCGACCTGGGACAGTGACCCTTCCTCGTACAGTTCGTTGTCACGATCCCGGGCGCGGTTGGCTTCATCCAGCAGCGCCTGCTTCCACGTCATCTCGGCCGCGGTGGCCTCCAGGTCGGCCAGGAACGGTGCCTGCTTCAGGCGCAGCAGCACCGCTCCCGCCTCTACCCTGTCGCCGGGGCGCACGCCCGGCGGGGCCACCTCTCCGCTGACGCCGAAATCAAGATGATACCGGTCGGCAAAGTCCACCCGACCGGTCGCGGACTCCGCGCCGGCGGCGATGGAAAGCGAGAGCATGAGGGCGCCCGCCAGGCCGGGGACAATGCCGCCGACATGTCGCCTCGGGGTCCCGCCCGTGTTCCTGTCGGCATGTATTTGTCGTAGATCGTTCATGGGAACTGCACCGGTTCGTTGTTCATCAGGATGTCCAGCCTGTCCCATACCAGGGCACGCTCATAGCGTGCATGGGCCAGTCGGCTGATGGCGGCCGCCACCGCGGAATTAGCGGTTCCGATCCTCGCCCGGACCTCCATTTCGTACAGAAGGCGCACCCTGTCGAGATCCAGCTCGCTGAACAGGAGCTCCGCCTCGGCGGCCCTGAGTTCCGTATCCAGATAGGCCAGTCGCTGAACCAGGCGCAGGACCTCCACCCGCAGATCATGTTCAAGGGTCGCCTCCCGGGCTTCCAACTCCAGCACCCTGGCCGCAGCCGCCCGGATTTCCCCCCGCCGTTTCTTGGCCCCGCCCAGGGGAATGTCGAGATAGACGGATGCCCGGAACTGGTCCCGGGTGGAAGGCACCCGGTAACGGTATTCCGCGGCCTCGAAACGGGTACCCAGCACCGGCCCGGCGCCCGCCGAGAGCCCCTCCAGGCGCCTGCGCGCCGCTTCCGTCTCAAGCCTGGCAATGCGCATAGCCGCGCTGCTTTCAAGCACCCTGGCCAGTACCTCTTCGTAGTCCGGCGTTTCCCTGCCGTATCCGGAAAGGTCCGGCTCCACCACCCGGTCAGGGTAGGCGTCGGCCCGGTTCAGGGCCACAGCCAGGCGCAGCCGGCTGGCCCTTCGTTCAAGACGGAGGCGGGTACGCTCGGCAAATTCGTCCAGGTACACCGCTTCCAGGCGATGGACCTCCACGGCCGCCACCTCGTTGTATAACTCCATCCGGTCGCGCTTGTTCTTGAATGTCAGGAACGCAAGCGTCATGACCTCGTCCTGTGCCGCATAGGCGTAGTCGGCCAGGATCACCCCGAAAAACGCGCGGAGCGCCTCGTGCCTCGCCTCCGACCGGTTCCGCTCCTGGCGGACGGAAATGGCCTTCGCACCGGTTTCCAGGGATTCATACAGGGCCCGGTCCGTGCCGAAGCGTGTCAGCGGCTTGTCCAGGGTCAGGATGGCCCTGCTTTCATTGGTGAAATCGTGCCCGTCCGTGGCAATCCGGTCGGCGGCGCGCAGGTCGAGCCGGAGAGATGCGGACAGGGCGTTGCGGTCATCCAGCCGCACCCGGTCGGCCCGGTTCGTCGCCAGGCGGGACTCGCCCAACCGCAATGCCGGGTCGCTGTCGTCCAGCATCGACAGGGCCTGTCCCAGTGTGAGGGTGCGCGGGAACGGTTCCGTGTCACCCTGGGTTTCCGCTGCTACGGCACCCCACACCACACACATCCAGACGCATACAACGGCAATCACCCGGGAGGCTATGACCCGGGGTGCGAGAAACAGGAGGCCCATTGGGTCTTGTCAGTGGTCGTGGGGGGCGAGCAGCCCTCAGTCCGGCATCCGGTCAGCTCGACTGGTTTTCCCGGCGAAACTTGCTGAAGCGGATGCTCTTGTAATGTCCGTCCACGACGTATCGACCAAGGAGCAGGAAATCATGTGCATTCTTAAGAGCACCGGTGTAGCGGGCGATCAACTCCCCCTCGTCGTCGAAGAACGCAAATACGGGGGTCGCCCTGACGCGCATGGCCTTCAGGGAAAATTCCCTGGTCGTGACGTCGTTTCCGTCAAAATCCGTAATCAGGACATCACCCTCTGCGTCCATGATGAGAATCCGGAAATTCTCTTGGTAAAAGTCCTGTACCGCCTGCCTGTTCAGCACGGAATGCTTCATCCGCACGCACCAGGGGCAGTCTTTGGTCTCGAACATCACCAGCAGGCCGGACTTGTCCTCGTCCTGGATGATTTCCAGTTCCTCCTGCAGATCACCGAAGGAAACGTGGAAGAAACTCTCCGGACTTTCGGCCAGAATGCTGGTATCCACTGCCGTGCCGCGCTGCGGGGTTAAGGCCAGGAAAACGGCGATGACAGCCGTCAGAGAAAGGGAAAAGAACTTCATGGGAACTCCTCACCCGGTGGTGGACCGTTATATCAATACAAGCTAATATACTCTACCCTCGGTGCCCCTGCAACTCGGGCCATCCCCCGGCATCCGCTCAGGACACCGGAAAGTCCAGCACTGCCCCGGCCGCAGTGCGGACATCCGCCAGCACCGGCCCGAGGTGGCGCAGCATCACGGAGCCGCTGAAGGTATTGCCGCCGAATACCGGTGCAAGCATCTCCTCGCCGACCAGGCACAGGAACGCGAGCGACCGCAGGCCATCCCACTGGCTTTCTCCCAGCAAGGGCCGGATGACCTTGGCATGCCCCTCTTCCCGTGCCAGCAGGTCGTCGGCCAAAGACCAGGCGACTGCGGATTCACGGGGTCTTTCCTGGACCGGACCGGGCCACCGGAAAACATCCTGTACCCGGCGGAACACCAGGGTCACCACCTCCTGCTCGCGGGGATTGTCCAGGGCGCCGACCAGCGCCGCGAGGACATTTCTTCCGGGCTCCCCGAGAAATTCGAGCAACAGCAGCGCAACGGGATTCCGGTCCATACCGTGCCCGGACAACCGTTTCACGAGGGCCCGGTATTCAGGATGCTCGCCCCGGGTGTCGGGATAGAGTGCGGGATGCCCCAGGAAAAAGCCGGCCCGCCACGGGTGACGCCGGCGTCCCCGCCGCCACAGATCCGCCGCACTGTCGCCGCTGACCAGGCCGGGCTGCAGGATCCTGCCGAGCGCCCCAGCCACGGTGGCCGCGTCCTCCTCGAACGGCAGGTGCTCCAGCATGAACCGGGCCAGTTCCTGGCCCACGGGCCAGTCCGCGGCCCCCGGATGCCGCAACAGGGCCAGTGCGATCTCCACGCTCTGGCTGCACCACCAGACATCGGCCGCCACCCGTGCGTCCAGCGTATCGGCGAAAGCCACGGCCACCACTGCCTCCGGGTCCCCCAGCAACAGCAGCCGCGCGGGGTCCCTGTGCAGGGAATCCATCCGGGTCCAGCGGCCGATATGTGCCGGGTACCCCCCCGGCAGGTTGAGGAAGAGTTCCGAAAGATGCTCCCTGAGGGCGCGGAAATAGCGGTTTGGATCGGGCCCCGGGTCCAGCGGAATACGCGCCTCTCCGGCGTCCGTCAGGGCCGAAAGGCTGGCCGCCGCCTCGTCGATCCGGATTGCGCGGACGTTCCGGGTCGCCAGGACACCGAGCCTCAACTTGTCCTGGGCGCTGAGTTGCCGCTCCGCGCCACGGCCGCGGATCCGCCCTTCAGTACTGGACACGTGTTCCCCAGGGCACGCGCGCGCCGCCCTTGATCAGCCAGATGACAGGGTAGCGGGGTTCCGCAGCGGGCATCCGACCAAGACCGTCGGTGAACCAGACCAGCACATCGGGCCAGGTATCCTGCCGGTCCAGATGGTCGAATACGGGCCTGAAATCCGTCGAGCCGCCTCCGCGGATCCTGGTCGCACTGACCAGGGGCTCCCAGGGTTCATACACCACCGGGTAGTCGTCTACCAAGGCGGCATCGCAGGCGTACAGGGTCACCCTGGCCCGGATCTGGTCCTTGATGGCACCCACCTTGGTCACCACCTCATCAAGCTGCCGGTCTCCGATCGACCCGCTGACATCGAGCGACACAGCCATGTTCACCGCGTCGCTGCGCAGCCCGGGAAAAATCCCGGGAGGCCCCCGACGGGTACTCGGCCGGGTCCAGCGATAGTTCTCCCTTGCGCTGTCCGTCAGGAAACGCGCCAGCAGCGCACGCCAGTCCACCCTGCCGTCCAGGCTCGATTCCACCTGGCGCTCGAGCAAGCCGCTTAGCTGTCCGGATGAGCCGGTCTGCAGCAATGCGGAAGCGGTCCGCTGCCGCCAGGCCCGGGCCAGGTCTGCCGCACCGCCAGAATTCGACGAACCGGGGGCCGCGCCCCGGACATCCGGTTCCCGGAAAATCCCTGAATCTTCCCCGTACCGTTCCTCCGGCGGCCGGAATTCCCCGCGATCGCCAGGGCTCCGGAGCGCCGTATTCCCGCCTTCGTCTTCGCCGCCGCCGCCATCGGCGCCCGCCTCCCCGGACGAAGCCTCCCCCGATCGGAACGGACTGTCATCCAGCATCGGATAGATTTCCTCGGCAGCCATGCCGCGGTACGCATCAAGGACCAGGGCTCCGGGCGGTGGCTCGAGCCCCTCCGCCGTGAGAATCCCGTTGATGCTCAGTTCGCAGGCGAGATTCCAGCGGTGGCGGATCCGGTGTCCCCGGCGGGTGAAGTATCCGAATGCACAATACAGCGCCGCCCTGGACAGGACGAACAGCAGTTCACCGGGCCTGAGGGCCAGCACGTAACGGGAATCGTAAAGAATCCGCCGGGCATCGGTCTGGAGAGTGCGGCAGCGGCCTTCCCCCGGCACCATGGGCAGGTGCAGCAACAGGGTGCCGATAAACGGACGTTCCAGGACCAGCCGGGCCCTGGCAGCCGCCAGCTTTTCCCGGGCCCGCTCCCCGGCCTCGGTATCCGGGCCCCTTTCGCGCTCAGGCATACAGCAGGATGTCCGCAACCGTATCCGCCCAGGGCGCGAACTCCGGCAGTTCCATCACCTGGTCACCAGCCACCCTGACGAGGTCGGAAACCAGCATGATCGCTATCTCGCGTTGCGGCAGGGTGACGGCGTAGGCGAGTATCCGCCCGCAGATCTCCCCAGGCGGTGCTGCAGTATCTGCCGGCCCGGCCGCGCGGCTGATGAGTGCGCAGGCCAGGGCATACTGAAGGTCAAGTTCCTCCGGCGGCGCCGGCCGTTCCCCGGCAAGGATGCGGTCGATGTCGGGCAACGCCTCGCGGCTTGCCAGGAATGCCTGGAACTCCACTGCCGCGCCCTGCCCGACACATCCCTCGATCGCGGGGCCGATCACCGCCGGGTTGCGGTCGTATTTCCGGAGCGCCCGGTGCACGAATTCCCAGCTGCGCGGCGTGGGGAAGGCCCTCGGATTGTCCGCCGGGTCGAAATGGAACAGCCTGTCCGGGCGGAACCGCACGAATCCGATCACACGCTCGTCGATCCCGTGGGTGTAGGCCCAGGCAGCCCAGTCCTCGACATCGACTCCGATCTCGTAGTGGGAAAACCGGTTCGCCAGCGGAGATGGCATGGTGTAGCTGATGCCGCGGTCACCCTGCCGATTGCCCGCGGCCACGATAGCCCAGCCCGGGGGGACCCGGTAGTCCCCAAGCCGCCGGTCCAGGATCAGCTGGTATGCCGCGGCGGAAACGCTGGGCACGGCGGAGGTCAGTTCGTCCAGAAAGAGGAACCCCGAGGCACCGTGACGCACCTCGTCGGGCAGCATCGACGGTACGGCCCATTCGACATGCTCCCCCGTCCGGAACGGGATGCCCCGCAGGTCGCTCGGCTCCATCTGCGAAAGACGGATGTCCACCACGGGAACCCGGTGGCGCACACCCGCCTGCCGGACCAGGTCGGACTTGCCGATTCCGGGCGGTCCCCAGAGCATCACCGGCGTATGCTCACCGCTGCCCGCACCGGCAAGTTCATGATCCAGGATAATACTGATATGGGATGG
Organism: Gammaproteobacteria bacterium; assembly: GCA_022827325.1. Lineage (GTDB taxonomy): Bacteria > Pseudomonadota > Gammaproteobacteria > Arenicellales > Poriferihabitantaceae > VYFG01. Next base: position 35,104 of record JAJDTE010000101.1, on the reverse strand, counting down.
TCGCATGTTGCGTTGGGCTCAGTAGGCGAGGCGGCCGGACCCGCAGGGCCGGCCTCGATACGGTCCTGCGGAAGGAACGATTATAGATAGGACGCGTCTCGCGCCATATCCCCATGGCGTGATATGGTGACCATGGCCGGTGGTATACACTGCTCGTCAGATTTTGCGATTGCTTTGCGAGATTAATCAACGGGTTGATGAATCATCTTCCGCTCTTTTTCGATGTCAGGAACCGCCGCTGCCTGCTGGTGGGCGGCGGGCGGATCGCGGCCAGACGGGCAAGGGCCATGCTCAGGGCCGGCGCCGTAGTGGATATCATCGCTCCGGACATCGATCCGGCGCTCAGGGTCAGGATCGAGGCAGCCGGCGGCCGGATTGTCGCACGCCCATGGCAGCCCGACGATCGGACCGAAGGCCATGTCCTGGTGGTGGCGGCCACGGATGATTCCGGGGTCAACAACGCTGTCGCATCCATGGCCCGTGAACGGAACATACCGGTCAACGTGGTGACCGACGCCAGACAATCGGACATCGCTTTTCCCAGCATCATTCACCGCGAGCCCCTGACGGTTGCGGTCTCCAGCGGCAGCGCCTCGCCGCTGCTCGCGAAGCTGCTGGGGGACCGGATCGATGCCCTGATCCCGGCGGGGTACGGATACCTTGCAGGACTGGTGGGCAAATACCGTCACGCGGTCCGGGAGAAGTTCGCGAATCCCGAGGACCGCAAGCGGTTCTGGGAACGGGCCCTCACCGGCAACGTGGCCGAAAGCGTTTTTTCCGGCAATCCCGGCCTGGCGGAGTCGCTGCTTGAACGGGAGCTGGAGAAAGCACCCGGCGACAGCCCCGGGGGAGAGGCATACCTGATCGGTGCCGGCCCCGGCGACCCGGACCTGCTCACCTTTCGCGCCTGGCGCCTGCTCCAGCAGTCGGAAGTGGTGCTCTACGATCGGCTGGTATCGGACCGCATACTCGATCAGATCAACCCCGAAGCGGAAATGGTCTACGTGGGCAAGCAAAGGGACCGTCACGCCGTGCCCCAACGGAACATCAACCGCCTGCTGGTGGAGTACGCCCGCTCCGGACGGCGGGTTGCGCGGCTGAAAGGGGGGGATCCATTCATTTTCGGCCGCGGCGGGGAGGAGATCGAACTCCTCGCCCGTCACCGGATCCCGTTCCAGGTGGTCCCCGGCGTCACCGCGGCAGCAGGGTGTGCCAGTTACAGCGGCATTCCCCTGACCCACCGGGACCACGCCCAGTCCGTACGCTTCGTGACCGGACAACTCAGGGACGGCAGCGTGGATCTTCCCTGGGACCAGCTCGTGCAGCCGGGGCAGACCGTGGTGATCTACATGGGCCTCAAGGGGCTGCCGGTCATTGCCGGGGAACTGGTGGCCGCGGGCATGGACCCCGACATGCCGGCGGCGCTCATCGAACAGGGAACCATGCCGTCCCAGAAGGTGCACTGTGCAACCATTGCCACTCTCCCGGGATTACTGGAACGGCAGAACGTGCATCCGCCGACGCTTCTCATCATCGGTACCGTGGTGACGTTGCACGGGACGCTGAACTGGTTCGAGCCATCGGCCCCGGTACCGGAGAAGAACCCCGATTCAGACCACGCTGCCGAATGACTTGTCGATACTGCCGGGCGGCGGGGTGAGCCCGGCGATTACGCAGCCCTGCGCCACCGGCCCGCCGGGGAACAGCTGGTAGAGGAATTTCATTCCGCCCTTGTGATGAAACTTCTCGTCCAGCGCGTCCGTCAGTTCCCGGCGCTTGCCGAACTCGTGCCGGGAGAAGTAGTCCTGCAGGCCGGCGATGGCCTCCCAGTGATCCCGGGTGAGCGTCAGCCCGGCCTCGGCGGCGGCGTCAATGGCCGATTCCGGAGACCAGCCATGGGGTGCGTGGGGGAAATCAATGTTCGGTTGCTCTGTCATGGATACCGTTCCTGTTGCGTTCAATATCTGATTTGATCAATACGGATGGGTTCACACGCCGGATAAAACGTATCAGTACTTGGGCGGCAGTACAATGGGCGGGGCGTTCTCGATGGTGAGTTCCAGGGCGTTGCCGATACCGGCGCCATTTCCCGCCTTCTCCCGGCCCCCGACCCTGCCGACCTGCCGGATTCCCTGCTGCATGCGCTGGCGGGCCGCATGAAGCATTTCGTGGAGTTTACGGTCATAGGGCAACAGGTAGGCCCGGGGGCGCCTGTCCCCCTTCTCCCGCACCCAAAGCGCGATGGCACCCCGTTCCTCCCGTGACAGGTCTGGTTCGCGTATGTCCGAACTCAACAGCTCGAACGACTCGGGCATGACATTGCGGGTCGGCCAGCCCTCCAGGCTCTCCACGCCATACCACTGGGCCCCGTAGACCAGCGGCAGGAAGACAAGCGCGGCGATCCGGAACCGGGGCTCGAAACGCCGGCTGAGCCAGATCCAGGCGACGAGCACCAGCGGTACGATGTAGCCGATGCTGATCGCTAGTTTGTCCATGAAGGCATGTGTTCCAGCGCATAGGGCGTCAGGGTCGCAGGCAGCGTACTGAACTGGCCGACGTCGCCGTCCTCGTCGATGGTGAAGCGGATCGCCGTGAGTTCGTGGTCCACACCCAGCAGCTCCACGTCATCCTGGAACACGGTCCTGAACCTGGGATTCACCCTGTCGATACGAACATCCACGGGCACCGGCACGTCGGATACCGCGTTGTAGAAATACACATTCACGATGTATTCCCCGGGATGCATCTTGCGCACCGTGATGATTTCCTGGTTGACGGGATAGATCTTTTCCTGCCCGTCGATGATGATGATGTCGTTGACCTCGCCGCGATCATCGCGGTCCAGGTGCAGCCAGCCCGCCTCCTTGTTCAGGTAGGATGCCGTCCTTCCGTCGGGTCCCTTGACCCAGAGATCGATATCGTCGGCCAGGTTATCCGGCCAGTTGGCGGTAATGATGTATTCCGCCTGCTTTTCCACATTGGCCAGCTTGTCTTCCGGGTTGATGTACAAAAGCGTGATCAGGTAGAGAAAGGAAAACCCGAGCAGGCAGTTGAACAGCAGATCGATGAACGGATCCGCGTTCAGGGTGAATCTATTCCTGCCCCGGTAGAGACTGTTCATGGGATCTCTCCGAATCCTTCGCGGCCAGGCGGATGATTTCGGCCACCAGGTCGTCCGCATACCGGTCCAGGATCTTGCAATAGACACTGAGCAGGAGCGATCCGCTGATCCCGCTCAAGGTGGTATAGAGGGCCACCTGCATCCCCTCCCCCATGGTGCCCAGAAGAACCTTGAGACCGGCGATGTCATCCTGGCGCAGCTGGTATGCCGTGCCCAGCATCATGATGAACCCGATGACGGTTCCGATCAGGCCGATGCGGATCAGCATGTCGGCGGCGAACCAGCCAAGGTGATGGCCCCGGTGCACCCGTTCCACCAGGCGCGCGTGCAGCGCCTCACCCATTCCGTTGCCGCCCTCCCGCACAAGCAGGGAGAAATGCTCCGCGATTTCGCGGTCCTCGCTCCCGCCCGCCAGGGTGACCGCAGGCCCCCGGGCGGCCAGGGACGCCAGTGCCTGTCGGAGCCGGGAGAGCCGCCAGGCCGCCTTGCCGAGCATCCCGGCCACGATGACGAACAACACCATGATGACCACCGAAAGCCAGGTCCGGTCGGCATCCAGCACCAGGGAGAAGTAGCCGAATCGCCAAAGCAGGAAGGCACCGAACAGAACCAGCCCGCTCACCAGCATCCAGGCGTAGAAGGGAAGCAGCGGCTCTTCCTCCAGGGATGCCGGTCCGCGCCGGAAAATTGCCTTGAGCAGGGCGATCTCGGTACTCATCGGTTCAGTGTATGCCAAGAAACCGTCCCGTGACCAGTGCGCTGACCAGCGTGGGATGAAAAAATGCCGACTGCATCAATCCGGGCGGCCAGTGCCCGGTCATCCGGGCGAACACCTTACCGGTTCCCGGGCCGAGCGGAATCCCGACGGCTTTCAGGCCGCCCGCGAGACGCAGCCACTCCGCGGTGGGGGACGGCAGCTGGCCGTCGGCGATGAACAGGGTCCTGTCGTCGCCCGCGAACAGGTACGTGAGCGCCCTGGTCCACCCGTCTTCCCGAAAAAACCGCTCCACTGAAAGTTCCAGCAACTGTCCGACCCGGCTGATCGCCGCGGGATCGCCGGATACCTGCCACCAGTCGAACAACCCAGCCGCCGCATGGACCAGGGTGTCCAGATCCGCCGGCGCCGCCCTTGCATCAACCCCCGCGAGCAGTCCGGGATGGGGGCTCCCGGTTGCCTTCATGATCGCATCCGCGAGAAGACCGGCTGCCTGCAGGTAGTCCGGTTCCCTGGGGGCGCCGTGGCTGAGTGCTGACAACGCCAGGCCATTCCATGACAGGAGCAGCTTCCCGTCCCGTTCAAGGGTCTCCCGGCGCCGCAGGGAGACCAGCGCCTGCCTGGTGACCCCGGCCACGAGTCCGACCGGCGCCACGAGCAGGCGGTTACCCGCCTGCTGCCTGATTTCCACCTGTTGGCGCCATGACTCGCCCAGCAGGACTTCCAGGTCCCGCTGCGCTGCAAGATAGTATTCGCCGTTGACGCCGCCCTGCCCCGTGGCGGATAGCGACGAAACGAACCAGCCACCACCAGCGGCAAAACGCGCCAGCATGTTATCGAGAATCCCCTCCGCCACCTCGCCGTACCCGGGTCTTTCCAGGGTCATCGCCGCACGGAACAGGAGGCGGGCCACCAGGGCCTGGGTGTAGAGCATCTGCTCGAAATGCGGCCCCGTCCAGTCACGGTTTTCCGTATACCGGAAGACGCCGCCCTCCACCGGGTCCACCAGGTCACCTGCAATCATGGAATCGAGACTGTGACGGAGAAATGCCGCCATGGAATCGCTGGGGTTGAGCTGGTGGAGGTCCAGAAGCGCCAGGAGCTGCGGCGCGAAGGGATACTTCGAATCGGTGCCGAACCCTCCGAAGCGTGCGTCCGATACCCTGCCCGCCTGCTCGAGAAAGCCCTGCAGCAACTCGCCGAGGTCAGACGAACCGGTCCCGCTGCGGGCGTCCTCTCCGGCAGCGGGATGCCGGGGAACCAGGAGGCTCCGCGCCGCAGCGGGGTTTTCCTCCCACGCCCTTGAGAACGTCTCCAGGGCCGATGCGAGCTCCGGGGCGGTGACAAAGGTCCAGGCCATGACCGGCACACCGTCCGGCGTCACGACTGCCGTGGCCGGCCATCCGCCGATGCCCACGAAGTCCCGCATGAACGCCTGCAGCGCGCGGTCATCCTGGGTGTGCATTTCCCGGTCCAGCAGCACCGGGGCAAACGAGCCGTTGATCACTTCGGCAAGATCCGCATCCATGAGCGTGTCCTGCTTGAAGCGATAGCACCAGTAACAGGACTGGTAGCCGCTCGAGACGAGAAAAGGCATGTTCCGGGCACGCGCCTCTTCGATGGATGCCGACTCCGGTGAACGCCACTTCACGGGATCATCGGCGTGACTTCGCAGGTAGGGGGATGGATGGCTCGAAAGGTCGGAGGCGGCCAGCGCGGCGGCTCCCCACAGCAACGGGAAAAGAAGCAAGGGCAGGACCAGGGGGCCTGCCCGGATCATTCTTCTTGACATGGCCCTTTCGTCACCGGGTCGTCAATGGCGTACGACCCATCATCTTCGGGGACCGTTCCCGGCGTTCAGCCGTTCAGCAGCGCGCGTGCCTTGCGGATGGACCGCTCAAGATAAAAGCCGTAGAAATCCGGTGTGGACAGGCCGACCATCCGTTCCACCAGTTCGTTGCCGTCCGGATCCAGGAAGATCACCGTTGGCGTCAGGCCGGCAGTGAAGAACGGCTGCAGGAAATCCCGGGTTGAGACCCGGTTGCCATCGGGCAGCGTGATGAATTCGCCGGCGTCCAGGGAGATCTTGCCGAACACCACCTTGCCGTCGAATTCGCCGCCCGCAAGAATGGCCGAGAAGAACTCCCCTTCCACGATCCGGCAGTATGGACAGTCCTCCTGGTCGATCATGATCACCAGGGGCTTGCGCCCCTGGCGGGCGGATTCGGTGGCAGCCTTCCAGTTGTCGATCTTGTCCATCATGGCACGGCCGGCAGACGGTCCATTCTATGCAAGAAAAGGCGGGCGCTGCAATTTGCAGCGCCCGCCCGTTGCAGTTTCCCGTGTTCGTGATTGGTGGTTCACGAATCCACAGCCGGGATGAAACCTACTTGAGAACCCGGCTGGCCCACAGGTCGGCTTCGCGGGCCTGCTGGGCGATGGCATCCTCGGCCTCCTCGTGCGCCTTGGCAACCAGCTTCATCGCCGCCTCGGTATTGCCGGCCTCGTGTTCCGTTTTCGCCTTTTTCAGGAACTTCTTGGTGTCGCGCCATTCGTAGCCGACGGCAGCGGCCTCCTTACGCTTGGCATCCGCGGCTTCCCAGGCGGCATTGAAATCGTCACTGCTCGATACGGCAGCAAATGACATCAGGAACGCGGCCGCGATGGGCAGTGAAATCAGTTTTTTCAGCATGTCTATTCTCCTTATCTGCGTGCGCTGGGGCCGTTGAACTCAAGGCCGTTGCTCATGTAGGTGAGGAAAAACTCGAGCTCGCGGTATTCCCGCCCCTGAGGCTTGAAGGATGCCGCACGCACCTGGCGGTTGCAGCCACCGAAGCGACGGTGCAGGGTTCCGATGGCGCCCCACTTGGAACGGTACACCGGCCAGCCGGTGGGATGGCCGTATGCCGGGCTCAGCATTTCGGACCGCACCCTGTTCCCGGAACCGGAGCCGTGACAGTCGATGCAGGCGAAATTCAACTGGCCGCGTTTGCGGTAGTAGAATTCCTTGCCGCGGGCATAGGCCGCCAGCGCGTCCGGATCGTCCGTGGGAATCTCCACGTTCACCTTCTGGCCGCGGGACACGTATGACATGTACGCGGAAAGTTCCGCGATCTTGCCCTTCTGGTACTTGAGCGGCTTCTCGCCGTTTGCCTCGCGGCATTCGTTGATCGCCAGTTCCATCGTGATCACTTCCTTGCGCTCGGCATCCCAGTAAGGGTACTGCCCGCGCACCGCGCCGTCGTTCTCGAAGCAGTCCGAATAGCTTTTGCCATTCGCGAAGGGCTTCTCGAACTGTGCCCTGCCGGCATCAATGGCCAGCTCGTAGGGAGGAAATTCCTCGATTTCCATCCATTCCTCGCGGGAGACCTTGTCGATGGAGTAGATTCCGTTTTTGAAATCATCCCTCGGCACGCTCGGAAATTTGGTGGTGAAGTACTTCTGGAAGGCCATCTGGTCCGATTCGGGGTCGGCATGTGCAGCCATCCCGCCAATCGCCATCGACGCCGCCGCCAGGGCTACCAAGAACATTCTCATATTGTGCTCCAGTTGGTGACTTTTGTTTCTCTATCTGGTTGGGTCCGGCAGAAACAGGGTTTCCGGCCTACTTGATCGTGGCTTCTCCGGAATCGGTTTCACCCTTGTTGTCCACCGCACTGATCATCAGCTTGTCCCCCGCGGCCGGTCCGGATACGGTAAAGGCCAGGTAGGGGTTCTTCGAGATCGCGGGACCCATGTTGCAACGGAAGATCTCGTTGCCGTTGTGCATGCAGGACACCTCGGTGATGTGGTGCGCCGGGATCAGTTCGCCGGTCTTGCTGTCCTTGCGAAGTCCGGTCTCCATGGAATGCTTCATCAGCATCTTGACCTCGACCGCGCCACCACTTGCTTTCGCTTTACATTTGATTGCCATGATTGTCTCCTCGCTTAACCGCCGCAGCCACCGATGGTGACCTTGATTTCTTTGCTGGTTGCCGTGTAGAGCTTGCCGCCCGCACGCACATACGCGACCAGGGGAGAGGACTTGCCCATCTTGATCCGCGTGCTGGCCGCCGTGGCGCCATCAAAGGTGGCGACCATGGGGGACGGGTTTTCGGCTACCAAAAGGACGATGCTATCGGTTCCTTCGACGGATGAAGTCACCGAAATGGGGACCACGGCGCCGTTCTCGGCAATATCGGGCCCCTTCATCTGGATGGCGTCCGTGGCCTCGGCTTCGGCGGTGCCGAAGATCGCGGTGACCGCATCCTCGATGTTGTCTGCACGAAACGCGTCGGTCGGCCATGCGGCCAGGGCCCTCAGCGGAATCGTGCTCATGGTTGCCCCGGCACTGGCACCGGTCAGCAACATCAGAGTCTTGTTGAAATCTCTTCTGTTCATAGTACTACCGTTGGTGTGTTTGATTCAAAGTGTGTACAGGTACTCCACGATGGCGTCAATCTCTTCATCAGTGACGATGTTGTGCAGTCCGAAGGGCGGCATGATGGACAGGGGATTGAATGCCAGGGGATTGGCAACCTGCTCCCTCAGCTTGGCACGGTCGGGAAACCTGGCCTTCATCGCCAGCAGGGGCGGGCCCTGGTTCCCGGGCAACGGGCCGTTGTCCATCATGTGACAGGCAAGGCAGTTGCCTTTCCGACGGTCCAGGGCAACCTGCTTGCCCTTGGCGACCATCGCCTCATCTGCGCTGACTGTGGCATGGGTTCCCGGCAACAACATCAGGAACGAAGCCAGAAGTGCGAAAAAAGAGGTTTTCTTGATCATGCGAGTACCGACCTCCAGAATTATGGTGTTTGCAATAATTGGTTTGGGGGGCGAAATCCCTTTCACGGAATATTCACAAGCTGATACTAATTTAATTTTATCCGATATACAACTTGCCCTAATTAGTTTAATATATTTTCAACAAAGTAATCCTTTGAAGATAGGATAAATATCCCTTATAGTATATTCACTACAGCTGGTTGCCAAGTACCTGCATCCGGCCATGCCAGAAAATATGACCGTTCAGCCCGGCGACAGTACGACCACAACATTCATGACAACCCGAGCAGAACCCGTTGCCGGTGAGACTGCACAGCCGATCGGCAAACCCAGCCTGGCGGTGATGCGCCAGGCGGCCTGCGCCGCATCGGAACTCCTGAAGAACCTGGCCAACGATCACCGGCTCATGATCCTCTGCATGCTGGCGGAGCGCGAGATGTCCGTCTCGGAAATCAGCCAGCACATCGACCTCGGTCAGTCCCCGCTGTCCCAGCACCTGGCCCGGTTGCGCGCGGACGGTCTCGTCAAGACCCGCAAGGTGGCCCAGCATGTGTTCTATTCGCTGGACAGCGAGGAGGCCAAGGCGGTGATCCAGACCCTGTACGGTCTCTATTGCGGCCCGGGAAAGGGGAACCATTCGCCACCCGCCCGGGGCGACTAGACGACCTTGCCTTCGTAATCCGCCAGGCCGGGGTTGTCCCCCACCCCGACCAGCGTGGGGTGATTCATCTTGGCGATGACGATCCGGTTGTCCTGGCCCCGCTGGCTCAGCAGGTAATCCCGCACGATGTCCCAGATCAGGCGGCCGTCCGGATGGGGCCCGACCACCGCCCAGCCGGCGACACGGTAGGTCTTGTCCGGCTCGATGGACTCCCCGGAATCCAGCCTGGCGTCGGTGATCCGTTCCAGCAGTGGCTTGGACGGATCGATGGTGTAGTCCATGCCCCCGACCCGCACCATGTCGCCGCCTGACTGCAGGTAGGGGTCCGGGTCGAACAGGTTGTCGGCCACTCCCTCGAGAATCTCCATCAGGGTCTTGCCGGTCATCTCCTGGAGATAGGTCTCCCCGTAGGTCATGCTGGTCTGTGTCATCACGTCTTCCATGGTGATCCAGTCCCCGGGCAGCACGCTGGTACCCCACCGGAACCCGGGAGACAGGGTGACCTGGGCATCGTACTCGTGCTTGAGCGCATCACAGATCAGCTGGTCCCAGGTCCCCATGAAGTTGCCCCGGCGGTACAGTGCGCGGTCGGCGATGGCGAGCTTCTCCCGCAGAATCTCCTCGTAGGTCTTGCCGATGCGGTCGGGATGGGCCTGGTGATCCGGCGACCGGGATTCCATCACGTTCCCGTCATAGACCGTGTTGCGCAAATCCCGGATGAACGCCGCCATTTCGGGATCCGGAGCCAGCAGGTTCTCGAATACCGGCATCATGTGATACCGCATGCCGCTGACGCCCCCCTCCCCGATGTCCAGGTCCATCACACCGACGAACTTGCCGTTCGAGCCCGCGTTGGTGACCATACAAAGGCCGCCGTCCGGGCGGGTCACCTCCACCGGGGCCGGAATACCGTCATGGGTATGTCCGCCGAAGATGGCATCGATGCCGGGTACCCGGCCGGCCATCTTGATGTCAACGTCCATTCCGTTGTGGGACAGCACGATGATGGCATCGGGGCTCTCGTCCGACTGAATGGTTTCCACCAGCGAGATCATGTCCTCCTCGCGAATGCCGAACGACCAGTCCGGGATGAATCCCTGGGGGTTGGCATTGGCGGTGCGCGGAAACGCCTGCCCGATGACGGCCAGACGGCGTCCGCCGATCTCCCGCATGGTGTAGGGTTTGAACGCCATGCCCGCATCCTCGTCGTACAGGCCGAGTCCGCCGAACTTCTCCACCATCTCGAAATAGGCGTCCTCGAACAGGCTGGTTTCCTTGACCCGCACGTTCTGGCAGATGAACTCGCCGTTGAACCGCTGCACGTTGGTCAGCAGTTCCTCCTCGTGATAGGTGAATTCCCAATGGCCGGTCATGATGTCCACGCCGAGCATGTTGGAGGCGTCCACCATGTCCCGGCCCCGCGTCCAAAGCGACGTGCCCGAACCCTGCCACAGGTCTCCGCCGTCCATGGTCAGGGTGTTCTCCGTACCGCCGGCCTGCTCCCTCAGCATGTCGAGCAGGGTCTTCAGGTGGGCGAATCCCCCCATGCGGCCAAACTCCCGGGCGCCCCTCTCGAAATCGAGGTTGGTGTAGGCATATGCCTCGATGGAATTCTCGCTGATGCCGGTACTCTCCAGAAGCGCCCTCCCCACCAGGTGGGGCAGTCTCCCCTTGGCCGAGCCAACACCCAGGTTCACGTTGGGCTCACGGAAATAGACCGGCAGAAGCTGCGCATGAATGTCTGTCATGTGCAGGATCCGCGCATTGCCCTGCATGGGGAGGCTGTACAGGCCGTCAAGTCCCTCGGCCTCGGCGCGGGCGATGAATCTTTCCAGGGATTTCGGGACCAGGGAGCCCGTGGCGGCAAAACCAAAGACCTTCAGCAGGGTACGGCGATTGAATTGGGACATGTTGATCACTCCTCACAGCCTGCCGGGAACAAACCGTCCCGACAGGCGGGTTTTACTTATATTAGAAATATGTTATATAGAATTTCCGTATATATTGCCATGTATAATTTGACTTTGGCAAGCAGCCGAATCGGTTTTCCGCTACATTTCCATCTTCCAAAGTGGGTATGGTCGGAGGGACGTCATTATCCCCGGGGGATATCGCCCTGATCGGTCAAGTGGCAATAAAATTTCCGGCAGTTGCTGCAGAAGGAGGCGGGCATCCGCGTATCGGCACAAGCGGAAATGTCGGCCGTGCCGACACTGCAGCATTCCCGCTCAATCACCAGGAAACAAGGTATAAGACTCATGACGACTCCCGATCACGAACTCGACGCCCGCAATCTCAACTGCCCCCTGCCCATCCTGCGGGCCAAGAAGGCGCTCAACGGCATGGAAGCGGGAACGGTTCTGAAAATCATGGCCACCGATCCGGGTTCGGTGAAGGATTTCGCGGCCTTCGCCAACCAGACCGGCAATGAACTGCTGGACTCCACGGAAGTCGGCAGCGAGTTTCATTTCCTGCTCAGGAAAGCCTGATCTCCCCAAGGCCGTGAACCCTAGATCCCATCGAATCCCGTTGCCACCGGGCGGTCTGCGGGACGGTGGCGGATTCCGCGCGGCCGCAATTCCATGAGCGGGAGGTGACCGGGCAATGGAGTTCGAGCATTACCAGCTGATTGCCCTGTACGGGTTCCTTGTGGCCATGGCATTCGGCGCCATCGCGAACCGGACCCACTTCTGCACCATGGGGGCCATCAGCGACTGGATCAACATGGGTTCGCGCACCCGGTTCAGGGTATGGCTTCTGGCCATGGGGATTGCCATTATCGGCACCCAGTCGCTTTACCTGACCGGCCAGGTCGATCTGAGCGGCACGATCTACCACGGCACCGCCTTCTCCTGGTTCGGCTACATGTTCGGCGGCTTCCTCTTCGGCATCGGCATGACCATCGGCTCGGGATGCGGACAAAGAACCCTGGTCCGGGTGGGATCCGGGAATCTCAAGTCCCTGGTCCTCTTGCTCGTCCTTGCCGTGACTGCCTACATGACCCTGCGCGGACTGCTGGCCCTGGTGCGCCTCGAAATCACCGGGCCCACCACCGTCGACCTGGCCGAACGGGGCTTCGCCAGCCAGGGATTCGATGAACTCATCGGTACCGCAACAGGGATCAGCAAGACAGTGATCGGCATTGTCCTGACCGCCCTGGTGGGAGGCGGCATCGTGCTCTATGCCCTGCGTGACCGCAAGGTACGCACCGAGTTCGACAATCTGCTGGCAGGGGTCGGTGTGGGGCTGGTGATCGTGGCCGCCTGGTTCATCACCGGCGTCCTCGGGTACGACGATTTCGAACCCACCCCGGTGGAAGGCGTCAGTTTCATCAATCCGGTGGGCAACACCCTCGCCTACCTGATGACCTATACGGGCTCCACCATCAGTTTCGGCATCGTACTGGTGCTTGGCACCATTGCGGGTTCGTTCCTCTACAGCCTGCTGACCGGAACCCTGCGCACGGAAGTCTTCCATGACCGGTCAGACCTGGTGAACCACCTGTACGGCGGGGTGCTGATGGGATTCGGCGGCGTGCTCTCCCTGGGCTGCACCATCGGCCAGGGGATCACCGGCATGTCCACCCTGGCACCGGGCTCGGTGCTGGCGCTCCTGTCCATCATCGCCGGCGGCGCGATGACCATGAAGATGCAGTACTACCTGTACGACGGCATGGGCTGGTGGCATGCCGTCAAGTGCACGGCGTCCGACCTGCTGCCCTCGAAATAGCCGCACCCGCCCCCCGAAGGGGCGTCAGGCCAACGTCATCTCCCCGTCGGAGAAGCCTGCCCGGCGATACCACTCCCGCGCCTTCTCGGCATCCTTCTCCACGCCGTTTCCACTCTCGTACATCATGCCAAGGGTGGCGCAGGAGCCCTCCATGCCCTGTTCGGCCGCGCGGGTGAACCATTCCACCGCCTTGGCGGCGTTCCGGCCCACACAGTCCCCTTCCATGTACATGAACCCAAGGCCGTGCTGCGCCAGGCCGAGACCCTGGTTCGCCGCTGCGACCATCCATTTCATGGCCAGCAGCTCGTTGCGCACGACCCCAAGCCCGTTCTGGTACATGATGGCCAGCCGGTACTGGGAGTCGGCGTCCCCCCGCTCCGCGATGGGACCGAGCAGTGCCAGCGCCTGGGCGAAATTCTTCGCTTCGAACGCGGCAATCCCGCTCGCGCGGTCCACGCTGTCCATTTCAGAGTTCGGTCCGGACATGATTCGGATTCGGCGGCAGCACCGGGGCAGGAAGGCTAGCGCTTGTTCGCAAACAGTCTCTCGTTGGCCGCCAGGACCGCCGCCTCCACCCGGGAATGCAGCCCGAGCTTCTTCAGGATGGATTTCACGTGCAGCTTGACGGTGCCGTCGGAGATGCCCAGATGCCGGGCGATCACCTTGTTGCTCTGCCCCTCGGTGAGATGGCTGAGGATCTCCATTTCCCTGGGAGAAAGGCTGGAGAAAATGGACTTGTCCTCCTCGTCCAGATCCTCGTCGCGGTTCTTGATGATCATCGCAAGTTTTCCCGCCAGCTCCGGGGCAACGACCATCTCCCCCTGGATGACCTTGCGCAGTGCAAGCACGAGATCGTCGGGATCCATGTCCTTCATCAGATAGCCGCTGGCGTCATGCCGCATGCACTCCTTGAGATCCGCGGTATCATCACTGGTGGTCAGGATCAGCACCGGGATTTCCTTGTTCAGTTCCCGCAGCTGTTTCAGTGTCTGGATGCCCGTGACTTCCGGCATCCTGAGGTCCACCATGACAACGTCCGGCTGGATTGACATGGTCGCCTCCACGCCCTCGTTGCCGTTGGAACAGGATGTAACCTCAACGCCACGCCGCCTCAGCAACGTCTCAAGGCCCTCCCGGAACAGGGCGTGGTCATCAATCAGTACGACTTTCATCTGCCTGTCATGCAGTCGCAGCCACCGGCCGCGGTTGTTCGGAGGCATCGCCCGGGTCATCGCGGGCGTCCGTATCCTGGGAGTAATCGAATTCCAGTATCACGCAGCTGCCTTCGCCCGGCTCGGACTCGAGCCGCAGCATGGCGCCGAGATTTTCCGCGCGCTCCGCCATGATCTGCCGACCGATGTGCTCGCCCGGCCCGCCGGCGGACAACGCGGATTCATCATATCCAACGCCGTCATCCTCCACCACGACCCGGTGGCAGTTTCCGTGATGCCGCAGGAAAACCCTCACGGTATCCGCATCGGCGTGCTTCTTGATGTTGTTCAGCGCCTCCTGGACGATCCTGACCACGTCGTTGCGCATTTCCGCACTCAGGTAATCCTCGTCCCACTCGTTCTGGAAGAACACCAGGGCGCCCGTGTCCGAGCGGAACTTGCGGATCAGTTTTTCCACCGTCAGGACCACACCGTGGGACTTCAGGGGGGCGCGGAACTGCGCAATCAGGGAACGCAGCTCATGATTGGCCTCCTCCACCTTGCGCTCGAGCTTCTCCAGCTCCTCCCAGGTCACGCGTTCCTCGCCCTGGTGCAGGGTTTCGTCGAGCACCCGGACCTGGAACCGGAGGCTTGCCAGGGTCTGGGCCAGGGAATCGTGGAGTTCGTTGGCAAGACGGGCGCGTTCCTCCACCAGCATCAGCTTGCCGGATTCCTGGTCGAGGCGCGACTGCTCCAGGGCCACGCCCAGGTGCTGGCCGATGCCGGCAAGCAGTTCCCGGGTTTCGTCGTTGAAATCGGCATCGGAACGGATGAACAGCTGGTAACTGCCGAGAATGGAACCACGGTACTGGAGCGGCACCGACACGATCTGGCGTACCGGGCCCCCCTCCGGCGCACCCGAATCCAGGGTCTCGGCAATGGTCTCCGAGCGGACCTCGATGGAGCCCCTGCCGAACAGGTTGTTCCGCCATACGAAGCGGATGGGCACATCCTGCTCCAGGAACCGGCTTTCACGATCAAGCCCGTAGCTGTCCCTGAGGCTCAGGCGGGAATTGTCCAGCACCCTGAGAACCGCCGCATCGGCGTCGAAAACATCGCCCAGCCTGCGCAGAAACCGGGAAAGGAGATCATCCACCTCGTAGGCCGTATTCACCGATGTGACTGCCTCGTAGAGCAGTTCCAGGGCCTGCGCCTTCCGCTTCAGGTTCTGCGTATGGGCATGCACCTGGGCCTCCAGGTCGTCATGCAGCGATTGCACCACATCCGCAACACCGTTGATGTCGCCGGCGAGCTCGTTGAACTCCCCGTTGTCGAGTCTCGGCATGCGCGCCGAAAGGTCGCCTTCCCGGACCCGGGAAACCCAGAACCGGATGTGGGACAGGGGATTGATCAGCGAACGCCTGACGAACAGGATCGACTTGACCACCAGGGCCAGCATCACCACGGGCGTGAGGAAAAAACCCCATTCCAGCAGGTTCTGCCCGCCGGAACGGTAAAGGACAATTCCCTGCACGGCGATCATCACCAGCAGGAGTGCGCAGACCACCAGAAGCGGCAGCATGATCTGGCGGCAGGTGAAGCCCTGCCCGGGGCGGTACCATCGCGACTCCGGCGTGATCAGGCAGCGTGGCTCCTCAGACGTGGCGCAGGATTCGGACTGATTGCTTTGCGGCTGGTCCAAGAATGGAATATTAGGAAAACCGGAACTGCACTATAACGGTATTGCAGGGGATTTTCTAGCGGCTCTCTCCGTCACCACCCTCCTCACTGCCCGGGTCCGTCTGCCTGCCGTGGGCCGGGTCATTGGGATTCAAGAAGATGAAGCGGTACTCCCCATCCTCCATCTGCACGTAGTCGAGATCGGCGTTGCGCAACAGCTCGGTACTGGTGGGGCCCACCACGATATCGATGCCGTTGCTCCGGGCGTGACTGTCATTGTGGTCCGAGTGGTCGAATCCCATGGCGTAGTCGAGGGTGCCGTCCGGCAGCCGCCTCGCCGCCACGCGCAGCGCCATGCCCTCGCTGTCGGAATCCTTCATCGATTCCTTGATCTGCCTGGCGGCGTTTTCACTGATATTGATCATGCTGTCTGCCCCCCTGCGGGCTCTACCATTTCAGAACCGTCCACCAACCGTGCCACGCTGCCGAGAAACGACGTCACCCAGGGGTTCTGCCGGGTGTGGCGCTGGTGGGCGTAGGTGGCGAACAGATTGCCCATGACCAGTCCGTCATGGGTGCCGTCGATCCCATGACCGCGGCGGACCCGCAAACCGAACGAAAACGCATCGGCCAGACCCACAATCCTGGAGTAGTGGAATTCATGCGCCCTGAAAGTGCCACCGGTCATCCAGGGATGCCGGCCGGTCCGCTCGAGGACGACATATCCACGCCCCACGGGCCGCTCTTCCATGGCGACTTCGGCCGGGATGGCGCCGACCATGGCATGGCGCCTGCCCTGCCAGGTTAGAGCCCGGGTGAGGTACATGAGGCCGCCGCATTCAGCGTAGACAGGCCCGCCGCCGGCGATGAACCGCCTGATGGCTGCACGCAGCTCCCCATTGTGCTCAAGCGCGAAGGCGTGGGTTTCCGGAAATCCGCCGCCGATCATCAGCGCATCCACCTCGGGCAGCCTGCTGTCGGACAGCGTATCGAAGAAAAACAGTTCCGCGCCCTGGCGCCGCATTTCATCGAGGTCGTCAGGATAGTAGAAGCAGAACGCGCTGTCCCGGGCGATGCCGATGCGGAGTCCGCTCCCTGCCGGGGCCGGTTCCCCGGACTGTTCCGGAAACTCCAGTGCGGGCGCCTCCCGGGCCCTGTCCAGGAGCGGGTCGAGGTCGACGCAATCGGCCACGAGCCGACCCAGCCTGTCCAGCATCCCGTCCGAACCCCCGGTCTCCGACCGGGTCGTCAGCCCGAGGTGGCGCTCGGTGATGCGCACGTCCTCACAGCGGGGGATGGCGCCGGCGACCCGGAGATCGGTATAGGTCTCCACCGCGGCCCGCAGCTTGCCGAGGTGACGGCTGCCGCTGTAGTTGTTCAGCACCACGCCGGCGAATTCAATGCCCGCATCGAAGGACCGGTAGCCGTTGATCAGCGGCGCCACCCCCCGGGTCATCCCCTCCACGTCAATCACCAGGAGCACCGGCGCCGACAGCAGCCTGGCCAGGGCCGCATTGCTGTCACTGCCTTCGGGATCGATGCCGTCATAAAGCCCCTTGGTTCCCTCCACCACCGAGAGCGACGCACCGGCGCCGTAGCGGCCGAACAGGCCCAGGATCTCGTCGGCCTCCATGGTGTTGAAATCGAGGTTGAGGCAGTCACGGCCAGCCGCCGCGCCGAGCCACAGGGGATCGATGTAATCCGGCCCCTTCTTGAAAGGCTGGACCGCCAGGCCGCGCCGGGACAGGGCCACCAGAACCCCCAGCGTGAACGTGGTCTTGCCCGAGGATTTACGGGTCGCCGAGATCAGCAGGCGGGCCATGCCGGGACGGACAGTCAGGCCGCGGTACGGGAGCGGCGATAGTCGGGAAGGAACGGAAGCACCCTGACCAGCAGAAGCACCATCACCACGGCAAGGGCCATTCCGCCGACGCCCAGCAGCCACTCCGGCATCGAGGGGTTGTAGAGGGCCACCTCACCATCGTGGAAAGAACTTGCGACGCGCTTCCCCGGGAACATCACGAGTGGATAGGCCTGCCCGCCGATGATGGTGACATAGAGCTGGCAGAAGCCGCCGAAGAGGGCGAGAACGGCGGCAGCCAGGGCCGTTTTCGGAAACCGGTCCCGCCCGCAAAGGAAGACCATGGCAAGGGGCAGCAGACCGCCCACAACCACCTGGCCCAGCCAGAACAGGACGGTGTAGATTCCGCCGCCGACGAGCATGAAGTGTTCCACGCCATGGTGTTCCGTGGCATACAGGTTGGTCAGATGGAAGGCAGCCACGAGGAACAGCTCCGTGGCGATGAAAATGCCCATCAGCCGCGCAAGCTTCCGCAGGAGGGTTGCGTCCGGACTGTCCTCGTACCATCGGCCGAGGACCATGCTGATGATGATGAACGCCGCCGTCCCGAGGATGAGGGACAGCACGATGAATACCGGGATGATCATCGACGCGTCATAGAACTGCCGGGCCACGAGAAATCCGAAAATCCCCCCGGTGCCGCTGGTCAGCACAAAGCGCCAGACAAAGGCCAGCAGGCCGGCACGGCGCACGTGATCCGCCAGGGAACGCTCGAACAGGGTCCACAGATAGACCATCACCACCAGTATGAAACCGGTGTAGAGGAAGATGTTCCAGGCGAAGATGGACTTGAAGTTGTAGTAGGTCATGGCCACGATCAGCCGGTCCGGGCGGCCGAGATCGAGCACCAGAACGATCAGGCCGCCCACCAGCAGGCAGATGGCCAGCAATCCGGAGAGCCGCGCCCAGGGACTGTACTCCTTGCGTTCGAACAGCGAGCTCATCGAGGCCACATTCAGCGCACCGGATGCCGCAAGGATCAGCAGGACAGCAAAGACATGGGGCAGGCCCCAGACCACCTGGTTGTTCATCCCGGTGATCCAGTGTCCCTCCACGTCCATGCGGTGAGCCGCAAGATAACCCGCCGCCACCAGGCACAGCATCCCCAGCAGGGTCAGCCAGTAAGTCGTGCTTCGGGTGCCCAGGGTGCGGTAATGGCTGGTCTGCTGCATGTCTGCGCGGGCCGGTTACAGGTTGCGGTAACGCACGCCGGTGTTCAGGTCGAGATCCCGGCGCACCTGGCTGCTCGGTTGATCCCGCAGTGCGCCCGCGAGCGCCCCGGATTCGTCATTCAGGTCGCCGAAAACCATCGCCCTGCCGCCGTCAGACTGGCAGGCTTCCACGCAGGCCGGCGTCCTGTCGCTGTCCACGCGGTGGACGCACAGCGTACAGCTCTCCACCGTGCCCTTCCCCCTGGGTGAATAGGACTTCTGGTTGGACAGCGCCTCGTGGACGAAGGAACGCGCCTTGTAGGGGCAGGCCATGACACAGTAGCGGCAGCCGATGCAGGTATGCTTGTCCACCAGCACGATACCGTCGTCACGGCGGAAGGACGCCCCCGTGGGACAGACGTCCACGCAGGGCGGATGTTCGCAATGCTGGCACAGCATGGGCAGGGAGGATTCGTGGCCGGTATGCTCGTCCACCAGGTCCAGCTTGCGGATCCACTGCGGATCCGTCATCGGACGGCCGAATCCATGCAGATTGTGTTCGTCGTTGCAGGCGCTGACGCAGGCATCGCATCCGCTGCTGCACTTGGCGGTATCGATCAACAGCCCCCAGCGGGTCAGGCTGCTGACCGCCTCGTCGTCATTCTTGGCCAGGGCCAGCCGGATGATGCTGAATCCCCCTCCCATGGCCGCCATGCCCGCGGCGCCGGCGAGCAACCGGCGGCGGTCCGGGTTCAAGGCGTCATCCGGGCGTTTCCGGTCAGTCGGCACCAGTCCCCCCTCCCTCCGGTACAGGCGCCACCCGGTAGGACATCACGCCGAGGACGTCACCGGTGGGCACGACGGATGCCGCCGTGTTGGCGTCCGCGGACGCGCTGTCGGGCGTGGTGGCATGGCAGCCGAAACAGTCCATCTTGACGCTGGCATAGGTGTGGCAGATCTCGCAGAACTGTTCCGGGGCGTCCACCGGAATGAATCCGCCCTCGGAATTGCGCTGTACGTGGCAGTCCACGCATTCCACCAGGCTGAACCGCGGGGTGCGGATTCCCTCGTGTACGGTCAGATCGCGCTGGTGCAGGAGAAAATCCATGTGATCCCTGCGCATCTCGTCGGTGGGAGCCACACAGGCGTCACCCTTGCCGCGGGGCAGTTCCGGCGGGTCCGCCGACGCGGCCGGCGAGACCAGTGCCAGGAACAGTGCCACGAAGGGAACAAGCCTGTCCAGTCCCATGGTACCGGGCCCCTATTCCCCCATTCCCATGTCGATATAGCCGGTCGGGCAGACATCGGCGCAGATATGGCACCCGATGCAGCGGGTGTAGTCCGTATCGACGTAGCGGCCGGTGGTGGACTGGTCCTTCTTCACCCGGAAAACCGCATCCTGGGGACAGTAGATCACGCAATTGTCGCACTCGAAGCACATCCCGCAACTCATGCAGCGATCCGCTTCCTGGCGGGCGGTTTCCGCATCGAAGCCGATATGGCGCTCCTCGAAGTGCCCGAGCACTTCCTCCGCGCCGGGGCCGTCACTCTGGCGCATGTTGCGCGGCGTGTAGGCAAAGTGCCCGAGAAACAGTTCGCTGGTCGGAATCACCTCGTGGGCGCTGCGGTCCTCGTAGTTGTGAATCGCGAAGCCGGCGTCGTTGGTCCCCCAGGCGGGCTGGTGGTTGTAGCCCTCCGGCTCCAGGTTGGCCTCGCGCAGTTTCTGCATCAGGCTGAAATGGTGCACATCCACCTTCGGCCGCTTCACCATCTCGTCATTGCGCAGGTAATAGTCGACGCTGTCGGCGGCGATGGACGCCTGCCCGATGGCGGTGGTCAGCAGGTGCGGTCGGATAATGTCACCGGCGACAAAGTGGCCCTTGCGCTCCGGGTGCTGGTAGAACTTGTCCGCATCGATGAGTCCGCGGCCGTTGTCCAGTTCCTCGAGCCCGTCGAGGTCACCGCCCTGCCCGATCGCGGAGACGATGAGATCGCATTCGATATCGAACTCGGTGCCCTCCACGGGCACCGGGCGGCCGTCTTCCTCGATCCGGCATTCGGCCATGCGCAATGCCGTGGCCCGGCCCTCGCCGTTCTTGAGCACTTCCACCGGAATCACGCCGTATCGGATGTCGACGCCCTCGTGCAGCGCATCCTCCACCTCGTGGTCCGCCGCGGTCATGTTTTCCCGGGGAAACAGCGAAGTCAGGGTCACATTGGCGCCCTCGCGCATGGCGGCATAGGCCGAGTCATGGGCCACGTAGCCGCCGATGACAGCCTCGGGCCGGTGGGACTTGTTGATGTTCTTGATCCTGCCGAGCCGGCGGGCCACCGAAACCACGTCGATGGAGGTATCGCCGCCGCCCACGCACACCACCCGGTCGGTTGCGGCCTGCAACTTGCCCTGGTTGAAGGCCTCCAGGAACTTGACCCCGCTGACGCAGTTGGGGGCGTCGGAGCCCGGAACCGGCAGGGGCCGGCCGGTCTGGCAGCCGATGCACCAGATCACGGCGTCAAACCCTTCGTCGAGTTCCCCGACGGTGACATCGGATCCGACCCGGACGCCGGTACGCACCTCGATGCCGCCCATGTCCAGGATGCGCTGGATCTCGTGGTCCAGGTAGTCCCTGGGGGTCCGGTACCCGGGGATGCCGTAGCGCATCATGCCGCCCAGCTGGTCATGCTCCTCGAAAATGGTGGAGCCGTGACCCTTGCGGCGGAGCTGGTAGGCCGCTGCGAGACCGGCGGGACCGCCGCCGATGATGGCGACCCGCTTTTCGCCCAGTTCCGGTGTCTCGAAGGTGTACTTCCTGTCGAAGGCGTTGTCGCCGATGAACTGCTCCACCGCGTTGATCCCCACGAAATCCTCCACGTCATTGCGGTTGCATCCGTCCTCGCAGGGGGCCGGGCAGACCCGCCCCATCATGGACGGGAAGGGATTGGCGTCGGTGCTGCGGCGAAAGGCGTATTCCTCCCATTCCATGTCCGCGGGCGGCTTCTCGATGCCGCGGACGATCTGCAGCCAGCCGCGGATGTCCTCACCGGACGGACAACTGCCCTGGCAGGGCGGCGTACGATGGACATAGGTCGGACACTTGTGCGAATGGTCCGCGCTGAAGATGGCCTCCTGCCAGTCGTCCCACTTGTGCTCTCCATCCTTGAACGCACGGAACGTCAGATTCTGTTCCGGCTGCTGCTTGTTGTTTACAGACATTGCGTATTCTCCGATAGTCGGTTTCACGGGTGCCGGGGCGCCCGCGAAGATGAATCTGTTCGCCGGGCCCGGATCATCCATCCGTCCCCAGTTCGAGCGCATCACCCACGAGGTGATGCACGCTGACGACCATGTCCATGCCCATGCCGTAGTAGGGCAGCACCTTGGTGAACTGGCTCTTGCAGATGGCGCACATCGCCGCCATGTGCGTCACACCGTACTCCTCGATCACCTCACCCAGCGACTGCACCCGGGGCAGGGCCCCCTTGACGCGCAGTTCCAGCAGGTCGTCGGTCAGCAGTCCGCCGCCCCCGCCGCAGCAGAACGTGCCCTCATGGATCGTTTCCTGGCGCATGTCCACGAAATGGTTGCAGCAGGCCTTGATGACCTCCCGCGGGATGATGAACTGGCCGCCGGGCATGCTGCCCATGCGCGAGCCGCGGGACACGTTGCAGGAATCATGGAACGTGACCACCTTGTCGTCGTTGTTCTCCTTGTTGAACCGGAGTGCGCCCTGCCGGATCAGATCATAGGTGGCCTCGCAGATGTGCTGCGGTGCCGGGTAATCCGGATCGAGGAAGTCAAACGGGCCGATCAGGGTGTTCCAGTAGCTGTAGGCCACCCGCCAGGCATGGCCGCATTCGCCCACGATGATGCGCTTGACGCCGAGTTCGATCGCCGCCTCGCGGATGCGCAGGGCCACCCGCTGCATGTTGCCCTGGCTGCCGATGAAAAGGCCGAAATTGGCCGCCTCGGAGGCATGCGAGCTCAGGGTCCAGCGGATGCCGGCCTGATGGAAGATCTTGGCATAACCGATCAGGCCGTCCACATGGGGCTCGGCGAAGAAATCCGCCGACGGCGTGACCAGGAGGACATCGGCGCCCTGTTCGTCCAGGGGGAAACGCACGTCCACGTCGGTTTCCTCCTTGACCTCCTCCTCGAGGCCCTCCAGCGTATCGGCGAGCGCGGGCTCCGGCAGCCCCAGGTTGTTGCCGATCTTGAAGACCTTGCCGATGATCTCATTGGAGTATTTCTGCCCCATCCCGACACTGTCGAGTATTTCCCGCCCCGCCATGGTGATTTCGGCGGTGTCGATTCCGTAGGGGCAGTAGACCGAACAGCGGCGGCATTCGGAGCACTGGTGATAGTAAGCGTACCACTCCTCGAGGACCTCCTCGGTGAGGTCCGCAGCGCCGACCAGCCAGGGAAAATACTTGCCGGCCCAGGTGAAATAGCGCCGGTAGACCTTGCGCATCAGGTCCTGCCTGGCGACCGGCATGTTCTTGGGGTCCGCGGTGCCGAGATAGTAGTGACACTTGTCGGTGCAGGCACCGCATTTCACGCAGGCGTCCATGAACACCTGCAATGAACGGTAACTGCCCAGCAGTTCGCCCATCTTGCCAATGGCCCGGTCATGCCAGTCCTCCACCAGTTCTCCGGGAAAGCCGAGCGGTTCCTGGTGGTCCGGCTTGGCGACGAATGGCCTGCTGTGCGCCATGGCACCTTCCCTGAGCGCCGGAGTCCGCGGCACGTTGGTGATGACCGGGATGTCGAATTCGGCCTTGACCGCCATCAGGCCCCTCCCGTCACGTGCCGCCTTTCCCTGGGATTGTCCACCTGATTGCGGGTCGGGCTGAAGAACACGCCCGGGGCATGCAGGAGCTTGCTGACGGGAAAGATGAACATCAGGCAGGCCACCAGCAGCAGGTGGATCACCAGCAGCGGGTCGGCGGGCAGCGGGGAAAGGTCGAGCCGGAGCAGCCCGAGCACGAAGGCCTTGAGCGCCACCACGTCGGTGTGCCAGACGTATTTCATCAGCAGGCCGGAACCGCCGATTCCCACCAGCAGCGCCAGCATCAGGTGGTCGGAAGGGGCCGAGATGTACCGCACGCGGTCCACCAGGACCCGACGGGCCCAGAGGCCGGCGAGACCGATCACCATGGCGTAGCCGGCATAGATTCCCGCGGACTGGACCAGGGCCACCCAGCCCCAGACCGGTTCGGTGAAATAGCGCAGATGCCGCAAAAGCACGACGAACAGGCCGAAATGGAAGAGCCACCCGAACAGCCAGGTCCACTTGCTGGATTTGAACAGGCTTTCGAACAGCACCACTTCCCTGACCATGCGCAGCACCACGCCCGTGCGCGTGACCGGTGCGGGCGTGGTGGGAATCTTCAGCGGTGCCGGGGTGCGCGCATACTGTACGACCTTGCGCGTCAGTCCAACGAGGAGTGTCGCGGTGGCGAGGTAGAAAAGTCCGGCAACAACCGTCGTCAGGATCGACATTTCCGTTCCCGGGACTCAGCGCGGCGCGGATCGCCCTGCAAGCCTACACGCAGCCGGTCGGTTTCGGCAGACCGGCGTACTTGCAGGCCTGTTTCGCCGGGCCGTAGGGGAAAAGCTCGTAGAGGTACTTGCTGTTGCCCTTGTCCTTGCCAAGGCGCTTGCCAATGGCCTTGGTCAGCACCCGGACCGCCGGCGCAATCTGGTATTCCTCGTAGTATTCCCTGAGGAAGTTCACCACCTCCCAGTGATTCTCGGTGAGATCACAACCGTCCATCCGGGCCATGGCTTCGGCCAGTTCATGGTTCCAGTCGCTCAGGTTGGCGAGGTAGCCCTCTTCGTCGGTTTCGTAGGATTTGCCTTCTATTTCGATACTCATTTGTATGACTCCACAATGAATGGAATGGGATTGATGGTTGTTCCTTCGGTCACATCCAGGACTGCACCTTGGAGGATTCCGCGGCCAGGCGAACGAAGCCGTCATAGCCCACCACGCCCATGCCCTCGACGAGGCCGTCCTCAGTGATGCCCCGGGCCCTGAGGTCGGGGCCGAGGACGGAGACGGTGCGGTCCGACATGGCCCTTTTCAGGTCATCGGACATGGACCCGCCCCGGATGGCGGCGTAGACACCGTCCTCGATCAGCAGGATGTGGCTGCCCGGCAGGGACAGTCGCAGGCAGGTCGCGAGACTGTTCTTCTCGAACGGCGACTTGTTCACGGTATGCAGTATCGCGCTCATGGTCAAAAGTTCAGTATCACGTCGGCCTGGTCGATGATTTCGCGCAGTTCCGCCTCGCCGACCACGCTGATCAGCGGCTTCTCTTCCCAGTCGTCGTCCTCGTCCTCGTAGACCAGGGGCATGAGCTCGTCCTCGCCGATTCCGCGACTTTCCAGGGACTCCCTCTCGACATACACCTTCTTGACGTCATAGTCCCCAAGCGCCCGGTAGGTGGCGCTGAAGTTCTTGGTGCCGATTTCCGCGGTGTCCTGGTTGCTCTTCAGCTGGAACACGCCGTCGTCCAGAAAGGCCATGGCCACGTCC
Organism: Gammaproteobacteria bacterium; assembly: GCA_022827325.1. Classification (GTDB taxonomy): domain Bacteria; phylum Pseudomonadota; class Gammaproteobacteria; order Arenicellales; family Poriferihabitantaceae; genus VYFG01. Next base: position 9,731 of record JAJDTE010000101.1, on the reverse strand, counting down.
TGATCGAAGGCGGCACCGATCAACGCCACTTCAAGCCCTTCCTGGGCATAGTTCGAACCGTGGGGTGCGCGACGGTTGATGTACAGGAATTTCTTGACGGTTCCACCCGCCTGGCTGTCTGGTTCTGACATGTCTGCGTGTTCGGATCAGTCGCCGAAGGACACCAGGCGATCCGCCTGTATCCCGGCCTCGATGAGTTGTCCCAGTCCTGAAATACGGAAACCGTCGGCGATGTTGTTGGCGTCCTTGCTGTTGCGCTTCTGCTCGTCGGGGTCGACGATGCCCCGGCGCTGGGCCGCGGCCACGCATACCACCAGGTCGAGCTCGTGCTGCGATCCCAGTTCCGCCCACCGGTTGACGATGTTGCGGTCATCCTGGGGAGGGGTCGTCAGACGGGTTCCGTTGTTGACCCCGTCATGGTAGAAAAAGACGCGCATCACCTCGTGACCGCCGTCCAGCGCCGCCTTAACGAACTGGAAGGCGGTGTCGCTGGCCTGGTGCGTATACGGCCCCTCGTTGACCACCACGGCAAATTTCATGTCGCAGCCTACAGCCGGATGTAGGTGGAGGAGTTCAGGCTCTTGCGGGAGCCGCGCCAGTTGTCGATATGGTACTTCGTGAACGGCAGGCCGGTCAGTTCGAAAAAGCGCGGCCAGCCGATGCGGTCGATCCAGTCGTTCATCCGCTCCCAGTCCTTGGCGTCGTTCTGGTAGGCCTTGAGGATCTTCTTGACGATCGCCGTGGCCTCGGGCCATCGCGGGGGATTGTTGGGCACCCCGCCGGCGACCAGTTTCTGGAAGCTCGGCTTGCTGCGGGCGTTGGAATGGTTGCCGCCCACCCAGATCGCCAGCTTGGAATGCTCGGGGTCGTTGATCTGCATCGGCGGGCACGGCGGGTAGCAGGCGCCGCAGCAGATGCATTTCTTTTCGTCCACCTCCAGGCTGGGCTTGCCGTTCACCATGGCGGGACGGATCGCCGCCACCGGGCACCGCGCCACCACGGAAGGACGCTCGCAGACATTGGCCACCAGGTCGTGGTTGATCTTGGGCGGCTTCGTATGCTGGACGTTGATGGCGATGTCGCCCTGCCCCCCGCAGTTGATCTGGCAGCAGGATGTGGTGATGTGCACCCGGTTGGGCATGCGGCAGTTCTTGAACTCGTCGATGAGTTCATCCATCATGGCCTTGACCACGCCGGAGGCGTCGGTTCCGGGTATGTCGCAATGCAGCCAGCCCTGGGTATGGGAAATGGCCGCCACGGAGTTGGCCGTGCCGCCCACGATGAACCCCTCGCGCTCAAGGGCCTCGATCAGCGGCTCCACCTTGGCCTCGTCAACCACCATGTACTCGATGTTGCTGCGGATGGTGAAGCGGACATGGCCGTCGGCATACTGGTCGCCGATGTCGCACAGCTTGCGCAGCGTGTAGACATCGAGAATCCGCTGGGTTCCGGCCTTCACCGTCCACACCGACTCGCCGGTGAAGGCGTGGTGCACCAGGACGCCGGGGCGCGGGTGTTCGTGGTATTTCCACTGGCCGAAGTTCCTGATCATGACGGGATGCATGTACTGCATGCCGTCCGGGCAGCCAGACTCGATGGGCCGGCGCATGTCTTGGAGGTTTACCATTGCTGTATCGCCTGGTGAATGTTGATGAAAACTCGGTTCGCGATCCGGTTACCGGGTCAGCTGGCCAGTTTTTCCTCGCGTTTGCGTTCGAACCACTTGCGGGCCTCTTCATCCCAGCCGTCCATGCGGACATAGGAACTTTCCCTGGGATGACTGATCATGTTGGGATCCACGTCGACGCCGATGCCCTCAAGGAAGTTCACCAGACCGATCCGTTCGATCATTTCACCGCAGCGCTCGTGCTCAAGGCCGTTCTCCGCCCAGAAGTCAATGGTCTCCTCGGCGATCTCCACGATGCGCTCGTAGTCCTCCTCGCTGTCCATCTTCATGAACGGCACGATGACGGTACCCATCAGGTCACCGATCTTGAGGGTCCGCTTGCCGCCGATGAGCACGGTCACGCCCTTGTCGTCTCCCGGATGCAGCGCCTTGTTCATGACGTTGAGGCAGTGCATGCACTTGACGCAGTTGCGATCCTCGATCTCGATCTGGTCGTCATCGGTCAGGGTCATGCAGTTGGTCGGGCAACGGGTGATGACATTGTCGATCACGTGCTGCCGCCCCTTGGCGTCCAGGTACTCCTTCACCGCGTCCTGGTTCACCTTGATCTCGTCACGCCAGGTGCCGATCACCGCGAAATCCGCGCGCTCGATGGAGTTGGTGCAGTCGTTGGGACATCCTGAAATCTTGAACTTGAACTTGTAGGGCAGTGCCGGGCGGTGGATGTCGTCGGTGAAGTTGTTCACCAGTTCACGATGCAGCCGCTGCTCGTTGGCACAGGACATTTCGCATCGGGCGGCCCCGACGCAGGACATGCCCGTACGCACGCACGGCCCCGCGCCGCCGAGATCGAAACCGTATTCGTTGATTTCGTCGAAGAAGTGCTGGGTGTTTTCGGTGGACGTGCCGATGAACATGATGTTTCCGGTCTGGCCATGGAAGGTCACCAGCCCGGAACCCCACTTCTCCCAGCTGTCCGCCAGCTGCCGCAGCATGTCGGTGGTATAGTGATTGCCCGCTGGCGGCTGCACCCTCAGGGTGTGGAATTCCTTGGAATCGGGGAACTGCTTGCCCACTTCGGAAAAGCGGGGAATGATGCCGCCGCCGTAGCCGAAGACGCTCACGGTGCCCCCCTTCCAGTAGCCCTTGCGGGTTTCATAGGAGTGTTCGAGCTGGCCGAGCAGGTCGTTTGCCATGCCGTTGATGCGCTGGTCGGGATGATCGTCTCGCAGCCGCTTGATACCGCTGACGAAGCTCGGCCAGGGGCCATGCTCCAGTTCATCCAGCATTGGTGTTACATGTTTGTCATCGCTCATCGGTGATTGACTCCTGGTATTAAGCTCCGATTGGTTTCGGGGACCATCCGCACCCGGGGGTGCTCACGAGGTCAGCGGGTCGGGTCGGGCTGACCTTAGCAGCCCATTGCCGACTGTTTTTTCGGAGGGTTATGGCTTATCGTGCATCTCCGTAGTTATTTGGTTTTCCAGCCAGGCCGGTGGCTGCCTCTGACGCGCTCGATGACCGGCGATCAGCGGACCCGCCTTAGCTTTTGCGCACTCCGGCTCTGGCCAAATTCTAGCGTCGTTCCCCGTTTACTACAGTTACCCAAAAGGATAGGCGCTGACTGGGGTTTATCCCGATGGAGGTATGGACGAAAACCGGTGCCGCTGGCTGAATGACCGGGCGACATGGAAGCGACCGGACTGTCCGCATGAACGCCATTCATTCTCCCACTCCCCGAATCCCTTGAGCGCAACTGCCCATGCTTCGAACACGGAGCGCCGGATGCATGCCGGCGGGACCCTGCCCGGGATGGCCGGGACCCCCGGCAAGACACGGGAATCGTTATCCCGGATCCTGGTGGATGATGAGGCGTTTGCCGGATGGCGGGCGGACAAGCTGGCCTGCCGGGAAAACGCCCCGACGCCCCCCGTGGTCACGGTGAAGGATCCGTTTCACCTGGCGCGGCGCGAACTGTCCGGCATGCGGGACTGCGTGAGGCACCACAACCTGTTCATATACGATCTCGGCCGCCCCGGGGATGACGGCCTGGAGGACCCTGACAACGATGCCCTGCTGCCCGCGCTCTGCCGCCAGCTGGGCCTCACGGATCCGCTGCCGAATCCCGCGGCGGACCACCGCGGCATCAGCCGCATCGAGGCCGTGAGGCAGGACCACCCCCAAGCCGGCGCGAAAGAGCGGGCACGTTACATCCCCTATTCCCGCAAGAGGCTCAACTGGCATACGGACGGCTATTACAACCCGGCCGAGTCCCGGATCCGCGCGTTCGCACTGCATTGCGTGCGCAGCGCCCTGAGCGGCGGGGAGAACCGGCTGCTGGACCCGGAAATGCTGTATATCCTGCTGCGCGACCACTCCCCCCGGCTCGCCCGTGCGCTCTGCCACCCGGAGGCCTTTCTCATTCCCGCCGACGACGGCGCGTCCAGCAGCGGCCGGCGTGAATTCAGGGGGCCGGTATTCAGCATCGACGGGGAAACCGGCGCCCTCTATACCCGGTTCACCCGCAGGCGCCACAATATCGTCTGGCGAAAGGACGCGGATACCCGGGAAGCGGTGGAATTCATCGCCTCGCTTCTCGACAGCCCCCATCCCGCGATTCTCCGCTGGACGCTCGGTCCCGGCCAGGGCATCGTGTGCAACAACGTGCTGCACTGCCGTACCGCCTTCGAGGACAGGCCCGGAAAGGAAAACGGCAGGCTGCTCCACCGCCTGCGTTTCCGCCAGCGGATCGCGCCGCACTGACCGCCATGAACTATCTTGACCGGGATCTGGTGGACCTGGGGGCGGAGTGCCAGGATGATGCGCAGACCTCCATGGAGGTGCTCGCACGCAGGGCGGAACAGCTTTCCCGGCAACTGGCATCGGCACCCGCCGACGACCCGGGCCTGCGCGCGCGCCTGCTGATCGAGCTGTCCAGAACCGAAGTCTCCATGGATCGGACAACCGATGCCTGGGGCCATGCCATGGAGGCGTTCCGGATCCAGCTGTCGAGGGAGGACTGGGAACAGGCGGTGGTGGCCTGTGATGCGCTGTTCTCCTGCGGAACCGACGAGGCGCTGATTGCCCTCGGGCACGGCCTGTGGCTCGGCATCACCTTCCCCATCGACCCCTCGCTCACCGTCCGGCAGCTGATGCACGTCATCGACGAAACCCCGGCGGAATCCGACGGGGCGGCGGTGGCGGCGGCGGTGGCGGCCTACGTGGTGGAACTCCGCTCCGAGGGCAACCAGCACAGCGAACTGTCCCTCGCGGTAGGCCAGCTGCTGAACGATGTGGCCCGCAGGCACGGGAACGTGCGGGGTCCCGAGGCGTTCAAGGACTGGTTCAGCCGGCTGGAGCTTGATGACCCGGCGAAATTCCTGGTGCGCATGCGCAATGTCATCGACGTGCTGGTGCAGGACCAGTGGTGGATAGACCGGGACGCCCTCCAGGCCACCCTGCCGCCGGAACACTGACATGCTCTGGGAGGAGACATCCGGTGACGGAGAATTCGTCGTACCACGGGACGTCATCGACCTGTGCTTCCGCATCGAATGCCGGGAACTGCCCCTGGACCACGCCTGGCCCCTGTACCAGGGCCTGCGCCGCCTGCTGCCATGGATCGACGAGGATGCCAGGGTGGCGATCCACTCCGTCCACGGCGCCACCTCCGGCAACGGCTGGATCCGCCCACCGGAAGTGCCCGGCAGCCTGCTGCAGCTTCCCCGGAGAACCCGCCTGTACCTCAGGATCCCGGCGGAGCGGGAGCCGGATGCACTGGCCCTCTGCGGCAGCGAACTCCGGCTGGATGGCTACCGGATGAAACTCGGGGACTGCCACCAGAAATCCCTGGTTCCATCGGACACGATCTTCAGCCGCTCGCTGACCGGCGACTACGTGGATGACGAGGAGGAATTCACCCGCTGGGTGGCGGACACACTGCGGCAACGGGGCATCCGGCTGCGCAAGATGCTGTGCGGGCTGAGGCATGTGATTCATTGCCCCGGGGACGACATCGCCGCCCGCAGCGTCATGCTGTCGGATCTCGAGCCCATGGAATCCATCCGCCTGCAGGAGTCGGGAATCGGCAGCGGCCAGAAGCTCGGCTGCGGGATTTTCCTGCCGCACAAGAGCATTGCCGCGGTCGGATCGGCCCAGGGGGAGGCGTGAAACGGGAGCCGCCTGGGATACCCTGACCGGAACCATATTCATCAACACGCTGTATACCGAAGACAACCATGAGCATCACCGTCAACAATCGTGAGATCGAAACCACGGAAGAGGGATTCCTCGTCAACACGGACGACTGGAGCGAGGACGTCGCCAGGCAGTTCGCAACGGATGAGGGGCTGGAACTGACCGATCGGCACTGGGATGTCATCCACTACCTGCGGGATGAATATTTCAACAACGGCGGCAACCAGCCGAACAACCGGGTCATGGCCAAGGCCATGGCAGAGAAATGGCCGGGAGAAAAAGTGAACGCGGGCACCCTGTTCGAGCTTTATCCCGGCACCCCCAGCAAGCAGGCCGGGCGCATTGCAGGCCTGCCCGAAAGCAAGCGCAAGGGTGGCTACTGAACACCCCGCCCCATTCCTACACACCATTGCAACGAGAACAACCATCATGAGCGAAAAACTGGAAATCATCCGGAAAATGCTGGAAATGCAGAAACAGTTCATCGCCAAGGAGCAGGCGGGTGGGCTGGATCCGAAGGATTACTACGACCCGGATACAGGCGATGACCTGGACGGATTCCAGGCCGGCTATGACGAACTGGCCAACAAACTGGTGGACCTGGCGCACACCGAGAAGGGTTCAAAGCGCTGATCCTGCCGGGCCGGCGCGGAGACACGCGGGCAACGCTGCGGGATTTGCCCGTCCGGTCGCGAGGGCTTCAGGCCGGATCCCTCCGCAGGGGCTGGCACATGCAGTGCACGCCTCCGCCCGCCCGGGTGAACTGGGTCATGTCGGGATCGTATACCCTGAAGCCCGCAGCGCGCATCCTGGCATTCAGATCGCCGGCCGCCAGGGTGGACAGTATCCGGTCATTTCCCAGCGCCACCACGTTGCACCCCAGGGTCATGGTCTCCTCGTAGGTGGCGGGGATGATCTCAATGTTCTTCCCCCTCAGCCACGCAACCACGTCATCCTCGGTGGTCTCCAGGCATACCGCGGCGCAGTCCTCGTTCAGCATGCAGACCATCAGGTCGATATGCACATAGAACGGGTCGATGGGCGCGAACTTGATTTCCCAGCCCTCCGCGGTGAACCAGTCCGCCACCTGGCGCGCCGCCACGCCCTCGGAGCGGTGATCCGTGTAGCCCACCAGGGCCGCCCCGGGCCGGATGATATTGAAATCCCCGCCCTCGAAGTTGCCCGCCGAGACCATGTCGTAGATGGGAATGCCGTTGTCCAGGTAGAAACGCAACACGGCGGCGTACTCCCCCCTTCTGCGGGGATTGGCCAGCTGGCAGATCACCGCGCCGTAAGGCGTCATGAACGACGAATCCCGGGCGAAGACCTGCATCTCGGTGGTGGCATCGCCCGGCAGGAAATGACACCGTACGCCGGCATCCTCGTAGGCCGAGACCATTTCACCGTGCTGTCTCAGGGCGAGTTCACGGTCGAACCGGTAACCCCGTCTGAGTGAGTCCCGGACGAGGGAACTGTATTCCGCGTTCGCCTCCCCGAGCCAGCCGAAGGTCTCCGCCGGACCCAGAAGCACGTCCCTGAGGGGGCCGGTCTCCGATTTCAGGTACCACCCGGTCATTTCCGGGGTCTTGCCGCCTTCAACGCGTGCCCGCAATGCCGTGCCGTTCATGCCGCTGGAATCATTCGCATTCATGTTTCATGCCGCCCGGGGCGGTCTCTTGGTTGCCGTTGGAATCCGGGTGCCGGGACAAACCCGCCATCCGGGAAGTTCAGGAGGTTCATACCCGGGACCACATCCGCACCAGGTTCAGGTAGCTCCGGTCCACCCGCCGGGTACTGTCGGCCTCCGGCGCATGCCGGCGCAGTTCCTCCCGGGCGAGCCAGAGCTGGTACAGCAGTTCCCGCTGCCCGGCGTCCGGGACCATGCTCTGCATCCAGGTGACCGCCGCCAGCCGCTCGCCCCGGATCACCTTGCGGACCTCGTGGAGGGAGGATGCGGGATACATTACCCCGTCCCCCGCGGGCAGCTTCACGCTCCGGGGGCCGAATTCGGTGTGAATCACCAGTTCACCGCCATCATAACCCTCCTGCCCGGTGAGAAACACCGTGATGGCCAGGTCACAGCGGTAACGTGTTCTCGGATCGGGACCCATTCCCATCACGGGATCGTCCACGTGGGGTCCATACCGCATGCCCTTGCGGTAGCGGGAGTAATACGGCACCGCGACCCGGTGCGGCAGCCCCGCATTCAGGTAGACCGGATGCCGCACCAGCGAACCCATCACCACGCTGTTCAGACGCGATGACTGCTCCTCGTCCGGCACCAGTTCCTCGTTGTGCTTGTCGCGGCGCGCCTGTTCCCCCGCGGACCCCCTGCCCTCCGCAAACCGGCCACCGTCCAGAATACCCCGCACGAGGGCGAGCTGGTCAGCATCCAGTATCTCCGGCAGGGTGACCAGCATCAGAATGCGCAGGCGTCGAGGTAGCTTTTCAGGTTGTCGGGGGCGCAGACGGGCAATTCCCGGCTGACCGCAAGCCAGTGCTTCCTGGCCCGGGCGATGAGCGGGGCGAGGGAACGGTAGTTGCCGCTGCCGCGGGCACCCCGGTAGGCTTCGCAGAAGCTGGGAAACAGGTCTCTCCTCAGGGGTGTCATGTTGGCATAGTAGAAATCCAGCGAGGGCCAGTTTTCCAGCGTCATGCAGGCGGGCAAGGCGGCGAGGCAGTCCGCCAGGTTGTCCCGCACGGCCCTGATTTTCAGTTCCGTCAACGGGTCCTCCACCCGGCTCAGCAGGGACTGCCAGCCCTCCCCGATGAGCGCGCCCGCCACCCGCTCGCCGATTTCATGCAGGATCACGTTCTCCATTTCCGTGTCCACGAGCCGCTCCAGCGCCCCTTCGGGGTCCCCTTCGAATCCGTAGTGGGCCACGACCTTGCCCATGGCGTTGTCCTCGCGCCGCCAGCCCCACTCCTCCACCATGCTGCCGAGGTATCTGCTCAGGGCCTCGCGGCGGACGAAGATCAGGCCCGGGGCGGACATGGCGGGCGGCGCCGTCAGCGAACGCGCCCGCTCCCTGCCGGAAACCAGCAGATCCAGTTCCGGCTTGCCGTCCGGGTCGGGTTCCGGATTCCCGGCCGTATCCCGCTGCAGCAGGTCGGCGAAAAAGAACAGCGGCACCCCACCGTAGCCGTGCACCCCGGCATAGACAAGGCCCGCCGGATTGAGCACCGCATTGACGGTTTCATTGTCGAAACAGTCCACCTCTCCGCCGGGCAGCGGAAGCCCGCGGTAATCCGCCCGGGCGGCTTCCAGGTCATTCCAGCGGGATTCGATCCCGGCAATCCACTCCCCGAGATCCCTCCGTCCCACCGGCGAACAGGGGCCAAGGCCCCGGCGCCAGCGGTAGTAGTCCCGCATTTTCATCAGGTAGGTACACAGTGTATACCTGCCCGCGAAACGGGCATCCGCCACATCCGCATTGTGCTGCACCGTTTCCACCAGGCCCTTCAGATCAAGGTCGGGAATCGCTGTCATGGCGCTTGGGATCAGTTCCGGGGAGCGACCGGTCCGGTAGGAAGATAGTTTGATTACACTGGTATCATATGCCCTTGTCAACGCAACGGAAACCCGACAGTCCGACGACCCTGATGGAAAAGGCCCGTATCCGCACCGGATGGAAGAACCGCAGCCGGGAAATCACGCTGGAGCAATTTGCCAATGCCCTGTCCAGCATTTGCTGGCGAATGTCCCTCAATGCCGCACGGAATCTCCATCAGCAGGATTTCATCTACGAGAACGACCACCAGCGACTCGGGGTGATCCGTGAATACCTCCTGTTCCTGATGCACTGTGCGGACCGCCTGATGTTCGATGCCCTGGACCGGGCGCAGCGCGGACAATTCATGCAGGCGCTGGCGCAGGACTGCCGGCGCCATTACCGCGAGAACAGCA
>JAJDTE010000158.1:0-32269 GCA_022827325.1 Gammaproteobacteria bacterium | reverse complement strand
ACCGTGTCCGCCGAGGACCTGGTTCTTTTCCGGACCAACGGCCGCCAGGGGGTGAATTTCTTTCGCAACACCTGGCACCATTTCCAGATCGTGACCGGGCAAAGACGGGATTTCATCGTCGTGGACCGGGCCGGCCCCGGGAACAACCTGGAGGAACAGTCTATCCGGGGAAGCGCGCTCATCGAAGTTGATGCCGGCGCATGATGGCCCCTCAAGAGATTCCAGTATTGGCGTTACCGAAACGCCTCATGTCACGCTGAAACTGGTCCGGGTTCCATCCCGGAGCCCTTGAGCGGGCCGGGAGACGATGCCCCGGAACTGATCCGTACCAGTGCACACCGGCGGGAGTCCGCCCGCTCCTCACTGAAGTGCCCGAATGTCGATCTCCTCGATGGACCGGTCGTGCAACCGGAAAATCAGGTGCTGGGGATGCTCCAGACGCCCCGCCTCCGTCCGGGGCTGGTCGAGGAACCGCCTGCGTATCACCCTGCTGACAACGTTGTGGGTCACGACGATCAGCACCCTGTCCCGGGGCAACTCGTCCATCCACAGGTCAACCTTCGTCTCCACGTCGGCATAGGATTCGCCGTTCGGAACCGTGTAATTCCATTTGTCGTATTCCCGCGCCGCCAGCGCACCGGGGTAGCGGCACTCGATTTCTTCGTTGGTGAGCCCGGACCAGTCGCCGTAGTCGAATTCGATCAGGCGTGGTTCACAGTGCACGCATTCCGCGGGAATTCCAAGGATATCGATCAGGTACTGCGCCGTTGACCGCGCCCTGCCAAGCGGGCTGGTAAACAACAGCACCCGCCCATGCCTGATCTCCGAATGCGGAATCAGGTCCTGCAATACCGCGGCGTAAGTCCTGGCCTGCCATTGACCGGTCCGCGTCAACGGGGAATCGTCCCGCCCCTGCTTGCGCAGTTCATGGTTCCATTGGGTCTCCGCATGTCGCAGCAGGTAGATCATGGAACCCTATCCGTCCTCCCGGTGAAAGATATCCCTGAGTTCGAGACCGGTCAGTTGCCTGATGGTCCGGATCACGTACCACATGATGCCGAACAGCATGATCATGGAGGGAATGGCGATCATCGGATAGCTGAGAAAGGTCATCTTCCCCAGTTCCTCGTTGAACGCCACGGTGCCGGTCTCGCTGGTCACGATGACCTTCGCGAGCACGTAGTTCATGACCGCGGAAAAGGCGAACGTCCCGGCCAGGCAGTGATTGGCGAAGCGGAGCTTCCTGTCGAAAAGTTCAGCGCTGTGCTCATGGTCCAGCTTTTGCTGTATTTTTTCCGTCGCCATGACCAGCGGATTGAAAATCAGTTTCTTGACCAGGGGTGAGCGGGTAAACCCGGTAACCACCACGGCGAGCCCGATCAGGGCCGGGATGAGCGCCTCCTTGATCGCCAGCCACTTGACGTCCAGCTTGAAAAGTCCAATGCCGCCGGTCAGGAAAACGCTCACCAGCCCCAGGATGGCGATGTAGTTCACGTGGCGGTTGCGGACCAGGTCCCAGCCGCCGTACAGGATCGGAAAAGACAGCGCCAGGATCAGCGCGTTCACCGTGCCCAGGCGCTCGGGTGTGCTGAATTTCATCAGGATCACCGCCGGGATGATCACGTTGACCAGGATCTCGACGAGCGGCGACGGTTTCTTGCGGTTAGAGGACTGCATGGCGGTACGGGGGAACCGGTCGGATTTAACCCAAGACCGGCGAAAAATTCAATGCGGGTGCCGGCCCGGGATACCCCCGGAAACCGTCCGGATGACGTAGAATCCGGCCCCGACAATTCTACCTTCCTTGCCCCCTCCATGCCCAAAACCATCGACTATTATCACTTCGTGATATCACCCTGGAGCTATCTCGCCATCGGGCGGTTCAATGAGATCGTCGGGCGCCACGGCGCAACGGTGAACTACAAGCCCATAGATGTCATGTCCACCTTCCTGGACATGGGCGGCACACCGTTGCCCAAACGGCATCCCGCACGCCTGCGATACCGCATGGACGAACTGAAACGCTGGTCGTCATTTCTCGGCGTCCCGATGAACCTCCAGCCTGCCCACTTCCCCGCCGACGCCGCGCTGGCATCAAGGATGGTGCTGGCGGCGGGCAACCAGGATCTTGACGCCGGGACCCTCAGCGACGCCGTGCTGACCGCGGTATGGGTCGGGGAGGAGAACATCGCCGATCCGGGCACCCTGGTAGCGCTCGCCGATCGGTGCGGGCTGGACGGCGCCGGGCTCCTGGCCACGGCCGAAACGGATTCCCTGGGCGAACAGTTCACCGCGGTGACCGCCGAGGCACATGCCGCCGACGTGTTCGGATCGCCTACCTACGTCGTGGACGGCGAGATCTTCTGGGGCCAGGACCGGCTGGAATTCCTCGACCGGGCGCTCGCCGCCTGACCCCTGGACGCGGCGGCGATCCCGCCGAACCGCCCGGGCTCAGGGAAGCAGCAGGGTACAGCCCGTGGTTTCCCGCCCCTCCAGGGCCTCGTGAGCCCTGCCGGCCTCCGCAAGCGGATACGTCTGGTTGACGGTGATCCGGATGCGCCCGCTACCGATCATGTCGAACAGCGCCGCCGAGGCGCTCTCCAGCCAACCGCGGTCCGAGACGAAATGAAACAGGGTGGGTCGGGTCAGGTGCAGCGACCCCACCGCGAGGTCAGCGAAACCGAACCCCTCCACCGGGCCCGAGGACTGGCCGAAGGCCACCAGGGTACCGTGCCGCCTGAGACAGTCCCGTGATCCCGGCCAGGTGCCCGCACCCACGGAATCGTACACCACATCCGCCATCCCGCCTTCCGTAATGGCCCGCACGCCGGCCACGAAATCGCCGGTGTTGTAGTTGATCACGTCGGCGTACCCGTTGCCGAGCGCAAGCTCGCACTTGCTGTCGCTGCCCGCCGTACCGATGGCCGTCGCACCCTTGGCTGCCAGCCACTGGCCGGCGATCAGTCCCACCCCGCCGGCGGCGGCATGAAACAGCACTTTGTGACCTGCCTGCACCCTGAAACTGTCGTGCAGCAGGTAGTAGCAGGTGAGGCCTTTCAGCATGCAGGCGGCGGCGGTACGATCATCGATGTGGTCCGGCAGGTGAACCACATGGGAAACGTTGATGTTCCGGTGGGTGCTGTAGGCGCCGTTGGCCAGAACATAGGCAACACGGTCACCCTCGGCGAACCCGGCGACGCCGTCGCCCACTGCATCCACCACCCCGGCGGCCTCACAGCCAAGCACCAGGTTCTCCTTCACCGGCCAGGGATACGAGCCGGTGCGGATGTAAATGTCGATGAAATTGACCCCGATGGCACCGTGGCGGACCCGGATCTCGCCGGTTCCGGGCGCCTGCGGTTCGAAATCAACCCGTTCCAGGACTTCGACGTCCCCAGGCCGGACGGCGCGAATCGCATATGCCATGATGATTTACCCCTGTTCAGGTGATCGGTAAACCCGGCCCAGCATAGACCAAACATCCGTCCTTTGCCAGACCGGAACCCTGTCTGCTACTTGGACCCTGTCCCTCCACTGCCGGGGCGCCCGGTGGCGATGGCCGTCACCGTGGCGCTGACGAAGAACTCGCCGTCGATGTCATGCCGTACATGGTTCGCGTCCTCGCGTATCCGGGTTTCCACGACATCGGCGCCCGCGGACCGCGCCAGGTTTTCAGCCTCCACCAGGGCAAGCTGCCTCGCCCTGGACAGGGCCGCTTCGAGACTGTCGAAGCGCAGCGGCTGGTCACGGTGAAACAGCAGGTAGTTGCCGAATTCAGGCTGTGTCACCGTGATGTGGGCCATCTGCACCACCGCGCCGAGGACCGCACCGATTGCATTGGCGGTGTCCGCATGCTCGGGCAGTTCCAGCTTCACGTCAAGCATCCGCGCCACCTCGGGAAAGTAGTCGGCCGCCGGGCCTCCCACCGCGATGATGGGATAGTTTTGTGCAAAATTGAGTTCAAACAGCGGTTTCACCCGCTTCGCTTCATCCTGCAGCAGGACGATATCCGCCAACAGCCGGGTCAGGTTGCGGGACCTGGAGTCCACCAGCTTGCCATGCTGGTTGAGACCCGCCTCGATCAGTTTCTCGCTGATCTCCCGTACCACGAGATCGAATACCTGCCGGCTCGGCCCGACCGGGTCGCCGGCGGTCCAGTTGCCACAACCGTACAGATGGCGCATCTGCCGGGCCCAGATCCGGGCAGCAAGCTCTGCCGCGTACCGGTTCCAGTGGTCGCTCATTCCGAGAACGTGGGTGGCGTCCGATGGGGTGAAACCGCTGTAGATCGCAAGGCCGAGGCGCTCCAGGCGGGCGACTGCACGCATGATTCCGCGGTTGCGGTCCGCCAGCGCATCGATATCCACCGGTCCCTCCTGGAGCATTTCCCAGGCAGCCGTCTCCGCCTCGCCCAGCTGTCCGACCAGCACTTCGTTGTGCTGCAGGCGCAAGGCGAATCGGTTGTTGCGCGGATTCGGCGCCGCGGCCCATTGCCGTTCGAGCCGGGATATCACCTCGGGGTGCTCATGGGCCAGAAGGCTCATGGGCACCACCCGCCGCTGGGAGATGGCAAGTCCATTCCTGAACCGGACCTCGCTGTCGCCGCCAAGGCCGATGGAAAAGACCCGCAGCGCCTCCACCATGGGCTGCCAGTCTCCGATCCGCGCGCCGTCCTCACAGAGCTCCGGCTGGCCATCGGTCACGATGGCGATGTCCGTGGTGGTGCCGCCGATATCCACCACGATGCCGTCCCTGAGCCCGCTCAGGGCACAGGCGCCGATCACGCTGGCGGCCGGGCCGGACAGCACCGTGGCCACCGGCTGCAACAGGGCGGTCCGGGCATTCACCAGGGAGCCGTCTCCCTTGACGATCATCAGGGGCGCATGGATCGACCGGCGTTCAAGTATCTCTTCCACCGAGTTGATCAGGCGCTGGATATGGAGAATCATGCGTGCGTTGAGCGCCGCGGTCAGCGCCCGGCGGGGTGCCCCCAGGGAGGAGGCAAGTTCGTGCCCGCACGCCACCGGCTTGCCCGTGAGTTCGAGAATCATGTCCCTGAGTGCGATTTCGTGTGCGGTGTTGCGCGTTCCGAACATCGAGGACACGGCGAAGGCGGACACCTTTCCCGCCTGGGACAGGATGACCTCCCGGGCCCGCGCCAGGTCCAGGGCTACCAGCTCTACCCCCATCGCGTCATGCCCTCCCTCGAGCAGGTTCACCAGGTCCCGGTCGAGGATTTCGTAGATGCCGCTCTTCAGCACCTGGGATTCGTTGTATCCCGGCAGCAGTACCGATACCGGGGCGCCCCGGCCCTCCACCACGGAATTGGTGGATAACGTGGTGGACAGTGAGACCAGATTCACCGAGGCCAGCATCTCCTCGGGCAGGCTCGAGATGGCATTGCCGATGCCCACGGTCAGGTCATAGGCCGTGGTCAGGCTCTTTTTCTTGGCAACAACCTGCCGACCTTCGTCCACCACCACCGCGTCGGTATAGGTGCCGCCGGTATCGATTCCAAGCTGGTAGGTCATGGCAAGAGCGCCGGGGAAAGACGCGAATTCTAATGGAAGCGGGCGCGTGTGCCGTATTCTGTTCGCGGCACTTTCGGCACTGTTGGCCTGCCCGCTAGATCCGGGGATCAGTCACATCGCGCCGCGACAGGGTGCGGTAGAACTTTTCCATGTGAAACGCCGCATGGTCAGTCCCGTACCGGAAGTCCGTGCCCTCGGGGCAGGCGTTCCGTGCCCGGCAGGCCTTGCGGCAGGGCGATCCGGGGTTCGCCTCCAGATAGCGGAAACAGGACTCGACATCATAGCGCGTGCCATCAAATGCCCCCACCGGACAGACCTGCAGACAGGGTCGGTCCCGGCAATGATCGCAGGCGTGCCGGACTAGCGGGTCCGCACCGATCCCTGCCACGTCCACCGGCAGTGCAACGGCGAGCCGGTAGGCATGCCACAGCCCGTATTCCGGATGCATCAGCATGCCGAGCGCCGACTCCTTCAGTCCCTCCGCCTTCCGCGCCCAGCGGATAAACGGGTGGTAGGGGGGGCCGCCGAAGGGGAACAGCGCCTTTCCGTCCCACCGCGATGCAAGGGCATTACCGATGCGTTCGCTCCAGCGGTTCAGGGGATCTTCCGCCCCGTCGGCGAATTCCGGGGAATCCGCGAACGACTGCCACATCGACGACCCGGCATTGCCGAGCAGTACCAGTGTTTTCGCGGGCACCCCGATGCGCACCGCCGGCACACTGTCTTCGCGCCTCGGCGTGAAGCCGCCCCGCAGGACCAGGCCGTGCCTTCCGGCGTCCCCGGCCAGGTCGGAGTGGTTCACGGCCACACCCCTTGTCGGACCGGGAGCGATTGCCCCGGGTGAACGCCACGGGCGCAATCAAACCCCATGGTCCGGCCGAACGCGTGGTAGCCGGCGCTTTCCGGGCCCACGGGGCGGGGCCGGGTATCGGCCCTCGACCGCTGGTTCATGGATTTGGCAATTCCAGGCATCTAGCGAGTATCCCCGAACTTTGCGTCGTCTTCCACAACCTGCTGTTGCACCCACGCCACGAACGCGGCCATGGCGTCCGTCGGGCGCCGGTCCTGCGGGTAGACAATGAAATAGGAAAACCCCGAGGGCTGGGATATCCCGAACGGCGCCACCAGCCGCTCCCTGGCAATGTCGTCCCGCACCAGCCGGCTGCGGCCCAACGCGATCCCGTCCCCCTCCATGGCTGACTGAACCGCCATGGCCGAATCCGTATAAACCGGCCCCTTGCCCGGCTCGACATCGTGAACGCCCGCCGCCGCCAGCCACTTGCGCCAGTCGCTGTGTCCCTCATCATGAATCAGGACGTGATGTTTCAGATCGCCGGGGGTACGCAAGGCATTCTGCCCGTGCATGACGGCGGGGCTGCACACCGGGAAAATCTCCTCGTCCATGAGGAAGATGCTGGTGAGCCCGGGATAGCTGCCGGGACCGTAGCGGATGGCGAGATCGATGTCCTCGGTCCGGAAGTCGGTCAGATCCCTGGACGGTGCGAGCCGGAAGTCCACCTCCGGATGCGCCTTCAGGAACAGTCCCAGCCGCGGCACCAGCCACCGGGAGGCGAAAGACGGCAGCAGGGAAACGGTGAGCGTGGAATCATTGGCGCCCCGACGGAGCTGGCGCAGGCCCTGCTCCAGCAACTGGAACATCTGGTCCACGTAGGGCAGGAGACGGGTACCGGCCTCGGTCAGCGCGAGACGCCGGTTGCCGCGCTCGAACAGGCGGACGCCGAGGGTCTCTTCGAGGGACTTGATCTGGTGGCTGACCGCAGCCTGGGTCACGTGCAACTCCTCTGCGGCACGGGTGAAGGACAGCGAATTGGCAGCGGCGCGGAAGGTTTTCAGGCTGCCCAGCGGCGGGGTTCTCATAGTAGATTCGGATTAATATATTTTATTCGAGAAATTAGAATTAATCGTTTGTGGGGATTTGATAGGACCGGTAAATTACCGAAAAAGAGAAAGATATGTCGAAACCAGTAAAACTTTCAGGATTGGTCAGTATTATGTCAAATTATATCAATTCACCTGGATCAATTATTCCCGCAGCGGCTGCCGACTGTGTGCCGGCAGTGGAGCTGGAAACGATTCTCCGTCCGCTGTTCCGCCTTGGCAGGCTGGTGAAGACCTGGGATCAGCGCCACCGGCAACGCCGGCAACTGCGGGAGTTGCCCCCGCACCTGCTCGGGGATATCGGCATCAGCGAGGTGGAAGCCTACAGGGAAGCGACAAAACCGTTCTGGATCGCGTAGTCCCTCCCTCTCCATCGAGGTTACCGAATATACTCCGCGCCAGTTTCCCAGGCGGGAATTCCACCCGGCACCATGTCCCCTGCCCCGACCCTCCAACCGGGTATTGACGGGTCATTCATCACCGTGTTCTGGCCCGGCGGCAGATCCTCCCGCTACCACGCCGTCTGGCTGCGGGACCACGGCCAGGATGCAGCCAGCCGTGACCCGGGGAACGGGCAAAAGAAGCTGTCGGCAACGGACATACCCGCCGGCCTTTGCATCCGGGGCGCAACGCTCAACGGTTCCCGGCTCGAGGTTTCGTTCGACGACGGCAGCCTGACCTGGCTCGATCTTGACTGGCTGCGCCGTCATGCCTACGACCGGCCTGGCGGCGAAACACTGATCCCGGAGGGACGGAAAACCTGGGCCGGCGACCTGGACGCCGACGGTGTCATGGAATCGTTTCCCCGGGTTGCCGATGATCCGGCGGTCCTGGGGAAATGGCTCCGGTGGGTCGACACGCTGGGATTTGCCCGCCTGCGGGACGTGCCGACCGTGTCGGGCGCAGTCCTTGATGTAATCGCGCTGTTCGGATACGTGCGGGAAACCAATTATGGACGGCTCTTCGAGGTCCGCTCCGAACCGGACCCGGTGAACCTGGCCTATACGAGGATGGGTCTTGATCCGCATACCGACAACCCCTACCGCGACCCGGTGCCGACGCTGCAATTCCTGCATTGTCTCGAGAACAGCGCCGGCGGCGGTGAGTCAAGCGTCGTGGACGGATTCCGGGTGGCCGAGATTCTCAGGCGGGAGAACCCGGCCCGCTTCGCCCTGCTGAGCCGTTACAACGTCACCTTCCGGTACTGCGGCGACGGCCGAAGCGATCTCACCGCTCACCGGCCCATGCTGGAAGTCTCTCCGGATGGACAACTGGCCCAGGTGCGGATCAACAGCCGCTCGTTCCAGTCCCTGACCGGTGTTCCCTACGACCTCGTGCCGGACTTTTACGCGGCGTATCGCCACCTTGAGGAAATCACCCGCCGGCCCGAAGTCAGCGTGACCTTCCGGATGGAACCCGGGGAACTGTTCGTGGTGGACAACACCCGCGTACTTCACGGACGCAGGGGTTTCACGAAGACCGGCCTGCGCTGGCTGCAGGGTGCCTATGCGGACATTGACGGCCTGCGCAGCACCCTTGCCCTGCTCGGGCGCCGGCATGCGGCATGAGCTGGGCCCGGCCCTGCCGGAATCGGTCTTGCCAATCGCACCGTCCGGCCATACAGTACCCGTACGCCACTCCGTAACGGCATGTCGCTTCCAGGACCCTCCCCGATGAACAGTGCAACCGACACCCGAACCGCCGGGGAAATCACCGGGCTGCTCCGGGACATCTTCAGGCGCCGGGGCGACGAGTCCTATCTCGGTGAACTCGTGAGCATGACCGAACATATGCTGCAAACCGCCTGGATCGCCGAGCAGGCCGGCGAGGACAGGGCTGTCGTGGTCGCCGCCCTGCTGCATGACATCGGCCACTACACCGGTGAATTCGGCGACGACTACATCGACATCGGGGTGGACAACATGCACGAGGTCGCCGGGGAACGCTTCCTCGGGCGCTGGTTTCCGCCGGAAGTCACGGAACCCGTGCGCTGGCACGTGGATGCCAAGCGCTATCTATGTGCCGTGGATCCGTCCTATTTCTCGACGTTGTCGGAGGCCTCCGTCCGCACGCTTGAACTGCAGGGCGGTCCAATGGATTCCGAGGAAGTCGTACGCTTCTCGGCGAACCCCTGGCTTGACTCCATCGTGCGGGTGCGCCGTTACGACGACGGCGGCAAGGTGCCCGGAAGGAAGACCCCGGACCTGGAGCACTACCTGGAGATGGTGAGGGAAGTTCTCGACGAGTGTAATGCTGGAAAAGAATAGCCAAGTACTGTAATAACAAAGGGAATAAGGCTTCCTCAATCCCATATCACCCATCAATGACCGGTTCAGAATGGCACCTACCATGACGGATGGGTAGTCCCTGATCCGTTTTCCTCCCTGAACCCTCACGATTTGGCCCGGGCCCAGACGAGGTCATATCGATGAAAATGGACGTTCCAACCGCATCAGAACACCACAAGTAATGGAAACATTCAATCCTCGAGATGCTATTCAAGTTCATAACAGTTCATCCAAAGATACTGGAGTGCTTGATACTGGAACCCGGTTACTTACACCATGAAGCGGAACAAATTGATCAAAATTTGGAAATATGACATAATAAATCGACGATATGACATAAAATTGTTATAAATAGGATATGTTACACAAATTTTCAGTAACCAATTATCAATCCATACGGGATAGTGTTACGTTGGATTTCCGGGTTCCGAAAACGACGCCCAAGAAACCCTGGTTCCGGAGCCCCTCTTCCCAATCTCCTGCCCGGGTCCCGACGGTCATCGTATTTATCGGGCCTAACGGCGCCGGAAAGACGGCATGGTTGCGGGCGCTGGCCGATACGATACGATTTTTGATTAACTCCTACAGCTATCCGCCAGGCCCTATCCCCCTGTTCCCCGCGTTTGCATCCGACAAGTATCTTGATAAACCTACCCGCATTGAGGTCGATTTTGATGCCCCTTGGTTTATCACCAATACTGAGCCGTCCAATCGCATGTTCCGGTACATTCTGGAACTCTCGCGTGGAAAGCCGTATTTCCTCCCCGACACGGTTGGCTATGAAGCACTGTACGACTTCCCACAAGGAAGACGGAGACGCTTGATGGAACGTCGTGGCAACAATCAAGTCTACTTAGCGAAAGACATGTCGATCAAACCAAGCGACGATCGCCTCGCATCTGTCCCCGACAATGCTTCCGTCTTTTCCACATTGTCCAGAATGGGTGTTGAGGAATTTGTGACTATGATCGACAGCCTCAGCCGAGTGATGATGAACGTCTCGCCCCTCGATCCGATTCGCCTTGATACCGAGACAGTCACACACTACTTCCGTGACAACCCCCAGGTAAAGGAACTGATCTCCGGCAAGTTAATGCGTTTCGACCTGGGGATCGAAGGCATGGACGTACAACAGTGGGCCGACGGGAAGTGGCGGCTGTCGTTTGCGCATTCCGGTCTCGATCAGGATATCTTCCTGGAATCGGAATCTGCCGGAACACGTCACGTTGTACATATTTTTCCGACACTTAATTTCTCCCTCGAAACGGGTGGCCTGGCCGTCATGGATGCCCTGGACAACGATCTGCATACCGATCTGGTCGAGGAGATTCTTGGCTGGTTTCGGCGGAAGGACACGAACCCCTACAACGCACAACTGATCTGCTCACTCCACAACCTGTCAGTCCTGGATAACATTGAAAAGGAGGAAATTATCATTGTCGAGAAAACGCGGACTGGCATTACCCAGGCTTACGGCGTCCGGGATGTTGAGGGGGTACGCAGGAGTAGCAACCTGAGAAAACTATACCGCAGTGGTGCACTGGGCGGGCTGCCCACTTTTGGTTGAACCGTGCCACGGCACCGGACTGTTGCGCGACGCAAGCGCATCTTCATCACCGCAGAGGGCGAAAGCGAACGAGCACTGGCAAAATGGCTACAGTGGCTATGTGTTGACCAAGGTCTCCACCTTCATATCGATACCGTCGTCGCCGGAGGTGGAGACACCCGGTCCATTGTCGAGTACGCGGTCGACCAGAGAAAGCGGCACATTGAATCCCGAGGGCCAGACATAACTGCGCTGGTTTTTCTCGATGCCGACAGGCTCGCCCGTGATCGTGCAGAAGATCGAGGCCCAGAATCGGTCGAAGGCCACGAGCAATTGCACCTTATTTTTCTGAATCCAAACTTCGAGGGGTTCCTTTTCCGTCTGTTCCTCGGCTACGAAAAGCAGTTCTTGAAAGCAGAAGAAGCAAGACAACGCCTGAAACATCTATGGCCCACGTACAAAAAGCCGATGCCCGCTAATACGCTGGCACGGAAGTTCAACTTGGCCGATCTTCGACGTGCTGCTTTGTACGATTCCGTACTCGGTAAAGCCCTAACAGAGGTACGTCTATTAAACTGACTTCATCTCCCAAGGAACGCTGCAAGCCTTGCATACCAATGGGATGGTAGAGATTCAAGGTGTCGTACTTATGGCAACACCGGGATAGGGGTCGATGTCGAGCGGTTCAAAGGCCCGTTGCTACAAAGGGGTTTGCTGACTGCGCAATGTTACAGTCCGGTTGGGTTGTGAGGGCAGAGCCATCTCGTTGAGGGTTACGGTGCCCGGATGTTTCATCAGCATGTCGAAGCCTGACAGCGCCCTGCCATCGTCAGTAGCTTTACGGCTGATCTTCCGTAATCCCGCCTCTGAGGCCGTGCTCCTGGCCACCGGCCCGGTCAGGTCTTGGGCAGCGTTACCCCGGTCTGCCCCTGGTACTTTCCGCCGCGGTCCTTGTAGGACACCTCGCAGACTTCATCGGATTCGAAGAATAGCACCTGGGCCACCCCCTCATTCGCATAGATCTTCGCGGGCAGGGGCGTGGTGTTGGAGAATTCCAGGGTAACGAAACCTTCCCATTCCGGTTCGAACGGGGTCACGTTGACGATGATCCCGCAGCGGGCGTAGGTGCTCTTGCCGAGACAGATGGTGAGTACGTTGCGCGGAATCCGGAAGTACTCCACCGTCCGGGCCAGTGCGAAGGAATTGGGTGGAATGATGCAGACATCGCCGGTGTAGTCCACGAAGCTGCTGGCATCGAAGGCCTTGGGGTCGACCACCGCGGAATTGATGTTGGTGAAGATCTTGAACTCGTTGGAACAGCGTATGTCGTAGCCGTAGCTGGAAGTGCCCCAGGAGATGACGCTTTGGCCCTGGATTTCCCGGACCTGCCGGGGCTCGAACGGCTCGATCATGCCGGTGGTCTCCGCCATCTCACGGATCCACCGGTCGGACTTGACGGCCATCAGTTCTGCTGGATGACGATATTGGGGAACTTGGCGCTGTAGTCCTTCTTGCGCAGGGCAAGCCTGGCCGCCGCGTTCCGTGCGATGGACTTGTACCTGGCGGATATGGGACCGTCGGGATCCGACACCACCGTGGGGTGGCCGCCGTCGGCACCTTCCCGGATGCTGACATCCAGAGGCACATCCCCCAGAAGGACCGTGTCGTAGTCACTGGCCATGGCCGCACCGCCGCCGGCCCCGAAGATATGTTCCTCATGCCCGCATTTGCCGCAGATATGGGTGCTCATGTTCTCCACCACTCCCAGCACCGGTATTTCCACCTTGTCGAACATCTTGTAGGCCTTGCGGGCGTCCAGCAGGGCGATGTCCTGTGGCGTGGTGACGATCACAGAACCGGACACGGGCACTTTCTGCGCCAGGGTAAGCTGTACGTCACCGGTACCTGGCGGCATATCCACCACCAGGTAATCCAGGTCGTCCCACCGGGTATCCTTGAGCAACTGCTCCAGGGCCTGGGTCACCATGGGCCCCCGCCAGATCATGGGCGACTCCTCGTCCACCAGGAAACCTATGGACATGGCCTGGAGGTCGTAGCCTCTCATGGGCTCCAGGGTCTTGCCATCCCTGGAGGAGGGCTTGCCCGCGATTCCCAGCATCCGGGGCTGGCTGGGACCGTAGATGTCGGCGTCCAGCACACCCACACGGGCGCCTTCCGCGGAGAGCGCCAGCGCAAGATTGACCGCCAGCGTGGATTTGCCCACCCCGCCCTTGCCGGAGGCGACCGCGATGATGTTCTTCACACCGGTCAACGGCTTCACACCCTCCTGCACCTGGTGCGCCACCATGTTGGATGTCACACTGACCTCGGCGCCGGGAACCGACTCCTGCACCATTTTCGCCATCTCCGGCTCGAAGCTCCTGGCGGGATAACCGAGCACGACTTCTACCCGGGGGGTACCTCCTTCGACCGAGATTTCACCCACGTTTTTTGTCGAAACCAGGTCCATCCCGGTATGGGGGTCGATAACCTTTTTCAGGCAGGCCTCGACATCGTCGCGTGTCATGGTGGACATGATGAATTACCTTGTATCTAGTCTGGATCGAATCTTGACCCCGAAAGCGGAACCTGCCACGGGGACGCCCGCCCGTGTTTCCCGGGGCCGTCTACCGGCGGCAATGTTCGCCGAACCGCCCACGGACACCCTGCAACAGCCGCATCCGAGGCATCCACGGGAATCCCGAAGCCGGTGATTGTAACTGCAAGCCAGCGAGTATAATACCCGGCCTTTGAACCCAAACCGCCTTGCCGGCGTATCCGCGTCCAGTTCCCGACCACCCCGCATGTCTCCCAAGCCCAGAAAACTGCTGGTCACCAGCGCACTGCCCTATGCTAACGGCCCGATCCATCTCGGGCACCTGGTGGAGTACATCCAGACCGATATCTGGGTCCGGTTCCAGAAGTTGCAAGGCAACGAATGCTGGTATGTCTGCGCCGACGATGCCCATGGTACGCCGATCATGCTTCGGGCAGAGGCTGACGGGGTCAGTCCGCAGGAACTGATCGATCGTGTGCATGGGGAACATTCCCGGGATTTCGCCACCTTCCTGGTTGCCTTCGACAATTTTCACAGCACCCATTCCGAGGAAAACCGGGTTCTTTCGGAACTGATATACCGGCGCCTGGATGACGCCGGCCACATCGCAAGGCGGACCATCAAGCAGCTCTACGACCCGGAAAGGAACATGTTCCTGCCGGACCGGTTTGTCAGGGGCACCTGCCCGAAATGCAACGCCGAAGACCAGCATGGAGATAACTGCGAGGTGTGCGGCAGCACCTATGACCCCACCGATCTCATCAATCCCTATTCCATGGTATCCGGTGCCAAGCCGGTGGAAAGGGATTCGGAGCAGCTGTTTTTCAAGGTGGAGGACTTCCGGGACTTTCTCCGGCAATGGTTCGACGAAGGCCGCACACAGGCGGAAATTGCAAACAAGCAGAAGGAGCTCTTCGACGAGGAACTGTTCCAATGGGACATTTCACGCAACGCCCCCTACTGGGGATTTGAGATCCCCGGGGAAAGGGACAAGTACTTCTACGTCTGGCTGGACGCGCCCATCGGGTACCTCGCCAGCTTCCGCAACCTGTGCGACCGTGAAGGCATCGACTTCGACGAATTTCTCAGTCCCGACAGCGAAGCGGAGATGATTCATTTCATCGGCAAGGACATCGCCAGGTTCCATACCCTGTTCTGGCCCGCGGAACTGAAAGGGGCGGGGTTCCGCCCGCCAAGCGCGGTATGGTGCCATGGCTTTCTCACCGTGAATGGTCAGAAAATGTCCAAGTCACGAGGAACCTTCATCATGGCGGAGACCTATTCCAGGCATCTCAACCCGGAATACCTGCGCTACTACTTCGCCGCCAAGCTTGACAACAACATAGATGACATCGACCTGAACCTGGAGGATTTCCGGGTACGGGTGAACTCGGACCTGGTGGGCAAACTGGTCAACATTGCCAGCCGCTGTGCCAGGTTTGTCGGCAAGGAGTTCGATGGCCGGCTGGCGGCAACCTTGCCGGATCCCGAGATGTACAGCACCTTTGTCGCGGCCCTGGACAGTGTTGCCGACGACTACGAAAACCGCCGATACAGCAAGGCAATGCGAGATGTCATGGCGCTCGCCGACAAGGCCAACCAGTACATCGATGCGGCCAAGCCATGGGTCCTGATCAAGGACGAGGCCAGGCATGCCGAGGTGCAGGGGATCTGCACCCAGGGGCTCAACCTGTTCCGGGTGCTGATCACACTGCTGAAGCCAGTGCTGCCGGTCACCGCGGAGCGGGCCGAGGACTTCCTCAATATCGACTCCCTGACCTGGGATTCACCCCGTGAACCCCTGCTGGATCATTCCATCAACCGTTTCAAACCCCTACTCACAAGAGTGGAGGAAAAACAGGTCGATGCCATGATCGAGGAAACCCGGGCGGTCCAGGAAACCGCGGCAAGACGCGCGACCGGTCCCTTGGCGGATGATCCGCTGGCCCCCGAAATCACCATAGACGATTTCGCCAGGGTCGATCTTCGCGTGGCCCGTGTCGAGGCCGCGGAAAGGGTGGAGAAGTCCGACAGGCTTTTGCGTCTCACCCTGGACCTCGGAAGCGAGAAACGCAACGTGTTTGCGGGTATCCAGTCCGCATATGACCCGGAAAACCTGGTGGGACGCTTCGTGGTCATGGTGGCCAACCTGGCGCCGCGGAAAATGCGCTTCGGGGTATCCGAGGGCATGGTCCTGGCGGCCGGGCCCGGTGGATCGGAACTGTTCCTGCTGTCACCCGACGAAGGGGCGACTCCCGGTCTTCGGGTGCGTTAACCCGAATTCGGCGGTGTGGATCCGGCCGGTGTTCCGGCAGGAAAACGAACGGTCATCCAGGGGGAACCAAGAGGACTGACAACCGGCAGCTGCCTTCCCGGCAAGGAGACTGGTGAAGGGAATTACCGCTTGGAGTATTGCGGACGCTTGCGGCCCTTGTGCAGCCCGACTTTCTTGCGCTCCACTTCCCGCGCATCCCGGGTGACGAAGCCGGCCTGGCGAAGTGCCGGGCGCATTTCCTCGTCGTAGGCCAACAGGGCGCGGGTAATGCCATGACGGATCGCCCCGGCCTGCCCGCTGTTGCCGCCCCCGGAGACGTTCACCCGGATATCCATCTTGTCTATCATTTCCACCAGTTCCAATGGCTGGCGAACGATCATGCGGGCGGTTTCCCGGCCGAAGTATTCGTCAAGAGGCCTGTTGTTGACCAGAATCTGGCCGCTGCCGCGCCGCATGTATACCCGTGCGGTGGAAGACTTGCGCCGGCCGGTTCCCTGATAGGTTTGCTGTGCTTGTGGCATGGTTCTCAGATTTCCAGGGGCTTTGGCTGCTGGGCGGCATGGGCATGCTCCCCGCCGGCGTAGACCCGCAGCTTGGCAAACATCGCCCGTCCCAGCTTGTTCTTGGGCAGCATGCCCTTGACCGCCATTTCAATCACACGGGCGGGGTGACGCTCCAGCATGTCCTTGTAGACGATGGACTTGATGCCCCCCGGATACCCGGTGTGGCGGTGGTAGACCTTGGCATTGGCCTTGTTCCCGGTAACGGCGACCTTCTCGGCGTTGATGACGACGATATAGTCACCGGTATCCACATGGGGGGTAAATTCCGGCTTGTGCTTGCCGCGCAGCCGATGGGCCACTTCGGCCGCCAGCCTGCCCAGCACCTTGTCGGTGGCGTCGACAAGGTACCAGTCGCGCTTGACCTCCTGGGGTTTTGCGGAAAACGTCTTCATCGGATCGGATGGAACGGTATGGGGTTCAGGCCCGTGACAACCCGGGGGGCTGGGGGCAAAAAACAGGCGGCGAATGATACTTTAGCGACCGGCTCGATACAAGGCCGGTTCAGGGCTATTTCAGGAAATTCATACGCTGCCCCAAACGAACCCCGGAGGTGCATGTATCCACACCGGAAGGCGGAGCCCAGGGCGACTTCGGCATGCCGCTCCCCCCCTGAAAAAAAATGGCGCAGCCCCGTCCGGGAGTTGCGCCATAATAACCACCATAAGGAGGAAGCACCAATGATTCATGTATTACGGGGCACATTATCAGAAACCAGATGAACCTATCCTGAAAGCAAGCTGAATTTTCGTTCAGCTTGGAGGGGCCGGAATGTAACCGGGGCCCGGGGCTCGCTAGATCCTGAGCCTGTCCACCACCTGGTTGTTGATCAGGTGCTGCTCGATGATTTCATCGATGTCCTCCCGGTCAACGTAGGTGTACCAGGTTTCCCCGGGGTAGACCACCACGACCGGGCCTTCCTCGCAGCGGTCCAGGCACCCCGCCTGGTTGATCCGGACCTTGCCTGGTCCGTGATGACCCAGTTCCTTCAGGCGGTCCTTGGCATAGGCCCGCATGGACTCGGAATCGAACTCGGCGCAGCACCGCCGGCCATCCTCCCGCCGGTTCTGGCAGAAGAACACATGATGCCGGTAATAGGATTCGGGCATTTCTCTGCTTCCATGTTGGGTTCGGGGATTGTAGCCTGATCCCGGCCGGATTTCCGAGCACTGCAGGCAGCATACCAGGGCGGGCAGGGAGCGCTATAATTGCGGGATGCGCCCAAGTCGTCAACTAAACAGGATCGACCACCTGCTGGCAGGCGCCGGAAACGCACTGTTGGCCATCAGCGGCCCTGCGCGGGCCTCGAGACCATTTCCATCCGGGGCGATGGAGGCTGACCTGGACGCGGCCGACCGCCGCCGCTCGGGAGCCTACATGCGGGTCAACCACGTGGGCGAGGTCTGTGCCCAGGCACTCTACCAGAGCCAGGCCCTGACCGCCCGGAGGGCAGAGACCCGTACCCGAATGAGGGCAGCAGCAGCAGAGGAAATCGATCACCTGGCCTGGTGCGAACAGCGCCTCGAGGAACTGGGCTCCCGCCGCAGCCTGCTGAATCCCCTGTGGTATGCCGGCTCTTTCGCCATCGGCGTCACTGCGGGGATCGCGGGGGACAAATGGAACCTGGGGTTCCTCCGGGAGACCGAAAGGCAGGTCGTGGATCATCTGGAGAACCACCTGGCGGTATTGCCGCAGGCCGATATCCGAAGTCGCGAGGTGGTGGCGAAAATGCAGGCTGACGAGGCAGAGCATGCCGACACGGCCAAGCAGGCCGGCGCAGCCCCCCTGCCCCGGCCGGTGCGCGGGCTGATGAAGCTGGCGTCACGGGTGATGACCCGCACCGCCTACTGGATCTGACGGGCGTTATTCCCCGCGCGGATTGAACGCGGGGGGTCTCGGGTAGCGCGAGGTGAAATCGAATCGCGTCAGGTCATGGTGACTGCGCGTGTATTCCGTGGAAGCGTCCCTCCGGGGCTGATAGTCCCAACTCTGGTACCGGCCGATGCGAAGTGCGGCGTGCACCGCCCGGCGGCGGACCTGGTCGGTGATCACCCGCTGCCGGATTTCGGCGGGGTCCCAGTGGGCCCTGGCGATGCCACGCAACCGTTCCAGATCGTCGGCCATGGCAGGATCCGTGGAAAGATCGGTTTCCTCCTCGCAGTCCCCGGCCAGGTCGAACAACTGCTCCGGATCGCCCGGGCACTGGGTGTATTTCAGCGTCCCGGAACGGATCATGAGCATGGGCTCGGTGGTGCCCTCGGCCAGGTACTCGGCAATTGCCAGGTCCGGGTCCCCGCCCGCATCCCCGCCCGCCAGTGACACCAGGCTGCGCCCGTCCAGGGGGTCAATGGGGTCCGGCTGCGACCTGCCGGTGTATTCCGCCGCGATCTCCAGCAGCGTCGGCAGCACGTCCACCTGGGAAACCGCCTGGGGTACCCGGCGGTGAGAGAAGCGGTCCGGGCGATGGATGATCAGCGGAATGCGCGCCGACCACTCGCGGAATGACATCTTGTACCACAGGCCATGCTCCCCCAGCATGTCTCCGTGGTCCGAGGTAACGACGATGGTGGTGTCCCCGGCCATGCCGCATTCCGCCAGCGCATCCGCCAGCCTTCCCACCCACTCGTCGAAATAGGACACGTTGCCATAGTAGGCGCGCCTGGCGGCGATAATTTCCTCTTCCGACAGGTCGACGGCGTCCACCGCGATCGCCTTCTCCAGTCTTCGGCCATGGGCGTCCTGGCGCTCCGCGGGCGGTCTGGGAACTGCCGGTGGTGCAATGGGGACACCTTCATACAGGTCCCAGTATTTCTGCCGCGTGGCATAGGGATCGTGGGGGTGGATGAAGCTGGCGACGAGACACAGGGGCCGGGAATCCTCACTCCTGGCGTGATCGTAGATGACCCGCAATGCCGCGTTCCCCACTTCATCGTCGTAGGCGAACTGGTTGGTGATCGCAGCTACGCCGGCCTGCTTGACGCTCGACATGTTGTGATACCAAAGATCAATGCGCGACTGGCCGATGGTCCAGTCCGGCACCCAACCGAAATCTGACGGGTAGACGTCCGTGGTCACCCGGTCCTCGAACCCATGGAGCTGGTCCGGTCCGACGAAATGCATCTTTCCCGCCAGGCAGGTGTAGTAGCCCATGATCCGCAGGTAGTGGGCCAACGTCGGCATGGTGGCAGGCAGGTAGGAGGCATTATCATAGCCGCCGCAGCGGGAGACATGCTGTCCCGTCATCAGGGCGTATCGCCCCGGCGTACACAACGGGCTGCTGGAATAGGCCGCATCGAAGATCACGCCGTTTTCCGCCATCCTATCGATGCGGGGACTGATGACGGCGTCGTTTCCATAGCAGCCCAGGGCCCTGGCGGTAAGCTGATCCGCCATGATGACCAGAATGTTCCTGGTCCGGTGAGTATCCGCGGTTTGCATTGTCAGACGGTTTCAGGGTTTCCCGGGTCTGTTGATGATAGAACCGCGGGCGGCGCGCAGGAATACGCCGTTGCGACACGCCACCTCGGCAATTCAGCGCCCGAGTACGCGCACCCCCTCACGCTTGTTCTGATAGTGCAGCTTCGCCGGGTCCGCATGCACCGCCCCCGGCGCCTCCACCACCAGGACCGCGTCCGCCAGGTCGGCGAAGTCGTTGCGGAAGTGGACCGAACTTTTCAACGCGATGATCGATTCACGGGCCGGCTCGATGCCAAGGTGACGGAACATCGACCGGTCCGCGGCCTGGACCGGTTTTGAGGACACGATCACCCGGACGCCACCGGTCTCCAGCAGGGCGCAGCGCCCAAGGACCATGCGGGCACCGTGATACATCGGCCCGGTGGCAGTGAAATTGCCATCCGCGACGGCAAGCACCCTCAGGCGGCAGTGGTACGGAGACTGCCCGGGCAGTCCCGAACGGCCACCCAGGGCGACCTCGATCTCCGCGCCCACTCCCGCATCGGTCGCGGCGTCAGCCGCATCGGGATCGGAAAGCAGGCCCAGAACCGCACCGGCAGCCCCGCCGGCCACCAGCGCCTCGAGGAGGCCGGTGGTATCCCCGGCCCCTCCGCCTCCCGGATTGTCCTGGGTGTCCGCCAGGACCACGGTGCCGGCACCGTCGCGGCGCAGCTTCAGTGCCTGTGCAACGCCGTCTGCGGCGGTCCAGACCTTCCCCTCGAACCGGTCCTCCAGTGATTCCACGAGACCGGCGATGTCATCCGCAGCCCTCGCGGCCGCCTCCGGGGTACGTGCATAAGCCACCGCCGCCGGCCCCACGTGGTGAATGTCGGACAGATGAAACCCGCTTGCGAACGAGGCGGACAACACGTCACCCGCGATCACTTCCGGAATCCGCCGGTAGATGCTGCGGCAGGGCTCGTTGTCGGTGCATCCCCAGTTCAGTGCGATCAAAAACCCGGTCTGGCGGAATGCGGCATGGGGTTTGGGGTCCCCGGCAATGATTCTCCCGAGCATCATTGCGGCCCTGGCACCAGTTTCACCCATGTCCACGTGGGGATATGTCCGGAAGACATCGAGAACATCTGCATGCTGTACCATTTCCGGCGTGATGTTGGCATGCAGATCCAGGCTTGCCGCGATGGGAAGGTCTCGTCCCACGACCGCCCGGATCCGCCGCAGCAACTCCCCTTCCCCGTCCTCCAGGTGTTCACAGACCATGGCCCCGTGGAGATCAAGATACAGCCCGTCCAGGGGCAGGGCATCGCGGACCGCCTTGATCAGCATCGCCGCGATGCGTTCGTAGGCATCTTCGGTGACATGGGCTGACGGCGTCGCCGAACACCAGAGCAGCGGCACGATCTCGTGGTTGCCCCGACTGAGTTGTGCCAGTGCTCCCGTGATCGGCAGATGCACGCCATGCACCTGGCGCAGCAGATCCATACCCGTTGCCAGGGGCGGCCACTCATCCGCCCTGCGGAAGGCCGCATAGTCGGCCTTGATGGTGGCAAAGGTGTTGGTTTCATGCTGCCATCCGCCGATCGCGATCCGCGCCATGGTGATTTACCTCCCGTACTGGAATGAAAGTTGCTGCCAGGAGTGGCGTCCTGACGCGTGTCCATCAGAACCGGTTTCGGCAATCATTCCCGGTCCCGTCCGGCCTGCGCATCCCGATCGCCGTCCTGTCATGTTGTGGTGGGGCGATCGGCCCGGAATCGGCTCCACAGGGCGATCAACAGGGCCAACAGCACCAGCGCTCCACCCTGGTGGATGACACCGAGCGCCAGGGGAACACTGTTCACCAGCGCCGCGATACCCAGGCCCACCTGGGCCACCACCATGGCGAGCAGCGCGATTCCCAGACCTGCCGTCACCCGGTCCCGGGCATGGCGTGCAACCAGCATCCCGAAGGCACCCACCGCCACCAGCACGACCAGGGCAAGCCAGCGATGGACGAACTGGATACCCAGGGGGTTGTCGACCAGGTTCCGCCACCAGGGTACCAGCGCCCAGACCTGGTCCGGCATCCATTGATTCCCCATCATGGGCCAGGTATTGAATATGAATCCCGCCTTGGTTCCCGCCATGAAGCCACCGGTGGCGATCATGGCAAAAACGAGAACGATCACCCCGCCTGCCAACCTGTGAAACCGGCGCAGCCGGTCGTGGGCAAGTGGCACGGTACCAGACACCCCCTGCAAGCGAAACACCAGCGCCAGCAGCCAGGCGAAGATGAACACGGCGAGGAGCAGGTGGGCGGTGAGCCGGTACTGGCTCACATGGGGGTTGTCCACAAGGCCGCTCATGACCATGTACCAGCCCAGCAGGCCCTGGGCTGCGCCGAGGACCAGCGCCGTCCACAGCCGCGGCCTTGTCCAGGCGGGCAATGCACCGCGCATCAGCCAGTAAACGAACGGGAGCACGAAGACCACGCCGACCAGCCGGCCGACAAGGCGGTGAAGGTACTCCATGTAGTAGATGAACCGGAATGATTCGAGCGTCATGTCCCTGTTCACCAGCCGGTACTCCGGATATTCCCGGTACCGGGCGAACGCTTCTTCCCATGCCGCCTGGTTCAGTGGCGGCAGGACGCCCATCAACGGCTTCCAGTCCACCATGGACAGCCCGGAGCCGGTCAGGCGCACTGCCCCGCCCAGTACCACCATGGCAAAAACCATGCCGGAGCAAAGGTAGAGCCACAGGATCACGCGCCTCCGGTCAGCCGCGGAAATTCCGGATTCCGTGGTCAAAACGTCGCCTATACCCGTGCCGCTCAATCGTGCCAGCGCTGGAACACCAGTGAACAGTTGGTACCGCCGAAGCCAAAGCTGTTGCTCATGGCCGTGTCCAGTTCGATGTCGTCCACGCGTTCCTGCGCGATGGGGAAGTCCTCGGCATCAGGATCGAGGTTGAAGATGTTTTTCGACGCGGAAATGAACCCGTTTTCCATCATGAGGAGCGTGTATATCGACTCGTTGACACCCGCCGCGCCCAGGGCATGCCCACTGATGGACTTGGTCGATGCAATCCGGGGCATGACATCCTTGAAGACCTCCCTGACCGCTTCCAGTTCCCTGCTGTCACCGACCGGGGTACTGGTGCCATGAGCATTGATGTACTGAACCGGTCTGTCCAGACCACCAATTGCCTGGCGCATGCATTGAACCGCTCCGTCGCCGGAAGGCTGCACCATGTCATACCCATCGGAGGTGGCCCCGTAACCCACGAGTTCCGCCAGGATTTCCGCCCCCCTGGCCCGGGCATGTTCCAGGTCTTCAAGCACCACCACCCCGGCGCCTCCGGATATCACGAAACCGTCGCGGTCCCGGTCGTAGGGCCGGGAAGCCAGTTCCGGGGTATCGTTGAAACGGGACGACATCGCGCCCATACCATCGAACAGTACCGACAGCGACCAGTGCAACTCCTCCCCGCCACCGGCGAACACGATATCCTGCTTGCCAAGTTGTATGAGTTCGCTGCCGTGACCAATGCAATGGGCGCTGGTCGCACAGGCGGAACTGATCGAGTAGGAGACCCCCCTGATCTTGAAGGCGGTGCCCACGCAGGCGGGGACCGTGCTGGCCATGGTCTTGGTAACCATGTAGGGGCCAACCCGCTTTACTCCTTTCTCACGCAGGATATCCGCCGCCAGGACGATATTCGATGGTGATGCGCCCCCGGTGCCAAGCAGAAGCCCCGTGCGCTCACCGCTGACCATTTCTTCATTCAGGCCGGCATGCGCGATCGCTTCCTGCATGGCAATATAGGAGTAAGCCGCGGCATCTCCCATGAAACGGTAAAGCTTGCGATCAATACACTCGGATGGATCAAGATTGATGGCACCATGGACACGGCTGCGCATACCCAGTTCCTCGTATTCGGGTGCTGCGACAATGCCGGAGCGTCCTGTGCGCAGGCTCTCGAGTACTTCACTGCAGTTGTTGCCCAGGCTGGATACGATGCCACAGCCCGTGATGACCACCCGTTTCATTTGGGAAAAATGTTCTACCTCTTGAAAGATGCTGCGGGCATGTACCGGGAGAAGTAATTATAGGCAACGATCGACTTGGGCGGAGTATGGTAGTGACGGGGATGCATCAGAATGATTCCGTATTCTTGAACAGTCCCACCCTCAAGTCCTTGCAGGAATATACCTGCTGGCCGTCCACCTCCACCCTGCCATCCGCGATCCCCATGACCAGGCGGCGCATGATCACCCGCTTGAATTCAACGTGATACACCACTTGTTGTGACTCGGGGGTGATCTGGCCGGTAAACTTGATCTCTCCCGCACCCAGTGCGCGTCCATGCCCTTCGCCACCGCGCCATCCGAGTGAGAATCCCACGAGTTGCCAAAGGGCGTCCAGGCCAAGGCATCCCGGCATGACCGGGTCACCGCGGAAATGACAGTCAAAGAACCACAGGTCGGGCGTGATATCCAGCTCCGCGATCACAATCCCCTTGCCGAACTCCCCTCCATCGTCATTGATTTCGGTAATGCGGTCAAACATCAGCATGTTGGGCAGCGGCAACTGCGCATTACCCGGCCCAAACAGCCGCCCGTAACCGCATTCGAGCAACTCCTGCTGTTGGTACTGGTTTTTCTGATGAATCAAGACGGACCAGGGGAATGAGCTGGTGAGACACGGATTTTAACGCATCCGATGTGCGGCCGTAGGCATGAATACGGTTTTTCAGGATTCGTTGCGTCAGCCTCCCCGCGGTTCGGCTGATGGCGTCACACAAAACCAGGTGTGGCAAGACGAGAACAATGCCTGAGACACTGCCAGTGGCAGTAACACTCATGCCGGAACCCCGTTAGCAGACGGTTAGGGATGGATGACGGAAATTGTACCCGTCATTCGTTCCCGAATTGCCGTTACGATGACTGCGGCCATACCGCAGAAAGACCCCAACGAATCCTGCCGGAACCCGCTGGAGAAGAAACAAGCAAGCAGGTACGCGCAATGAATTAATGGATCGCAACCTATTCCATTACTCAACTGCCGTTGCATTTTCAGCCGCCCTAATTTTTATCTTTCGTGAATGATAAAATTCAACCATGTTGACATTAATACAGAGATAATCTACGGTCACTGCTTGTATGGGTTGGCTGCGCGAAGAAAAGCAGGTGTTTTCTTTTGGCACATCGGATTCTGTCTGCCGCAGGACACGCCCGACATCTTCAGAACCGGACAACCGATGCTGAACAGAATTCCCCTGACGACCGAGAGGTAAACACCTATGGCAAAAAAGAAGGCGACGTCCACGAGAAAGAAAGCCGTCTCCAAGAAGGCGGCTTCCAAGCCCGCTCGAAAGAAAGTGACGAAAAGGAAAGTCAGCAAGAAGAAAGGCGTTTCCAAGGTTGCCCGCAAGAAGGTGGCCAAGAAAAAAGTCAGCAAGAAGAAAGTAGCCAGGAAAGCCACCGGCAAGAAAAAGGCCGCAAAGAAAGTGTCAAGAAAGAAAACTGCCGGTAAGAAGAAAGCCGCAAAGAAAGCAGCCGGCAAGAAGAAGGCCGCAAAGAAAGCTACCAGAAAGAAAACCACCCGCAAAAAGAAGGTCGTCAAGAAAGCAGCCGGCAAGAAAAAGGTCGCCAAGAAAGCCGCTGGCAAGAAAAAGGCGACAAAGAAAGCAGCCAGAAAGAAAAAAGCCACCAAGAAGGCTGCCAGAAAGAAAACCGCCGGCAAGAAAAAGGTCGCCAAGAAAGCTGCTGGCAAGAAAAAGGCGGCAAAGAAAGCAGCCGGAAAGAAAAAAGCCACCAAGAAGGTTGCCAGAAAGAAAGCCGCCGGCAAGAAAACAGCCCGCAAGAAGTCAGCCAGCAGAAAGAAAGCCCGGAGAAAGGTATCAAAAAAAAAATAACCTGAGCAAAATGGCGGGGCGCAAAATACCCCTTCCATTCAAACTCGGCTGAAACCGCCTTGCGGTTGTTCGGCGAAAAAAGCCCCGACTACCGGGGCTTTTTTCAGTTCCGGCCACGTGCCGGCAACAGCGTCGCGACCAATTCGTGATATCAGGGTGCCGAGTGGCGACCGTGCTGCCGACTATCCGCCGATATATGACATCTCCACCTTGGATGACCGTGAGTCCGGGGAGACGGAATTGCCGGGAGCCAGCCTTTCCTCGGAGTAGCGGTCTGCACGGTTGCGCCAAATTTCCGCTATCCGCCCGGCAATCGTCTCGTCGTCCTGGCCGGTGCGAAGAAGGCTTCTCAGATCGAAACCGGAGGTGGCGAACAGGCAGGTGAACAGCTCGCCGACCGCGGAAAGACGGGCTCTGGAACAACCGCGGCAAAATGGCTGGCTGATGGAAGAAATCACCCCGATTTCACCGCCGCCATCCTGGAAGCGCCAGCGCTTGGCCACTTCACCCTGGTAGTTGGGATCCACGGGTTCCAGCGGGTAGTCACCGTTGATCAGCGCCACGATTTCCCGGGCAGTGTAGACACGGTCCAGCTTCCACTGATTATGGTTGCCCACATCCATGAACTCGATGAACCGGAGAATGGCACCGCTATGGCGGAATCTTTCCACCAGCGGAAGAATCTCTTCCTCGTTGATCCCCTTTTGCACCACCATGTTGATCTTGACTGCGTGGAAGCCGGCGGACAGCGCGTTCCCGATTCCGTCCAGCACATCCTCCAGTGGCGTGTTGACCTCGTTGATCCGTGCATACACATCGGGATCCAGCGCATCCAGGCTGATATTGATCCGGTCCAGTCCCGCCTCTTTCAGCGCCCGGGTCCGCTCCATGGTCAGCAACGAGGCATTGGTGGTCATGGCGATATCTTCGATGCCCTCCAGTTCGGACAGCATCCCCACCAGCGCCTCGATCTCGCGCCGAAGCAGGGGTTCTCCCCCAGTCAATCGGATCTTGCGTACGCCGAACCGGGCGAACAGGCGTACAAGGCGGGTAACCTCCTCGAACGTGAGCAGTTGGCTTTGCTTCAGGAACTGGTAGCCCTTGCCGAAAACATCTCTTGGCATGCAGTAACCGCAACGGAAATTGCACCGGTCGGTCACGGAAATCCGCAAATCCCGGACCGGGCGTCCGAGTTGATCGG
Organism: Gammaproteobacteria bacterium; assembly: GCA_022827325.1. Lineage (GTDB taxonomy): Bacteria > Pseudomonadota > Gammaproteobacteria > Arenicellales > Poriferihabitantaceae > VYFG01. The sequence continues at coordinate 5,097 of JAJDTE010000158.1, read as the reverse complement.
AAATTGAATGTGACGCGCTGTTCATCTGTTGATGATTCTGTTCATGCCCGCTTTTCGGTCAGTCGCACTGATGGCTCATCCACCCTGGATGGAAGGCCACACTGATACCGTGTCCCCGTCGGACAACGGCTGATCCCGAAGCTCCGGCGACAGGTACTGACCGTTCACCATGGTAACCTGTACCACGTCACGCGGTATCCCGTACCGGTCGACCAACTGGTTGCAGGACAGGGAACCCTGAACACGTACTATAACCGTATTGCCTTCGCTGCCGGAAGGAAGATACTCCATCAGGCTGGAGAAAAGTTTCAGCGTGATCGCCATCAGCCACCACCCTTTTGCATATAGGTTCGGAACCGGTGCAGAAAGGCGTCATACTGATCATTGCTGAATCCAAAGAACTCCAGCTTGACCGGTATGACGGGAATACGCATGGACGCTATCGCCCGGAATCCTTCCTGGCCAGTATAAAACCTCACTATGCGGCTATCCAGAACGATTTCAACCGGGTTCGCCGATGAGTCCAGGACACGGTAGGGCGCAACCGCCCTGGGCAGCCCGCGGATCAGTTCATCACGGGTGTATCCCATCTGCGCCTGCCAGGAGAAATCCGGCCCGGGGCCGGTGCCGGTCATCCTCCCGCGACCGGCGGCCAGATTGCCAGCGTATCGCCTTCCCTCAACGGGGCACCCCTGCCATTTTCATTGACGAAATGGCCGTTCAGAAGCACCAGGTGCACCTCCTCCCTGGGAACCCTGTACCGGCTGATCAACTGGTTCATGGTGCAGCCGGGCTCCACTTCAACCGTCACCGCGTTCTTCTTTGCCCCCGGCGGCAGGTAGGGCATCAGGGTTGCGAAGAGTTTGAGTTCGACCTTCATGAACGTGCCGGCAGCCGGAAAGCCCCGGTGGATCGACAACCCGGGGCGACCGTCAGGCGCCCTGGGTTACCGCGAGATAGGCTTCCATGACCTGCAGGGGGTTCTGCAAGAGGCGATCCTTCCATTCCCCCAGGTGAAAGCGGCCCTGGATCAATCCGCGCAACACGCCGATGTGCTGGGTCATTCCAAGGGTATTGGCTCCCACCAGCTGGTCTCCGTCGAACTGCAGGCGGATATAACGGTAGTTGTCCTCGTCCAGCAGTTCGGCGGATTCCCCTCCCTCCACGCCCTGCCACAGTCCGTAGGACGCCGAGACGAGTCCCATGGTATCGAGCACGTTCATGTTGATGCTGCCCCGGTGCTCCACCGAGCAGTGATTCACCATGTTGTGGGCCGCGATCCGGGCATGATCCACCGCCGTGGGCTGGATGGCCTGGATGCCGAAATCACCCGTGGAAAAATCCTTGCTGCAGGCCACGTCGCCGGCCGCAAAGATGTCCGGTTCGGAGGATTGCAGGTAATTGTCCACCTCGACACCGCCATCCACCAGCCTGACCCCGCTGCTTTCGAGAAAGTCCGCGTTGGGCTTGACCCCGGCCGCCGAGATCACCAGTTCCGCATCGATGGACTTGCCGTCGCCGGTTTTCACCGTCACATGCTCGCCGCTGGATTCAATCCCGCTCACCGTCGTGCTGGTCAGGACCGCAACGCCCTTGTCCCGGCACCATTTCTCCAGCATCGATCCGCATTTCTCATCCAGCATCCGGGGCACCATCCGGTTCCCCATTTCGATGACGGTGAGATCCGCACCGGCGGATACCAGTGCCTCGAGTATGATGCAGCCGATGAAGCCCGCGCCGATCAGCACCACCGGCGCACCCTTGCGGATGCCGGTGGATATGCGCCGCGCATCCTCCAGGGTCCAGCAGGCGGTTACCTTCTCGTGGCCGATCCCCTCGACGGGCGGCTTGATCGGTCTTGCCCCGGTCGCCACCAGGACCTTGTCGTAGGGCAGCACGTCGCCGCCGTCCGTCTTCACGGTTTTCGCACCGGCGTCCAGGGAAGCCGCACGACCGATCACGACATTGATGTTGCGCGAGGCGAAATAGCCGTCGTCCTTCCTGAGGTAGGTTCCCTGCTCATCGATGTGATCGATGAGCAGGTAGGGAATCGCCATGCGGGAGTACGGCGGCTCCGGCTCGTCACCCAGTATGGTGATTTCCGAAGTCCGGTCCAGTTTGCGCAGGGTTTCCGCCGCCACGACGCCGGCGGGCCCTGCGCCTATCACCAGGTACTTCATCCGGGAAGTGAGAATTTCTGCCGGACTTCGTCGGTGAGCTGGCCTTCATCGGTCCAGCCGCGAAGCTGGTAATACTCGGGCAGCATCTCGTGCAGGTTGCAGACCTGTCCCTCGGTGGGCGCGGCCTTGGAGGCTTCCTTGAGGAGGCGCTCCGGGAGGTTGTCGTCCGACCCGGTGAGACCTGCCTTCATGTTGTAGTCGCGCTCCAGGTTCCAGATCCGTTCACCGGCCTCCAGCAGCCGTTCCACGGTCCAGTCTCCCTCGCAGGCGGCATCCATCTGGGGCGCCATGTTGTCCAGGGACCAGGCAAATGTGGTGAACACGCAAAGACCCATGGAATCCACGGCCGCCGTGGCGTCCTGGAAAGCCTTGACCAGTCCGGCCTTGCCATCCGTGACCGCCGGGTCGGTCTTCTCCGGAATCCCCAGCACCTCCGATGCAACGGTGTAGCTGCGCAGGTGGCAGGCGCCGCGGTTCGACGTGGCATAGGTGAGTCCCATGCCCTGTATGCCGCGGGGATCGTATGCCGGGAACTCCTGGCCCTTCACGGTCATGGAGAATTCCGGGTGGCCGTATTTCTCGCACAGCTTCTTGGAGCCGAGGCCGAGGTCCTTGCCGAAGCCATCTCCCGTGCCGGCCTTTTCCGCACACCAGGTCAGCGCCTCGGCGGAACCGAACCGGAGTTCCATACCCCCGGTTTCCTCGGTTGTGATGGCACCCGCCTCGAACAGTTCCATGGCCGCCGCCACGGTGGCGCCGAAGGAAATCGGGTCCATGCCATCCTCGTTGCAAACGAAATTCGCAAAGGTGACGGCATCGAGGTCATCCACCCCGGTATCCGCTCCCATGGCCCAGGCCGCCTCGTATTCCAGGCCCCCGGAATTGTGCTGGTACTGGGGCTTGTCCTGGATGGAGTAATGGGACGGGTCGATGGTGGAGATCCGCCCGCAGGCGATGGTGCAGCCGAAGCAGGCCGCGTTGGTTGTCAGGTTCGGCTTGCCGTCGCTCTTGCGGGGCTCCAGCATGGCCTCCCCGGAGATACTGTGCGCGCCCTCGAACTGCGTCTTTTGCATGTTGTTGGTGGGCAGCGCACCGATTTCGTTGATGACGTTCATCAGAACCTGCGTTCCCAGCGCCGGCAGACCCTGCCCGGTAACCGCGTTTTCCGCCAGCACCACCTTCTGCTCCGCCACGCTTTGCATGAAGCGCTTGGGATCCTTGATGTTGCCTACCCCGCGGGTGCCTCGAACCGCCACGGCCTTGACATTCTTGGACGCCATCACGGTGCCCACACCGGAACGGCCCGCCGCACGGTGGAGATCATTGATCACCGCGGAATACAGGCAACCCGCCTCGGCGGAACGGCCAACGGCCGCGATACGGGTCTGGGGATCCCCGGTGATCCTGTGGATGGCCTTGTCGGCCTCCCAGACGGACTGGCCCCAGATACCCTCGGCGGAGCACAACTCCGCCTTGTCGTCAACGATGTTGAGCCACACCGGGTTCGGTGACTTTCCTTCGAAGATGATCATGTCCCAGCCCGCGGATTTCAGTTCGGCACCGAAAAATCCGCCGGAATTGGAACAGGCCACCGCGCCCGTGAGCGGGCTCTTGGTGATCACGGAATAACGCCCCGCCGTGGAGGCCGCCGTACCGGTGAGCGGGCCGGTCGCCATGATCAGCTTGTTGTCCGGACCCAGGGGATCGCACGTCGGATCGGTCTCTTCCACGAGGTAACGGGTCGCCAGGCCGCGTTGCCCGATATACTGCGCCGCCCACTCCATGTTGAGGGGCTCGCTGCTGATGTTGCCGTCATTGAGGTTGACGCGCAGAACCTTTTTTGCCCATGCCATGTGACTAACCTCCTGCCTTAGCTTGCGGCGTGCTGCGCGTTGTCGGTCTTGCCGGCCCAGGCGCGCATTTTCTCGAGCCCGGTGGCATCGGAATCCACGTAGGTGATCGCCTGCGTGGGACAGGCCGTGGCGCAGGCCGGATCACCTCCGCACAGATCGCATTTGATGACCTTGCCGGTGTCTCTGTTGTAATTCACCGTACCGAACGGACAGGCAATGGTGCAAACCTTGCAGCCCACGCACACCTGCTCGCTGACCTCCATGGCGCCGGTCTGGAAATTCATCTTGATGGCGTCCACCGGGCAGGCCTGCATACACCAGGCCTCGTCACACTGGGTACAGGTGTAGGGAACAAATCGGCCCTCCTCGTGAAAGGTGAAGACCTTGATGCGGGACTTGGCCGGGTTGAACACGCCCTCGTTCTCGAAGGAGCAGGCCATTTCACACTGCAGACAGCCGGTACACTTTTCCGGGTCGATGGAAAGGGATCGTTGCATTATGTTCTCCTGTATGGCGTTATAGGGTTAGACGACAGGCCGCCCCGACTACTTCGCGGCAACCTGGAAATCCAGTCTTCGGGGATAAAACATATCACTTCCGGGTAGGGTGCTCAAGCCATTTCTCCGGGACTTTGGTGCAACCGGCGCCCGGGCGCATACCCTGACCGGCCATCCTCAGGTGGGAATGGCGCCGGCGGCACCCTGCTCCCCCACCCACGGCCTGTCTCCCGCAAGGGCGCCGGCCGGAGGGATTCACCCGGCCGGGGCGGGCCGGACCCACCCGAGCCCGTCCGCCTCGCCGGCCGTGATGCAGATGCTAGCCAGCGTGCGTTCCTCCCCATAGGGCCAGGGACGGCCGCGATGCATGGTCGCACGCTCGTCCCAGATGATCACGTCACCGGGAGACCACCGGTGGCTGTAAACGCGGGCCGGCCGCGTCGTGAACGCAATCAGTTCCTCGATCAGTTCCCGGCCTTCCCTCTCGCCCATGCCGACTACACCGAAGGCGTGGGAGGCAATGTAGAGGGCCTCCGCCCCGTTGACGGGATTGGGCCACACGGCCCG
>JAJDTE010000027.1:0-8663 GCA_022827325.1 Gammaproteobacteria bacterium | reverse complement strand
CTTGCACTTTCGGGGTGCAGGATCGAGATGGTGGCGGACCTGTATTCCTCGGACCTTCGCGCCGTTGCACTGAGCGGCGAAATCCTTGACACCTCCGGGACGATGGCCCTGCAGATCACATCCACGTCGGATTGCGACGAGCAGACCGATAGCATCGCCCAGATCATGGACGGGATCGTTGACAGCTTTTCGCCGCGGGGATGTGAACAGCGGGGGCTCGAGTCCTTTCTGATCGCCGACATCGATGTCAAGGTGCTGCATGCCGAAGAGTCATCCCTGTCCAGCCTGTTCGGAATCGCCGTCGAGGAATACCGGGGGGATCTGTACATGCAGGTGCTCCTCAACCAGGAAAAATTCCGCACATTGAACCGCAGGGCAGCCGACAGGTACTACCAGGAAATCGAGTTGGACGAATCGACCGTGAAGCTGAACCTGAACAATGACGGCAGCAGGCCGATCCGGGTGTTCGTCGATGAGGCGTTCGTCCAGGGCGCTCCCGTGCTGTCGAGAAGCTTCCAGGTTGATCGAAGAGGCAAGTTGGAAATCAGCCTGTCCAATGTAAGCGTTGCCCACCTGGGTGACAACGGCTGGGCATACGGGTTCAGGATCCTCAAGCCGGAGTCAGGGAATTCCGACTGAGAAACCGGGCGTGCCCAGCCGTGACCGGAGGGGCTGGGCGCCCTGTCACATGTTGCGGCTCGAACTGATGGTGTCCCAGAGTTCTCGCGCCAGTTGCCTCGCCTCCTCGAGCTCTGGGCCTGTCATGACTTGGGTAAGGGACTCCACTTCAAGATGGGCTTCCCTCATTCCCAGGGTAGCGGAAAGGACTAACCAGGCGTAGGCCTCGACGCGGTCCTCGGGCACGCCGTCGCCATTGGCGTACATCTGGCCGAGGTTGTACTGCGCCACGACATGTCCCTGTTCCGCGGCCTTGCGTAACCAGAACACGGCCTCGGCATCGTCCTCGGGCGCGCCCTGCCCCGTGGCGTAGATGACGCCGAGATTGAACTGCGCCACCGGATGTCCCCCGTCGGCGGCCCTGCGGTACCACTGCACGGCCATGGCTTCGTCCCTGGGCACACCTTCCCCGAGAAAGTACCTGATGCCGAGATTGAACTGCGACCAGGCATGGCCCTGTTCGGCGGCCCTGCGGAACCAGCGCACGGCCTCGGCCTGGCCCATGGGCACGCCATCGCCATTGGCGTACATGGAACCCAGGGCGTACTGCGCCATGGCATGACCCTGTTCCGCTGCCATACGGTACCAGTGCACATGCTCGGCATCATTCCCGGATACGGCTTCACCCGAGTGGTGCTTCATGCCGAGATGGAACTGCGCCTCGGCATGCCCCTGGTCGGCGGCCCTGCGGTACCAGAGCATTGCCTCGGCATCATTCTCGGGCACGCCATCGCCCGTGTCGTGGATTACACCGAGGCGGAACTGGGCATCGGCGTCTCCCTGCTCGGCAGCGTCCCGCACCGCATCGAACTGCTCATCTGTTGCATGCAAAGGGCCCGCAAGCAGCAGGAACCATATCAGCAAATGTCTGAACATTCGGAGACTATACCACCGTACCTGTTCCGCTGCCTGGCACGGCCCGGCAGGGCCCGGCCTGCCACGCCATGGACGGGTCCATTCCTGGAATCCTGCCGTGATGAAGCGGTTCTCCGCGGCTGTCCCGGCGGGTTGCCCGGGGCAATCGGCCGGGAAGCGGCGGTTCGAGGCGGCGCTTCGATCATTCCACCCCGACGTTCCCGTGGTACTCTCATGGATACCACCAGACAGTCATCCCGCCGACCACCCGTTGATTCGGGTCAGATCACACTGCGCACCAGCGAAGGAGGTATTCGGTCATGATCGAGTTGCTTGGCATCGGCCACCTTTTCGAGCTTTCGGGGGCGGAAGCGATTGCGGGATTCTTCACCCCGCTTGCGGTCTTCGCCGTGTTCTTGCTGGCGCAGCTCATTCTCCCGGGGCGATGGGTTCCGGGCTACGTCGTCAATCCGGAAACCGGAGAACCCCGACAGTACAGGCTGAACGGCCTGCTGGTCTATGTGCTCGTGTTGATCGTATGGGCTTTCGAGCTCACCGGGATGCCCCGGGACTGGTTCTACCGGTCCTCGGTCTATGCCGTGGCAGGGGGCACGGTGTTCGCAACCGTCTTTACCCTGATCGCGGTGTACTGCCATCCGCAGACGGAAAGGAGGGGGTTCGTCAAGGACCTGTGGATCGGGCGGGTCCAGGAGCTATCGTTCTTCGGCAACCGCTTCGACATCAAGATGTACTTCTACGTCGTCGGCGGCGCGATGTTTGCGATCAATGCCCTGTCCGGAGCCGCGTGGCACTACGAACGTTTCGGCGAAGACGCCAATCCCGGCGTCTTCCTGTACGCGGGATTCTTCACATTCTACATTCTCGACTACTTCATCTTCGAGCGGGTTCAACTCTACACCTATGACCTGATCCACGAGAACCTGGGCTTCAAGATGTTCTGGGGAGGGCTCATCGTCTACGGGTGGCTGTTCATCCTGCCCCTGTGGGGCATGGCCGCCTATCCGGACCCCGGCTTCCCGGGCGCATGGACGAATTTCTGGCTCATCGGCACGACCGCGCTGTTCCTGTTCGGCTGGAGTATCTCGCGCGGCGCCAACCTGCAGAAATACACCTTCAAGCGATGGCCCGACCGCAAGTTTCTCGGGCTCATTGAGCCCGAGTACATCGAGGCCGGCGACCGCAAGATCCTGTGCAGCGGCCTTTGGGGCGCCGCACGGCATTTCAACTACATGGGCGAGGGATTTCTCGCCCTGTCCATCGCCCTGGTATTCGGCCACTTCACCAATCCCTGGGCCTGGACCTACTTTGTCTTCATCGTCTCGATGTTTGTCGTGCGTCAGCGTTATGACGACCGGTTCTGTGCCGAGAAATACGGCGCCGAGAAATGGGCGGAGTACCAGGCGCGGGTGAAGTACCGGATCTTTCCCGGCATCTACTGAAGGCAGCCCCCGCATGAACCATGCGGGGGATCGGTGCCGGGTTTGCCGATCCAGGGGCCACGAACCCCGGGCCATGGGATTCATCATGTGCCAGGGAGCGGGAACCGTGTCCCGGGGGCGGGGATTGCCAAAGCAGGATACGGACCCAGTCAGGTTGTGACTGTCAAGCTGAAACCGATTCCCGGAATTTCCCGGTTTCCGGTTGAATTTCAATACCCTGCAGGCCATAAATACCGCCAATCGTGAACTTCCGGATCGTTTCCACTGCATGGCGCAACCACGGCCAATCGGGCTCTTTTCGTTCTTACTGCCGCCCCATGCACGCGACGGGCAGCTGCTGCCCGTTCTGGAGGCAAGAGAGATCCTGGCGAACAATCAGTCTTCCATCAATTCCATCTGGCAGTCTGCCGGCATCCCGGACAGCCTGTTCGAAAGTCTTTACCATCACCCCATCACCCGCACCGCGGAACTCATCCAGTCCTGCCCGGCAACACCGGCTGGACATCACGCCTGGACCGGCGGACTGATCGCCCACATCCTTTCATCCTGCGCCTTCGCCCTCAGGCTCCGCAAGGGACTGATCCTGCCGATCGGCTCCATGCCTGAACAGGTGTCGAAGAAAGCGGACCTCTACACCTATGCCGTCTTCGCGGCGACGCTCCTGGGTGAGATCGGCCCCGTCCTGGACTCCCTGGAGATCGCCCTTTTCGACCGGCGGGGACGGTACCTGTGCGAATGGGATCCGCTGCTGGACGGCATCGCTCCCGGGCGCACCCGTGCCAGATACATGAAGGTACGGTTTCGTCCGGATCCCTGCGGCAGACCGGGGAGGGTCACATCACTGATGCATGCCGGCCGGATTCTCCCGAAAGAGGGATTTCGCTGGATCAGGGAGGACCCGGAAGCCTACGCAGCATTCCTGGGCGCGTTCTCGGACGTCCCGAACGGCCCGGTCCACCGGCTGATGACGCAGGGGATGCAGGCCTCCGTCGCCATGGCGCAGGGGGCCCGGAAGGATCCATCCCCCGACACGGAATCGGGACACCCTCCAGCGAAGCGTCCCCGGCCGGAGTGCCCGCCGTCCCCGCGCACCGGCTCCCGGACGCATGCAAATCCGGTGCCCGGCGATCCACCGGTCGGGGACCGGGAACCGGTCAGTCGGAACAGCCGGTGCCCGAATGGGGATGCAGTTCCACCGCCGCCCGGTAGGCGCCGTAGACGGCGGCGGCGATGATGCCCGGCGCAAGACAGTCGCCGATACGGGCAACCGTCCGGGGTGCTTGCGGGCGTCCTTCCGCGATCGCGGCCTGGAGCCCGTGGTAGGGGGAATCGTCCGGTTCCCGGCGGGTCAGCGGCAGTACCCAGTCCGCCTCGATTTCTTCCTGGCGGCCCGAAAACACGCAGGACGCGGTGACGCCTCCCGGCGCGATCCGGTCAACCGACAGGTTGGTGACGATCCGGACCCCGGCATCGAGCAGGGCGCGAACGGCATCATGCTGCTCGTTGGTGTAGCCGCTCCACTGACCGGCCCGGCCCGCCGGGGTGACCAGGGTCACGGAATTGCCCCGTGACCGGAGCGCCAGGGCGATGACCGGACCCAGGTAGTAGTGGTCGTCATCGAAAACCAGCACGCTGCCGGATGGCGTCTCCCCGCCGGCAAGCATGGTGTCGGCGCTCACGACGACAGCCCCCGCTTCGACGGCGAACGGCAGGTTCCGGACGCGGCCCACACCGTCGGTGGTCCATTTCGCCCCAGTGCCCAGGAACACGTGGTCCGCGCCGACTTCGAGAATGTCGTCAACGTTCATGGGACTCTCCCGGAAGACCTCGACATTCGGCAGCTTGTCGATCTGCCCCACGCGCCAGTCGCGGACCCGAATCCATTCGCCGAGGCCCGGCAGGCGGCTCTCCCGCACCACGCGGCCGCCCAGGTCCCGCGTCGCCTCCGCCAGCATCACCGGGAAGCCGCGTTCGCCAAGAACCCTGGCCGCTTCCAGTCCGGCCGGACCGGCCCCGACCACAAGAACCCGTTCCGGACCGGGGGCAGATAGTCGGGATACTCGCTCCGGGTGCCATCCGCGGCGATGCTCCTCGCCCATGGTCGGGTTCTGGGTGCACCGGATCGGCACGCCGAGCGAATTGTGCGCGTAGCAGATATTGCAGCCGATACACTCCCGGATGTCCTCGATCCGCCCCTCCTCGATCTTCCTCGGCAGAAAGGGGTCGGCGATCGACGGCCTGGCAGCGCCGATAAGATCCTGGATACCCTCACGCACGACCCGGGCCATGGTGTCCGGCGAGGTGAAGCGGCCGACGGCCACGACCGGCTTCGTCGTCATCGCCTTTGCCTTTCCGACATGCTCCTGCAGGCCGGCCTCCCTGGTATAGCGTGAAGAACCCATCTCGATACTGTAGTCCGGAACGGTCAGATCCCAGAGATCGGGCAGTTCGGCCATGGCGCCGAAAGCGTCGTAACGCTCCGGATTGGCCAGGTCCACGGAGATGCGCACGGCAACCGCGGCCTTGCCGGCAACCGCCTCGCGGGTCACGTCGATGAGTTCATGGACGATCCGGTACCGGTTCCCGAGCGAGCCGCCATATTCGTCGGCGCGATCATTGGTGTCGGGATTGAGGAACTCGGAGACCAGGTAGCCGTGGGTGGCGTAGACGTACACGATATCGAATCCCGCCTCGACCGCGCGCCGGGCGGCGGCAGACTGCCACCGCCGAAGTTCGGCGATGTCGGACCGGTCGAGCCTTCGGCTCTGAACCGGGTGGTAGACGTCGGTATTCGATGTTGGCCGGCTGATGATACCGACAGGAGGTACCCGTGAATCAAGATTGGCGATGAAGCTTCCGCCGAGCCACAGTTCGACACCGGCAAGCGCGCCGTGTGCATGCACTGCCTCCGTCATCAGGGCATTGTCGCGGATGTCGTCCTCATCCCACAGGCGGGCATACGGATATCCGCCGTCGTCCGATGTGGCATGGACGGAGCAATACTCGGTGCAGACGACGCCCCACCCTCCCTCGGCCTTCATGCCCCGCATGGCGGCGAGCATCTGTGGGCGCTGCCAGCCCATGCCGGAGCAGTGGGGAACCTGGTAGAAGCGGTTCCTGGCCGTTACAGGGCCGATCTCGATCGGTTCGAACAGGCAGTCGTATCTGGAATCAAGCATGGCGTTGTCGGTGTCTCGGGGACGATGCGTCGGCACTGGCCGCAGGGATGTGCCTGGATGCGACAGGATTCTGGCAGAAACGCTGCTGCAGGGATACGTGATTTCAGACCGCTGCTTCCCGAATCCCGGCATGATCCCTGTCCCCATAGGAACATGGAACCTCATGGCCTGCCGGATGAGCATCCCTTAGTGGTGTCCGGAAAAGACCCGGAAGTCGGCGATGCCCTTCATGAACTGGTCAGTAACCTGGCAAATTCATGGAATGTCGGATGGAGTGCTATCCCAGACATCCAAGGCCGGAACTCCTGCTACGCCCGAGGGTAGTCTCCGGATTTTCTCAATGTCCTCGAACGGAAAATGACTTCCTGTCGATCACTCGTCACAAAACTGTAATCCGGCAGAATCCACACGCCGGATACCGGATCGCACTACAGGCAACCACCCACCTCTGGCTAGCCGGTAGGGGAAAGCGCCGTCTCTCCGGCTGTCAAGCGCTGCTGCGGGGGCTTTCCCGGCCGTGCGACAAGAGGAGGAGCGATATGGAGGACCTCGCACGGACTTGCAAGACGCTGAAACGGAGCCCGTTCCATCGTCTGCTCCATCTTCATTTTCATCGGCCAATCACCCCTTCATTGCATTCAGGGACCTTGAACAACCCTTCCCGCTCAAGCTGTGGCCGGCTGTCCTGCAGTGCCCTTCCTTCCGTCCTCTTCGTTAAGCGTTTCCGCAACGGGGACGAGCCGTATTTATATCGAATATGGAGGTGGTTTGTGAAATGCCGGATTCACCCGATTTGGATACCGATTCCAATATGCCAACGACGCACCGAAACTCGTCCCATCGACTCCATGAGCGGGACATGGCGGCGGCGCAATTGGGCCAGTCACGGGAATGCCCGGGATTGGTGGGCCGGTCATCCGGTCCACGCGGATCCGGGCGCCCGTTCCGCCACAGGCTCCCCCAGGTCCCCGCTATGCCGCTCCTACGCGTATTTCAAGAGTACCGGCGTCATGCGTGGGAAATGCGGGGCCGAAGCCCGGCACCCGGTTGGTCCCGGCATGGACCTTCATCCGGTCCGGGAATCTGCCACGGCAAGGGACTCCTGTACGCCGTGCCCGATTTCGGTGATCATGCCCGCAAGCTCCCGGCCGATCAGGTCCATCCTGCTCAGTTGGTCGATCCGCAGGCGGAACTGACTGATGTCCCGGTCCGGGTATATCTCGCCGAACAGGTTACAGGCGGAAACCAGTCCGATCAGCGCGACCTCGTGCGGGTCCGGGATATCGTCGGAGAACAGGATGTTGCCGATTCGCAGCTTGATCCTGCCGATGGACTCACGGTAACGGCGCCGGCCAAAGGGCCAGGCAAATTCTGTCTCCAGCCGGGTCGGAACGCGGCGCGGGCGCCAGAAGGCCGCACGAAAACTGCCCTCCCGAAGCGTCAGGATCCCGCGCTCGACAAGCCTGATATGCGCCTGTTCGGAGATCATGGCGGCATCTTCCGACGAGAGCACCCGGATCCAGGCGCGCGCGTCGGCGGTTTCCTTCCGTGCGACGATCTTCGCCAGTGCGTGATCGAGCATGAAAATTCCGGTCGGCGTCCGGTCGATGACCATCAGGCTCTCGAGGTCCGTGTCAATCCGGTTGACGAACGCCAGGTCCATCAGGACGGCCCCGGCGAACACGCATGCCATGTGGCTGCGCGGAACCGGCACCGGGACTCCACGTTCGTCATCCAGCAGAAGGACCAGTATTTCTTCTGTTACCGTGGGGATGTCGGTGGCAGGAGTCATTGTCATTTCCGGCCAATCCCGGCATTGACGGGATTGTGTCTGCGTGGCGGTGTGGAATATTTCCGGTTCGTCTTCTGTTTTCCTGCTATTTGCAATCAACGGGCCGATGCCGAACCCCCGATTATATTTCATATGAAAGCAACGGGCCGAATATCCGTAGCGCCCATCCGCCAGCTCCGTGCCCGAAGCAGGGATTTCAGCGGCGCCTTGTACCCCGGTGTGCAAGCGCACGCCTGACTGCACGGGGACAATTCCCGAACCGTAACCGCTCCAGAACCGAACTGGGCCTGGTTCTCGTAACCGCAGGAAACGCCTCCACCGCCCGGGTCAGGATGGCTATGAAGACCTTTTCCGGGTCCTCTCTATTTGAAGACCGCGTTTACCCCCCTGGGGCGAAATCTCACGGCAACCTCCCTGGGTATCCGGAAGGCAGGCCCGTCCTATTTCCCGCCCTCCTCCCCGTCCTTCTGCTCCTCCACCACCGGCTCCTCCTCCCGCCCCTCCCGGTTCACCATCACCGTCCCCTCGATCCAGCGGTCATCGCAATCCACCTCCGGGTACGCATCCCGCCGGAGGTTCCTCCTGTAACTGTCCGGGCTCCCAAGCAGCAGCCCGAACCGGGACGCACGAACCGCCGCCTCGAACTTCGTCCGACACCCCAGCTTCTCCCTCACAACATTCAGGTACTGGTTCACCGTG
>JAJDTE010000065.1:0-10211 GCA_022827325.1 Gammaproteobacteria bacterium | reverse complement strand
GCGGTCTTCACCGACGACGGGGAGCGGGCCGAAGTGCTCAGGTCCATACGCTTTCATGGCATGGGCACCAGCCAGTACGACAACGTCCGCACCGGCATCACCGGCCGGCTGGATACCATTCAGGCAGCGGTACTGCGCTGCAAGCTCAAGGTGCTGGATGATGAAATCGCCGCCAGGCAGGAGGTGGCGAAGCGATATACCCACGGACTTGCCGATCTGGTGGCGACGCCGGCCATTCCCGCAAACTGCACCACGACCTGGGCGCAGTACACGCTCCGCTCCACCGAGAGGGACCGGATCCGCAAGGCCCTGGATGACGGGGGCATCCCTTCGGCAGTCTACTATTCATGTCCCCTGCACCGTCAGCCCGCGTACCGCGGCGCGGAAGGCGCCGGCGTCGGCATGCCGGTTTCCGATCTCCTGGCGGACGAGGTGTTCAGCCTGCCCATGCATCCGTACCTCGAACCATCGGACCAGGACAGGATCATCGACACGATTCGACACGCTCTTTGAGCCGGCATGGAAGCGGGCGCGGTATTGCCCGCCGCCCCTCCGGTGAATCGGCGTGACCCGCTGCCGGATGACGGCAAGGCGGGCCATGACCGCAGGAAGCAGGTTCTCCGGAGACAGTCGAATTTCCGTCCGCCGGGGAGATTCCCGCAGGACGGGTTCCGTCCGGAGCCCTTCAGGGGAGCGTTGCTGTCCGCTTCCCGCCCGGTTTCTTTTTCGCGGCCCTGGCAGAGGTCGCTTTCTTCTTCCCGGATTTCTTCTTTGCGGATTTTTTCTTTGCGACCTTGCGCGCGGCCGCTTTCTTCCTGGCGGCCTTCTTCCTGCCCCGGGCGGGCTTGCCTTCCTTCAGAAGCTCTTCACAGTCCTCCAGGGTCAGGGTCTTGGGCTCGACCACATCCTTGGGTACCCTGGCGTTGACGCTCCCGTTGGTGATGTAGGGCCCGTAGCGGCCGTTCAGCACCTGAACCCCGGCTTCCTCGAAGTTGAGGATGATGCGATTCGCATCTGCTTGCTTTTTTTCCGACACCAGTTGCAGCACGGTTTCCCGATCCACGGTGAGCGGGTCATGGTCCTTGCCGAGGGATACGAACTTATCGCCATAGCGGACATAGGGGCCAAACCGGCCGATGGCCACGGTCAGCGGTTCGCCCTCGGGCGTTTCACCCATGCCCCGTGGCAGCCGGAACAGGTCCAGCGCCTCCTGAAGGGAAATCCCGTCCAGCTTCTGTTCCGGCCTCAGGCTGGCGAAACTGGGCTTTTCATCGTCCTCGCGGGTGCCGATCTGGGCATACGGCCCATACCGGCCGAGGCGCACGGATACCGGCTTCCCCGTCTTCGGGTCCTCGCCGAGAACGCGGGCCTGGATCGCATCCTCTCGGCTGACGGTCTCCGTCTTCTCCTCGATCTGTTTCTCGAAGGAACCCCAGAAGTCCCGCATCAGCGGCACCCATTGCTTCTCGCCACGGGAAATTTCGTCCAGGGCATCCTCCATGCGTGCCGTGAACTCGTAGTCAACATACTGCGTGAAGTGCCGGGACAGAAAGTGGTTGACGATCTTGCCGAGGTCAGTAGCTTCGAAACGCCGTTTCTCCAGCGTGACGTATTCCTGCTTGAGCAGGGTGCCGATGATGCTGGTCCACGTGGAAGGCCGGCCGATGCCGTATTCTTCCAGGGTTTTGACCAGGGACGCCTCGTTGTAGCGGGGAGGCGGCTCGGTGAAGTGCTGCTCCGGCCTTACCTGCTTCAGAACCACGGTGTCCCCTTCCCGCATCGGGGGCAGAACGATGTCCTTGTCGGTCTTGTCCTTCCTGTCATCCCGCCCTTCCTTGTATACGGACATGTATCCCGGCACCCGGACGGTGCGTCCCGTGGCGCGGAAAACGCCGGCATCCCCCGCCGAGAGATCCACCGTCACCGTGTCGATGATGGCAGGAATCATCTGGCAGGCCATGGTCCGTTTCCAGATCAGGTCGTACAGACGGTACTGGTCGTCGGAGAGCGCGCCCCGGAGGCTTTCCGGAATCCGTTCCACGGACGTGGGACGGATCGCTTCGTGGGCCTCCTGGGCATTCTTGGACTTGTTCCTGAAGGTATTGGGCCCGGCCGGCACCATGTTGGCGCCGTAACGTTTCGCGATCAGCTCCCGTATTTCCGCCACCGCCACGCTCGCCAGCACCACCGAGTCGGTTCGCATGTAGGTGATGAGCCCGGCTGAACCGGAACCGGTGTCGATCCCTTCGTACAGCTGCTGGGCCGTTTGCATCGTCCGCCGGGTGCTGAACCCGAGCTTTCGCGAAGCCTCCTGCTGCAGCGTGGAGGTGGTGAACGGCGGCTTGGGGGAGTCCCTGGTTTCCCTTCTGGCAACCGATTCGACCCGCAGGCGTCCGTCCGCCGCCTCGGTCAGGCGGCGTTCGACCGCTGTCGCCCTGGTACTGTCGGTGATGGAAAACTTGGCCAGCTTCTCGCCTTCGAACCGGCGCAGTCTGCTGACGAACTCCGCGTCTTCCGCAACGCAGTCAGCCTCGATGGTCCAGTATTCCTGCGGAACGAAGCGTGCGATCTCCTCGTCCCGCTCGCAGATCAGCCGCAGGGCCGGGCTTTGCACCCGGCCCGCGGAAAGACCGGCCCGGATCTTCTTCCACAACAGCGGCGACAGGTTGAATCCCACCAGGCGATCCAGGGCGCGGCGGGCCTGGTAGGCGTCGATCAGGTTGTGTGACAGGGTGCGCGGGTTCTGTACCGCATGGCGGATCGCCTCCCGGGTAATCTCGTGAAACTCGACCCGGTATACGGGCTTGTCCTCGATCAGGTTGCGCTCCTTGAGAAGTTCATACAGGTGCCAGGAGATCGCCTCGCCCTCACGGTCCGGGTCGGTGGCCAGAAACAGGGCATCGGCCTTTTTCATCGCCCGGGCTATGGAGTCGACATGTTTCCTGCTGCCCTCGATGACCTCGTATCTCATCTCGAAGTCCTGCTCCGGATCCACGGCATTTTCCTTGCGCGGGAGATCCCGCACATGGCCGTAGGAGGCCAGCGCGACAAAATCGTTGCCGAGATAGCGCGACATGGAGCGCGCCTTGGCCGGCGATTCGACGATAATTAACGGCTTGCCCATCGGGACAACGGAACAGACAGATAACGCGGATTGTCAGTGGATGCAGGCGTGCAGGCCGTCGAGCACCAGGGTTTCCGTCAGTTCGCTGATCCCTTCGCCGCCGGTGTAGTTGCTGAGCACCATGAGAATTACCCACTTGATATGGTCCAGCTCCACCTGTTCCACACCGAGGGCCATCAGCTGGTCGATTACCATCTCCCGGGTAGTCCCGTTCAGCACGCCGCATTGCTCCAGGCTGAGCAGGAGCCCCCGGGCTTCCAGGTTGAGATGCTCGCATTCCTCGGGCGTGTAGTGGCGGACGGCGCCGGCAGGACCGATCGAATTCTCTTCCGGGTTCTGTTCGCACAGCCGGGCCAGGTTCTCGAGCCAGTCAAATGCCTGGTCGATCATTGCATGTTCGAATCCTGCCTGGCTCAGTTCCAGCGCCAGGGTTTCCTGGTCCGGCTCGTAGCCGTCGTCATCAAACATATAGTTTTCAAACAGATAGATCAGGACATCGAGCAAGCTTTCTTTCATCGACACGGAAAATTTCGGTTGATCGGGGGCTCTCCCGCTGACAGGCGTTGGTGTCCCTGGGTGAATCGGAAGCCGTTCCCTGCAATACCTCCTATACTAGAATGGAGGAAACTTGCCCCGCCGTCAATCCGTTGGGTTCAATTATTTTTCAGGTGTGATCCGGGCGGAAACGGACCGGGCTGCAGTATGGGCAGGCGGAGAGGCGCCGCCAGAGCCTGAGGGTGTGTGGCCGGCGGGCCGGACTCCCGGGACACGGGCCTGCCCTTCCGGCGCGGGACTAGGGACCCGTTGTCAGTTCCTGGTTTCCACGGGCCTGAAAACGTCACGGGTTTCCTACAAATGTCTGTCGTTTGCGGGTAGAATAGATCGTCCCAAGCGAGTGGATACCGCCCTTACGCCTTCCCGATTTCTGTGAAAGTGCATCCCCGTTCCAGGGTGACTTTCGCCTGCGGCATCACCCCGGAACGGTCGTCGCGTCCCCGGATACCCGTGCCTTTCGAAAGATACCCGTCAACTCACCCAGTTCACCTTCGATAGACGACCTGCAGTGTTTGACCCCCGGTTGCGCAAGGATACCCGCCAGCACCTCCGTCATGACTGAACGAACCGCAGAAATATCCCGCAATACTGCGGAAACGCGCATTACCGTGAAGCTCAAACTGGACGGTTCCGGAAAGGGCAGCTTCAAGACAGGCGTTCCCTTTCTCGAACATATGCTGGACCAGGTGGCTAGGCACGGCGTGGTGGACCTGTCCGTGGATGCGGAGGGGGACCTGCATATCGACGACCACCACACGGTGGAGGATATCGGCATCACCATCGGCCAGGCGGTCGCGGCGGCCTTGGGCGACAAGGCGGGAATCCGCCGCTATGGCCATGCCTATGTCCCCCTCGATGAAGCCCTGAGCAGGGTGGTCATCGATTTCTCCGGGCGTCCGTTGCTGGTCCAGCACGTCTCCTGGCCCGATGCCATGGTCGGCCGTTTCGCCACCACCCTGGTGCACGAGTTCTTCCAGGGATTCTGCAACCATGCCCATGCGACTCTGCATGTGGACAACCTCCGTGGCGCAAATTCCCACCACATTGCCGAAACCATGTTCAAGGCGTTCGGGCGGGCACTCAGAATGGCCGCCGAGATCGATCCGCGCATGCGCGGCGTGCCATCCACGAAGGGACAGCTATAGCCCCGGCCCGAGGGAACAGGCAAATGCCCGCCGTGGTCATCGTCAATCTGGGTACCGGCAACCTGTATTCCGTATACAAGGCCCTCGTGCATGTGGGTGCCGGTGACGTCAGGATCAGTTCGGACCCTTCGGATATCCGCAACGCCGGTCATCTGGTGCTGCCGGGACAGGGCGCAATCGGCACCTGGATGCGCCAGCTTGGGAAACAGCCGGAACTGGCAGCGGCAGTCAGGGTCCGACTGGACGAAGGTCCGGTGCTCGGCATCTGTCTCGGGCTGCAGGCCCTGTACGCATACAGCGAGGAAAACGGCGGGGTGGCATGCCTCGGCCTGCTCGACGGCGAGGTGCGTCATTTCGCCGCATCCCGCGGACAGGCGGATGCGGCAGCGCACCGGGGAGACGGCCGCCGGAAAATTCCGCACATGGGATGGAACCAGGTGCGGCAGACGTCCGGCCATCCCCTCTGGCGGGGGATAGACGACCAGCGGCGGTTCTATTTCGTGCACAGCTACTACGTGGAAGCCAACAACGAGCACGAGGTGGCGGGCACCTGCACGTACGGCAACCGATTCACCGCCGCGGCAACCCGCGACAACCTGTTCGCCACGCAGTTTCATCCGGAAAAAAGCCAGAGGGACGGTTTGCGCCTGTTGCAAAACTTCATTCATTGGAAAGGGGTTCACTGACATGCTCTTGATACCTGCAATTGATCTCAAAGACGGCAAATGCGTTCGCCTGCGGCAGGGCGACATGCAGGATGTCACGGTGTTTTCGGACCGGCCCGTGGAAGTGGCCAGGCGCTGGGTGGAGGCAGGGGCCCGAAGGCTTCATATCGTGGACCTCGATGGCGCGTTCCGGGGCGAGCCGGTCAATGCCGACGTCATCCATGATATTGCCGAGGAATATCCGGATATGCCCATACAGGTTGGAGGGGGTATCCGCAACGAATCCACCGTGGACGTATACATCCAGGCCGGTGTCCGCTACATCATCATCGGCACCCAGGCGGTCAACGAACCCCACCTCATCAGCGACCTGTGCGCGGAATTCCCCACCCACATCATCATCGGCCTGGATGCGAAGGAGGGCCGTGTAGCGACCGACGGATGGTCCAAGCTGTCCAAGCATGATGCCATCGATATGGCCCGGCATTTCGAGGAAGATGGCGTCGAGGCCATCATTTACACCGACATCGCCCGGGACGGCATGATGCAGGGCGTCAACATAGAAGCCACGGTCAAGCTGGCCGAAGCAATCAACATTCCGGTCATTGCCTCCGGAGGCATCCACAATATCGAGAACGTCAGGAAACTCGCCAGGGTGTCGGACTCGGGCATCATCGGAGCGATCACCGGGAGGGCCATCTATGAAGGCACCCTGGATTTCGCCGAGGGCCAGAAAACCGCCGACGAAATCGCCGGACAAAGCGTGTTCGGCCTCTAGGCCGGCCTGCGCAGCGATCACGATTCATGGGTCTCGCCCGCCGCATTATTCCCTGCCTGGATGTGGACGCGGGCCGGGTGGTGAAAGGCGTTCAGTTCGTCGACATCCGGGACGCGGGAGATCCGGTGGAAGTTGCACGCGGCTACGACCGCCAGGGCGCGGATGAAATAACGTTCCTCGACATCACCGCCAGTTCCGACCGGCGCGACACGATTGTCCACGTGGTGGAGGCGGTGGCCGGGGAAGTGTTCATTCCCCTGACCGTGGGCGGGGGGGTCCGTTGCCTGGATGATATCCATCGCCTGCTGGATGCCGGCGCCGACAAGATTTCCATCAACACCTCGGCGGTACAGAACCCGGATTTCATCCGGGATGCCAGCGGGCATTTCGGCAACCAGTGCATCGTCGTGGCCATTGACGCCAAGCGCGCCCCGGACGAGGGCGATGGCCGGCGAACGTGGGAGGTGTTCACCCACGGCGGGCGCAATCCCACCGGTATCGATGCAGTGGATTGGGCGCGGAGGATGGAAGATCTGGGCGCCGGGGAGCTCTTGGTGACCAGTATGGATCGTGATGGTACCCGCAATGGATTCGACCTCGAACTGGTCCGGGAAATGACCTCGGCGGTCAATCTTCCGGTCATCGCTTCCGGCGGTGTGGGAAATCTCGATCACCTCTCCGAAGGGGTGATCCAGGGGGGCGCGGATGCCGTGCTTGCAGCCAGCATATTTCATTTCGGGGAGCACACCGTCGGGGAAGCCAAGCGGCATATGGCGGCCCGTGGCATCGAGGTCAGGTTGTGATTCCGCCAAAGGGCCGCAAAATAGTAACCTGGAAAGACCGAGCGAGAGAAACCGCAGGAACATGAACGACGCGCAATTACTGGATGCCATCCGGTGGAACGGGGATGGACTGGTGGCCGCCATCGCCCAGGAACACCATACCGGCAGGGTGCTGATGATGGCCTGGATGAACCGTGAGGCGCTGGCCCTCACCCTCAAGGAGGGCCGTGCGGTCTACTGGTCCCGTTCCCGGGGCAAGCTGTGGCGCAAGGGGGAGGAGTCCGGACACGTGCAGAAGCTGAAGGAGATCCGCATCGACTGCGACGCCGACACGGTCCTGATGCAGGTGGAGCAGGTGGGCGGCATCGCCTGTCATACCGGGCGGCACAGCTGTTTCTATCTCAGACAGGAGGAGGGGCAATGGGTGGCGGTGGACCCGGTGCTGAAGGACGCCGGAGAGATCTATGGAAAACCCTGACCATGGTGCCACTGCCGGATCGGTCCTGGCGCAGCTGGAGTCCGTGATCGCCCGCCGCAGGGGCCTTGATCCGGAGGAATCCTACGTGGCTAGCCTGCTGGACGGGGACGAGGACCGGCTCCTGAAGAAGATCGGCGAAGAGGCGACGGAGGTCATGCTGGCCGCAAAATCGGGGAACCGGGAGGAAATTGCCGAGGAGTCGGCCGACCTCCTGTTCCACCTCATGGTCGTGCTGGCGCGGTACGATCTCGGGCTGGCGGAGGTGCGGGCGGTGCTGGAATCCCGTTCGGGCCGGTCCGGGCTGGCGGAAAAAAATTCTCGCACTCAGCCAGATTCCAGCTAGAATGTACGGTTTCGATCAATCCTCCGGCGCCTCGGCCCGCCGGCGGTGGTGGTGGGGCGGCAGTCCCTGTCCGCGGACAACTTCACTCTCAACGCTATTGGAGAAAGAACATGGGTTTTGGCGGAATTAGTCCATTCCAGTTGCTGATCATCCTGGTCATCGTGCTGCTGATCTTCGGCACCAAGAAACTGCGCGGCCTCGGTGGTGACCTCGGCGGCGCAATCAAGGGTTTCAAGAAGGCGATGAAGGAGGACGGCTCCCAGGAAAAGCCGGAAGACCAGGAGCAGCTGGATGAAGCGCCCGACGGGGTCGCCGAGAAAGTCGCCGACACCGCGGAGGACAAGACGGACGGGGAGAAATCCTGAAAAGAGCATTGGGCTGACGCCTGACGGACATGTTTGATGTTGGCTTCTGGGAACTGACGATTATCGGCGTCGTGGCACTGATCATCGTCGGACCGGAGCGCTTGCCGGGACTTGCGCGGACGGCGGGCCTGTGGATCGGCAAGGCCCGCCGCATGGTCACCGACGTGAAGCGCGACATCGACCGCGAACTCAAGGCCAGCGAGCTTTCGGGTCTCAAGGAAGGCCTCGACGATGCCCACAAGGAGGTGAACAAGGCCGCCGACACCATCAAGAAAGCCAGCGACGCCGAAGAGCTCCGGTCCTCCGTCAAGGATGTCGTGGAGGAAACCACGCCGCTGAAAGAAGAGATCCAGTCCGACATCGACGAGATCGACGAGATCGCCAAGCAGATGGAAAGTGAAATCGATGGCGCCGATGACGGTTCCGGTGCCGGGCCGGACAAGGCGGGCGGAACGGACGCCGGAAGTGAGCCGGCCGCGGCCGGAGAAACCGCTGCCGGGGAGAAGTCCCCGAAGGCGAAAACCCCGGTGGAGTAGGCCACTTAGGTGCCGAGGGACACTCCAACGGGCGAAGGCACCCTGATCTCCCACCTGCTGGAGCTCAGGGACCGCCTGCTGCGCGCCATCCTGGCGGTGGTGGTCATCTTTGCCTGCCTGGTGCCCTTCGCCAACGATCTCTACGAGATCCTGGCGAAGCCGCTCATGTCGGCGCTGCCGGAAGGCAACAGCATGATCTCCACGGAGCCGCACGGGCCGTTCTTCGTGCCGTTCAAGTTCGCGTTTGCCTGCGCATTCGCCATCGCGGTGCCCTATGTGCTGTACCAGATGTGGGCCTTCGTCGCCCCCGGGTTGTACCAGCACGAGAAGCGGATGGTGCTGCCGATCATCGTCTCCAGCAGCCTGCTGTTCTACCTCGGAATCGTGTTCGCCTACTTCGTGGTGTTCCCCATCATTTTCGCCTTCTTCGCCGGCAGTGCGCCGGAGGGGGTCCAGGTGATGACGGACATCAATGCCTACTTCAGTTTCGTGGTCAAGCTGTTCTTCGCATTCGGGGTGGCGTTCGAGGTGCCTGTGGCGACCATCATTTTTGTCAAACTGGGCATCACGACACCGGAAGACCTGGAGACGAAGCGTCCCTACATCATCATCATCGCGTTCGTGGTGGGGATGCTGATGACCCCGCCGGACATCTTCTCCCAGACGCTACTCGCGGTGCCCGTATGGCTGTTGTTTGAACTCGGCCTGTTCACCTCGCGATACATCGCGAAGAAGGATGCGGAAAAGGCAGCCAGGGAGGAGGCGGAACTGGCGGAGGAAGAGGAATTGCCGGATCCCTGACCCGGGCACCTTCCGGGCGGCGGCGCCCTGACCGGCACCGCACACCAGTCGCCCTTCCCGTGCGTTCGGCATGACCGCCCCGGTGCACGGCTGGGAGGACTCAGTGCAGGGTGAGCCGGCGCTGCAGCATGGACAGGGCCACGCCATAGGCGGGCAGGAAGAAGAGGATGGATACCACGATCTTGAAGACCAGGTCCACGGTGGCCACCTCGGGCCAGTTCGTCGCCATGAACGGGTCCCGGGACTGGACGAATGCGGTGGAGTAGAACACGTAGGTGTCGATGATATTGGCGAAGAACGTCGAAATGGCCGGTGCCACCCACCAGGCCCTTGAGCGCTCCCGGACTTTCTGGAACACCGTGATGTCCACCAGTTGCCCGACCAGGTACGCGGTGCCGCTTGCAAGCCCGATCCGCCAGTCGGCCAGCCAGGCGCTGATGAGGATGGCGGGAACGTAGGCATATCCGACAATGCGGCGGGCCAGGCGCTGGTTTGACAGCCTGACCGTCAGGTCCGTGGCCAGGATGACCACGGGGAACACGAACATCGCCCAGGTGAAATGGTAGCCGAGAAAGGTGCCGGTGAACTGGACCGTGTAATTGGCAAGCGCGATGATCGCGACGTGAAACAGCGCCAGTC